>CAJLAV010000009.1:0-26289 GCA_905204735.1 uncultured Collinsella sp. | reverse complement strand
GCGAAGCCGGTGCGGATCCGCGCAAGCGGATACGCGGAATCCTATACGCCGCACCAATTGAAATTGAAAGCCTCCGGCAACGGGGGCTTTTCTTTTAGGCGGACCCCGCATGGATTCGAACCTCGGTCAACGGGGACTATTTCTCATCGACTCGTGTAAGATTTCGAGTATGCGCCTCGGTGAGCCCGTGGCGCGCTCTTTCTTTAGGCGACCGATCAGGGTGATATTTCGTGGCAGAGCGTCCGACATACAAGCTCAGGTTTCTCGATCCCAAAAAGCGCTTTCCGGCCATGCCCGAGCAGCCTGCGGGACGTTCGTATGGCGTGGTTTGGAAGCTCTTTGGCGAGGACCCGCATGAATCATGCTATGTCGTCGAATTCGTCGGCAAAAGCCATGTGTCGCTTTTGGGCTACGTGAGCGTTTCGGGTGAGGTCTATAAGGTGGACCGTCCCGTTAACGAGATGTCGCTGCCCGACGATCCCGACATGCAACTGATTCTTGACGAGTCCGATTCCAACATCGGTGAGATTGCGGTCAGGGGTACCGATGGGACGATGTACTCCCGGGCGCGAGTCATCGGCTCTCCCGAAGGCACCATGCGCGAACAATCCGATCGCGAGACGTGGAATTCGACGCGCAGCCTTCGCTACGGCGAGTTCATGGCCTCGATGTTCTTGCGTTACGTGGTATTTGCCGATTCTGAAAACGCTGTCTTAGGCACGGCAGACGGTGACGGCCTCGACGAGGGCATGAAAAATGCCGTCGACAAGATCAAACTTGTAAAACTCCCCGAGCCGGTTGAGGTACTGCTGGGTTTTGATTCCACGCCGCTGCCCGATGCAATCGAAACGTTGCTCTACCGCATTGACCATGCAGATAATCCAAGTGGCATTGAGCGCTATGCCGCCGCTTTGATGGGCGAAGTTAATCTGCCACGCCTGCGCACCATCGCGGCCAAAACCGAAATGAGCCTGGCGCGCATCGATCGCTCGAGGCTCTTCTATCTCAATTTTGACCGTAGCCTGCTGGACCAGGACGAGATCGATACCCTGCTTGCCGTCGAGTGCCGCCTGAACCGCCTATCGGGCATCCTTGAGCGTATTGGGGCAGGGTTGGGCCCCGTTGCCTCGTCGCCAAGCTTTGAGGGCTGCTCGCTCTTTGACCTATGGCATATCAGCAAGACGACAAACGACGTTCCTCGCTTGCTCGAAACGCTGTTGAATGACAACCCGTGGGCCAAGCCGGGGACGGTTGCGTGCCAGCCGGGTGGCGAGTGGGACGTTCGCACTCGCTTTGCACGTCTCGTAGAAGCGCTCAACGTGGTCACGCGGCTCGACTATACCTATCGAGCGAACGTTGCCGAGGGCATCATGCTGGTGCGATTTGGCCGCACGGTTGTCGATGCTATGCCGCGACGCGAATACGATGCTCAAGATGACGCCTGGCGCGAGGTGGATGAGCCTAAGCGCGCGGCATGGGCCACTGAGCACGATGCGCGTGTTGCGCTTACACTCGCGGCGGCTTGCTTTGCTTCGGGTGCTCGCATCACGCGCTGCTACGTGCAGATTGCGGCTCCCGACGGCGAGCAGGGCGAGCGCGTTGTCGAAACGTATTCCTTTGGCCGTGCGGCCTATCTGGCTGATTGCGTTTCTGTCGCCAAGGATCTTGAGAGCATGGATATGGACGACATGCCCTGCAAGCATTTGCTCGAGGCATATGAGGCAGATGCTCCGGACATGATTGAGCCTGCAGAGGTTCACGCCCGACCACGTGATGACCATCGTTCATTGCCGCCTGCGCTTCGCGATTTGCTGCTCGCTGATACGGCTGACGAGCTTGAGGTCATGGAGGAGGACAACGATCCGTATGTCGCCCGTGTCGTCGAGCTGCGCGAGCAATTCAAAGTTGACCGAGCTGGTGCTTTCGAGGGCTTTTCTCGCCTTGTCGAGGAGCTGGAAGCCAAGTGTACGGTTGCTGAGCTTTTGGCGACGGGCCCAGTGCAGACCCAGTTCTGCGACAACCAGCTGGTGCGCATGGTGCTGCCGGTGATGGAAGAGGACCGTTCCGTGCGTATCCTTCGCGCTCCCGATGCGCTGTATTTTGCCCAGCACGAGATTTGCAGCTTTTACGCCGAACAAGAGGACTTTGAGCGTGCGCTGCCCGAGGTGCGTCGTCTCTACGATTTGGCACGCTCGTCTATGCAGTCTCACTTTGCCCTGATCAACGTGCTGGCACGTCTGGAGCGCTATGACGAGATTATCGAGGTGGCGCGCCACGGCCTGCGCATCGCCAGCGACCGAACTTCGATCGGTTACCTGTTCTATCGCCTGGCATTCGCCTACTGGAACTGCGACCAGCTCGAGCTGGCGCTGGCGTGCTACCGCCTGGTGCCGCGCGGCGAGGAGTCGGGTGGCAGTGCGCAGGAGGAAATGCAGGGCCTTATGAACGAGATGGGCGTCATCAAACCGCCCACGTTTGAGGAGGCTGTCGAGACTATCCGCAAGGCAGGTCTTGAGCTGCCGCCGGTGCCCGCCGTGACCAATCAACTCGCGGATGCCGCCGTGCAACTCGTCGATAACGGCTTCTTTTTCTTGGCGCGCGGCTGCATCTATCAAATGTGGCGCACCATGGGCAACGATGAGCTCGGCTCCCTCAATCGCTCGCTGGGATAGGGGCGGTATAGAGGGGCCGCACCGCGCTATTTGTATCGGCGCGGGCGGGAGGACCCGACAGAATCGGTAAGGCACAAAGCCGCCGAGCCTGCTAAAACTGTTAAACTCTGCTAAAGTTGCTAAACTTTGTTAAAGTTGTTAAAACTAGCAGAGGAGGGTCGAATGTCGAAAGCCATTAATCCCTTTAAGCCAACGGCGGGCATGAATCCGCCTGAGCTTATCGGACGTGACGCTGTTTTGGATGATTTTGCCGAGGCCCTTGAGAATGGTCCTGGTGCTCCCGATCGACTCATGCGCATCTCGGGCGTCCGAGGCACAGGTAAAACGGTGCTTCTCAATGCATTGGGTGATCTTGCGCGAAAAAAAGGATTCGAGGTTGTTGACGTCGCCTCGAATGCCGGTTTTTGCAGTAGAATCCTCGAGGCTCTACAGCGAAATGTTCGTCTTGAGTCAATGTCGATTTCCCCATCAATTCTAGGAGTCAGCCTTGGCTCCGTTGAGGTATCGAAGTCGGCATCTCATCTGGGCGAGGCAATGTACGATGCCGCGAAGCGCGGAGGTCTGCTCATTACGCTCGACGAGATTCAGGATGCCTCAACTGAGGAAATGCGCGAGCTGGGCAATGAGATGCAGCTTTTGATTCGCCAAGGGGCGAATGTCGCTTTTGCATTCGCCGGCTTGCCAACATCGGTGGATGGCGTGGTGGTTGATGATACCCTTACCTTCCTTCAGCGGGCAAAACATATCGAACTCACTCGTCTCTCCGATTTTGAAGTCGGTGGATCGCTTGAGGATACAATGAGACGAGCGGGCAAGGAGCTCGATGAAGACGCCGCTGAGCTATTAACAAAGGCTTCAGCAGGCTATCCCTTTATGGTCCAGTTGGTCGGATATTACGCTTGGCAGGTTGCTGCGCGCAGCGGGGCGGAGAGCGTGAACGAAGGGTCCGCGCGTAAAGGTATCCAAGCGGCTCTTGATAGCTTTAATGCTATGGTGATTGCCCCGGCGCTGCGCAGGGTTTCGGAGCGACAGTTTCAGTATCTCGCGGCAATGGCTCAATGCGAGGGCGATGAGATTGCCAACGGTGATATCGCCAAGAAGATGGGGTTGCCGGCGAATAAAGTCGGGTCGTATCGCAAACGTCTGATCGATACGGGACTGATTGAGCCTGCGGGCTATGGCTGTGTTTCGTTTGCAATTCCGTATATGCGCGACTATTTGTTGGAGGCGGTGCGGGAAAGGTAAAAATGGAATCGCTCCAAATTCCCTCTTGCCCATCCTCGACTGTTTGGTTACTATAGAACGGCTGTTACGGAGAGCTGACCGAGAGGCCGAAGGTGCTCGCCTGCTAAGCGAGTATGCCCCAAAAGGGCATCTGGGGTTCGAATCCCCAGCTCTCCGCCAGTACGAATTTGAAGAAGGGCTCCGTAAGGGGCCCTTTTTGGTATGGAGAACGTTAGCTGGGGATTCGAACCCGAGAGGGCACGGGCGTTAAGCAAACGCGAAAGCGTTTGTAGCCCGTGGGCGAAAAGCCGCCAGGCTTTGAAGCCGGAGGGCATGCGCAGCATGCCCGGACATCCCCAGCTCTCCGCCAGTTTGAATTGAAAGAAGGGTCCCATTTGGGGCCCTTCTTTGTGCGGAGAAAGGAGGCTGGGGATTCGAACCCTAAAAATGAGGCGCCCCGTTGGACGCCTCTCCAATCTCAAATGTAATGTTCCCCCAGCCCTACGCCTTGGGCGCCTTGGCTACGGTCTCGCTCTCGGCTGTGAGCGGGCGGTTGTCGATGCGGCGGCCCAAGCGATCGAGCTTCACGAGCAGCCATTCAATGGGATTCGGCCCTGCGCCTTCCTCGTCGGCAACCAGGTCCATGACGGCGATCTTGGTGCCGTCCTGCTTGAGTGTAACGCTGCCCACCTTGTCGCCCACATGCACCGTGCCCGAAAGATCGTCGTAGCTAACCTTTTCGGTCACCTCGCCGGCAAGGGAAAACACGGTCGCTTGCGCCGTAGGATCGGCGAGCGTGGCGTCGATCGTCTTATCCGTCCAGTCGGTTTGACTAATGCGCGCCATAAGCGGGTTGCCGTTGGCAGTCTTTTCCTGCGTGTTGGCGATTGCGACCGCCGCCTTGTGACCGTAGTACCAATTGGCAAGGGTTGCGGTATCGGTAAAGCGCTGGTCGGTGGTGGAGTTCAAAACGACGGTGTAGATCTCGTCGCCGTCGCGGTTGTAGGCGCTCGTAAAGCAATAGCCCGCGTCGTCGGTGGTGCCGGTCTTGCCGCCGATGTTGCCATCTTGGCCCAGCAAATAGTTATGCGTGTCCATGGAATGCGAATGGTCGGTGCCGTCGGCGCCCGTGACCTCGATCCAGGAATCCTCGCTCGCTACGACTTCGCGGATCGTGTCGTTTTTCATGGCCTCCTGCATCATCAGCGCTACGTCGTGTGCGGTTGAGTGCATATCGCCAGCCCACTCATCAAAGTCCAGACCATGCGGGTTTTCAAAAAGCGTGCCGGTGCAACCGAGCTTCTTAGCGCGCTCGTTCATGGCCTTCACAAATGTTGCCTCGGCGTCTTTGGTCTTAGGGTCGATCTTCTTGCCCACATATTCGGCGAGCACGATGGCGGCGTCGTTGCCCGAGGGAATCATCAGGCCGCGCAGTGCCTGCTCAACGGTAAGCTCGTCGCCTTCGAGCAAGCCGGCGGTCGAATTACCCACGGTGGCTGCGGCGTTGCTCACCGTGACCTTCTCGTCCATCTTGCAATTCTCGACGGTTAGGATTGCGGTCATGACCTTGGTGATCGAGGCGATTTTGACCTGCTCATCGGCGCCGCGCCCATAGTAGACGGTGCCGTCTTTGCCCATGACGAGGGCATTGGTCGCATCGATATCGGGCAGGTTTTCGGCCGTGATGCCGCGCGCATCGGCGGTTTTGCCGCAAACATTGTCGGTCGTAAGCACTTGGGCGCCGGCGACGGTGGGCACGCCAGCGGCAAGGGCGATAGCGCAGACAAAGCCGGCGGCAAGCTGGGCTGAGCGCTTTGCAAAAGAGGTGAGGGACTTCACGGATTTCGCTTTCGACGGGATGGTCTCTTCTGAAACTAGAGTATATCGTTTGCCGGCGTCGGCGATCATCGCGTGCGCGCTTGGCCCACATCCGCACCCGAACGGGCACAAGGGTGCTTAAGGCCGACTTAATCACCCACGCTTGTTGTGTGTGGCGTGCGTCGCCTCAGGCATAATGGAGCGCGAGAGGAGCACGCATGAACGAGCGCATTTTGGTAGTTGATGACGAGAAGGCCATCGCCGACTTGGTTGGCATCTACCTTACAAAAGAGGGCTTTGATGTCCAGATTGCCTATAGCGGGGCCGATGCTGCCAAGGCGATTTTGGAGCAGGAGTTCGATCTGGCGCTGCTTGATGTCATGCTGCCCGATATCGATGGGTTTGAGCTGCTGCGTACGATCCGTTCCAGCCATACCTATCCCGTGATCATGCTGACGGCGCGCGATGCCCAGCAAGACAAGATCGGGGGCCTTTCGCTTGGCGCGGACGATTATGTGGTTAAGCCGTTCCGTCCGCTGGAGCTCATCGCGCGCGTGCACGCTCAGCTTCGCCGCTACACCAGCTACGGTAGCCGTGCACAGGCGGCCGAGTCGCCGACCATTCAGCTCGACGGCTTGGAGATCAACCGCGATGCTCGTTCCGTGACAGTGGACGGTTCACCGGTTCGCCTCACGCCCACCGAGTATTCAATCTTGCTGTATCTGGTCGAGCATCGCGGCAGCGTGGTGGCCGTGGAGGACCTGTTCCGCGCGGTGTGGAACGAGGACTTTATGCCCGGCTCCAACAATACGGTGATGGTGCATATTCGCCACTTGCGCGAAAAGATCGGCGACGACGCACAAAAGCCACGCTTTATCAAAAACGTCTGGGGCGTCGGCTACATCATCGAATAACGCTTTTCGCTTGTGAGGATCTTGATATGACAAAAGACGATAGGCAAGCGTTCGAGGTGCCCGATCGGCTCTTTGAATACGTGAGGTCGGTCGTCGACAACCGCGCGCTTGCAACGGTGCTGCTCTTTTTGCTGAGCCTGCTGCTGATTGGCATCGACAACATCGTCGGAATCTTGGCGGTGCTGCTTGTCGGCTTTTTGCTGATCGATCGATTTGAGATCGTGTGCCGCTGCGTGGTGATTGGCGGCGCCGCGTGGGCCATGACGTTGGCGATTGGCGCCATGGCGCTCGGCGGCATCGAAGGGCCGGTGCTGTTCGATGCCGGCTTTGTATTCAACATGCTTGGCTTTGTGCTGGCGCTTGCCGCGTGCGTGCTGTTCTTGTGTGGCCGCGCCCTGTACTACCAGGGCTACGAGCAGGGCGAGCAGCATGCCGATTGTGTGCTGGCCGCTCGTATTCAAGATCGCCTGATCGATCACCCCGACACCTGGGATAACATCGACGGCGACTTCTTGGAGGTCGAGGGCGCCCTTAACCGCGTGCGTGACCGTGAGCGCAAGGTGCAGCAAGCTCTGCGTGACGAGTCGCATCGCAAGGACGATTTGGTCACGTACTTGGCACATGACCTACGCACCCCGCTTGCCAGTGTGGTGGGCTATCTTTCGCTGCTGCAAGAGGCTCCCGAGCTGCCGGTTGAGCAACGTGCGCACTTTACGGGCGTGGCGCTCGACAAGGCGCACCGGCTCGATACGCTCATCGAAGAGTTCTTCGATATCACGCGCTTTGACTTCCACGATATCGTGCTCACGCGCGGCTATGTTGATCTGGGGTTGCTGCTGGCTCAGGTGACTGACGAGTTCTATCCCATCCTCAACGAGCAGCATAAGGAAGTCCAAGTTGATATTCGCGAGGACCTGACGGTGCTCGTGGATGGCGACAAAATGGCTCGCGTGTTCAACAACATCATGAAAAACGCTATTGCCTATAGCTATGAGGGCTCGACCATCACGATCGAGGCCAGACGCCGGGACGGCGGTGGCGTGCGCGTGCGCTTTATCAATCAGGGCGATCCCATCCCTGAGGCAAAGCTCAAGGTGATCTTTGAGAAGTTCTATCGCCTGGATGCGGCGCGTGCGACCAATCGCGGCGGCGCTGGACTGGGGCTTGCCATCGCCAAGGAGATCGTATGCGCGCACGGCGGTACCGTTGCATGTGAATCGACGCCCGAACACACGATATTCACCATCGAGCTGCCCGCCGCATAGCCAGTGTGCCCTTACAAACACTTGACAATGCGCTCACGTGCATATGAGCCGCGATTCCTACTATCGATACTGCTGAATTGATATCGATGTGGAGGTATGCGGTATGACGGCTGCTGCGGCTGTGGAGCCCACGGAGCTTGAAGAACTCATGGAAGCGCAGGCCGAGGCCGCGCACGAGCGCGAGGTTGGGGATGCGACTCGCCCCACGGCAGAGGATCTTGCCGCCTCGCCGACGCGCATCGACGTCGAGGGCCTCGACCTGTTCTATGGCGACCATCATGCGCTCAAGGACGTGAATATCAAGATCCGCGACAAGCAGATCACCTCATTTATCGGGCCTTCGGGCTGCGGAAAGTCTACGTTGCTGCGCTGCTTTAACCGCATGAACGACGGCATCAAGGATTGCCGTATCGAGGGCAAGATTGCGCTCGATGGTCAAGATATCCTGGGCGATTACGACATCTGCCGTTTGCGCCAGCGCGTGGGCATGGTGTTCCAGCGCCCCAACCCGTTTCCCATGAGCATCTACGACAACGTCGCCTATGGGCCGCGCGGTATGGGTGTGCGCGACCGCGTCGTGCTCGACGAGCTGGTCGAGGACTCCCTTCGTCGCGCTGCGCTATGGGATGAGGTCAAGGACAAGCTCAAAGAGTCGGGTCTGGGTCTTTCGGGCGGCCAGCAGCAGCGTCTGTGCATCGCCCGCGCGCTGGCCGTGCAGCCCGACATTCTGCTGATGGACGAGCCGACCTCGGCACTCGACCCTGTGTCGACGCTCGTGGTGGAGCAGCTGGCCTGTGAGCTCAAAGAGACCTGCACGCTCGTGGTCGTTACGCACAATATGCAGCAGGCGGCGCGTATCTCCGATTCGGTCGCATTCTTTTTGCTGGGTGAGCTGGTGGAGCACGCGCCCACCGCGCAACTCTTCAAGAATCCGACCGATCCGCGCACGGCGGATTATTTGACGGGGCGTTTTGGCTGATACCATCTAGTAAAGGTACCTTTAGGGTTAAGATGCGGTCATGCCGGCCGCAAAGGGGTTCAACATGATCTATTACGTCGAGGACGATGACAACATCAGGGATTTGACGGTCTATGCGCTGCGCAAGCAGGGGATTGAGGCCGAAGGCTTTTCGTGCGACGGTGAGTTTAAGGCTGCCGTGGCGCGACGGGTACCCGATGCCGTCCTGCTCGACATCATGCTGCCCGATACCGATGGCTTGGCGATTATGCGTCGACTGCGTGCCGATCGCCTGACGGCGACGGTGCCCATCATGATGCTTACCGCCAAGGATACCGAGCTCGACAAGGTGATGGCGCTCGATGGCGGTGCCGACGATTACCTGACTAAGCCGTTTTCGCTCATGGAGCTTGCGAGCCGCTGCCGCGCACTGCTGCGTCGCGGCGGCATGGTCAAGCAGGCGAGCGATGTGCTCAGCGTGGGCGACATTGTGCTCTCGCCCAGCCATCGCGAGGTGACCGTTGCCGGCGAGCCGCTTAAGCTCACCCTGCGCGAGTTCGACCTGCTCGAGTACCTCATGCACAAGCCCGGCGTGGTTTTTACCCGCGAGTCGTTGCTGCAGAGCGTGTGGGGCTGGGACTTCGACGGCGGTTCGCGCACCGTTGACGTGCACGTGCAGACGCTTCGCCAAAAACTGGGCGAGCATGCCAGCGCCATCGAGACCGTGCGCGGCGTGGGCTACCGCTTGGCCGAGCCTTCTGCCGGTGATGGTGCCGAAGGTGACGACACCGCGGCCACCGCATCGGAGGAGTAACCCGTGGTCTTCGCCCCCCAGGGAAAACATACGCTGTCGCACCGCGTTTTTGTGACGATCTTTGTCTGCGCCATGGCGGTTATCGTGGCGTTTACGGTGCTGGGTGCGTTCTTTGTGCAAAACACCTTGGCGGATGCCACGAGTGCCAATCTGGCGCAAGAAACCGAGCTCATTGCTGCCGCTCTCGACGAACAGCAGGAGCCCATCCCGTTCTTGCGTAGTCTCGATCGCGAGGACTTGCGCATCACGCTGATTAACAAGGATGGATCGGTTGCCTACGACAACGAGGCGTCGCCTTCCACACTGCCCAACCATGGCGATCGCCCCGAGGTCATCGAGGCCTTTGAGAGTGGTTTGGGTTCCGCGGAGCGCGCAAGCTCTACGCTCGACGAGATTATGCTGTATCGCGCCGTCGCCCTTGATAACGGCCAGGTTGTCCGCTTGGCGCAGGCCCAGCCTGGCGTTGCGGCGATTTTGCTGTCGATGGTGGCGCCGATGCTGCTTATCGCAGCAGCGGGTGCGGTACTCTCGTTTTTTATGGCGCGCCGCGAGTCCCGTGCCATCATCGCGCCGTTGCAAGAGGTGGATTTGGACCACCCACGCCGTAGCTATGAGCACGCCTATGCCGAGATGGTCCCCATGCTTGAGCGTATCGAGTCGCAGCGCCAGGAACTCAAGCGCCAAATGGCGGTGCTAGCGGACAACGACCGTATGCGCCGCGAGTTCACGGCGAATATCACCCATGAGCTCAAGACGCCGCTTACGGCGATTTCGGGCTATGCCGAGCTCATCGCAAACGGCATGGTCGAGGGCGAGGGCGACCTGCGCAACTTTGGCGGTCGCATCTATCGTGAGGCGGGCCGCTTGGCAGCGCTTGTCAACGATATCCTTACGCTGTCTAACTTGGACGAGGCCGAGCGTGCAGCTGAGGGCGAGGCGGTGCCCATTGGGTCCACGGAGCCTATTGAGCTCTCGCGTGCCATCTACGCGGTCGAGCAGCGTCTTGAACAGGTCGCCCGTCAGGCGAATGTGACGATAAGTCATGAGACCAAGCCTGTGGTCATCGAGGGCGTGTCGCGCTTGATTGACGAGCTCATCTATAATCTGGCAAGCAACGCCATCCGCTACAATCGACCCGGCGGTACGGTTACGCTGCAGTGCGGCACCAACGACGAAGGCCATCCGTTCCTTGCGGTCGCCGACACGGGAATCGGTATCGCGCCTGAAGAACAGGGCAAGGTATTTGAGCGGTTCTATCGCGTGGACAAGAGTAGGTCCAAGGCACGCGGCGGAACCGGTCTGGGGCTTGCCATTGTCAAGCATGCGGCCCTGTATCATCACGCCACGCTCGATCTGTCGAGCGAGTTGGGCGTGGGAACCACCATTACGGTGACGTTTCCCATACAGCAGGACGAGCCATTCGCATAGCGATACAACATAGATATTGATGTAGACGCCGCATTTGACTTTCGGGTGCGGCGTTGTTGTGCAATTTTACGATTGCTTCCGACATTTTTACAGGAGAGCCTGTTTCTTATGTATAGAGTTTGGTCTCGGTAAAAAGATGCGATAACATACGGACAGTTTTGTCAATCCGAACTGGGGAAATGAAAGGCAAGCTGCATGACCCTTCTCGAACTGTTCCAGCTGCTGAAGAAGCACCTTCAGCTGGTCATCACCCTTCCGGTGGTCTGCGCGATCGCCATGGGCATCGTGTCCTTCGTTGCGATGGACAACACCTATACCGCGACGACGAGCATGTACATTCTCGCCAAGACCGACGATAGCGGTCAGATGAGCTACAACGATCTCTCGGCGAGTCAGATGCTTTCCAACGATATCGCCACGCTGCTGGATAGCGATAGCGTTAAGAGCGGCGCAGCCAATGAACTGGGCCTCACCGATCTGGATGACTACAAGGTGTCTGTTTCCTCCGAGACCACCACGCGTGTCATTACGCTTTCGGTTACCGGCACCGATGCCAAGGAGACGGCTAAGGTCGCAAAGGCCATAGCTAGCTCGGTGAGTACGGTCGCTCAGAACGTCGGCGCTGCCCAGAGCATCAACGTTATCGACGAGGCTAAGACCCCCGAAGCCCCCAGCGGCCCCAAGCGTATGCTGTACGTTGCTGTCGCGTTCCTCGCGGGCATCTTTATCGCAGTTGCCTATGTCGTTTTGGCAGACATGCTCAACACCCGCATCCGCGGTGCCGAAGAGGCAGAAGAGCTCCTGGGCATTCCCGTTGTTGGCCGAATTCCGGCTATGAAAGGTGGTAAATAGGCATGGCTAAGGCAAAGAACACCGATAAGCTCGTTGTACAGAATGCCGCCAAGACCCTTCTGGCCAACATCCGCTTTGCGAGCGTGGACGACCCCATTCGCACCATCACCGTTACCTCCTCGATTCCCAACGAGGGCAAGTCTGCGGTTTCCATTAACCTTGCTCAGGCAATTGCCACGAGTGGCAAGTCCGTGCTCCTGGTTGAGGCCGATATGCGCCGCAGGTCCCTTTCCGATATGCTCGGCGTTCGTTCGCGCGGCGGACTCTATGCGGTTCTTTCCGAGCAGATCTCCATTGACCAGGCAATTGTCGAGACGGGTCAGAAGAACTTCTACTTCCTTGATGCCGAGCCGCATATTCCCAATCCTGCCGACATCATCGTCTCTCACCGCTTTGCCAAGCTGGTAAAGGCGCTGTCCGCCAAGTTCCAGTACGTCATCTTCGACGCTCCCCCGGTCGGCACTTTCATCGATGCTGCCGAGATCGCAAGTCTGACCGACGGTGCGCTTTTTGTCGTGCGTGAGGATTTCACCAAGCGCGAGGAGGCGCTCAACGCCATCGGTCAGCTTAAAAAGTCCGAGAAGGTCAAGCTCATCGGTACCGTTATGAACTACTGCGAGACCGAGACCAGCGAGTACTACTACTCCTACTACACCAAGGACGGTAAGAAGGTGAAGAAGGGCTCCGACGATCAGGGGACTTCCAAAAAGGGCATCTTCACCAACCGAGCAAACGTTTAGTTGATTAAGGCTGACCTATGCGTGACATTCATTGCCATATCTTGCCGGGTGTAGACGACGGCGCCGCCGATCTCGATGAGAGCTTGGCGATGCTCGAGGCTGCCAAGCGGGCCGGTGTAACCAGAATCGTTTGCACTCCTCACTGCCGTGATCCCTATTTTGATTACGACAAGATGTGGGATGCCTTTGAGCTGCTGCGTGATAACGCTGACGGTTTTCCGCTCCAGATGGGCTTCGAGGTCAACCATCGAAAGCTCGTTGAGCTTGGTATCGATGCCGCGGAGCACTTGCATTTCGATGGGACCAACGAGTTTCTGCTCGAACTTTCGACGCATGCCGATGCGTATGCGTTTAGAGAGTACGAGAACACGATTTACGATTTGCAGTGCCGTGGCTACCAGGTGATCATCGCTCATCCTGAGCGCTATCGTGCGGTTCAAAAGGATGTAAGCGTGGCGGAGCGTCTGGTCGATATGGGCTGCAAGCTGCAGGCTTCGGCGGACTTTATTGCCGGCGGTCGCTTTGGTCGCGAGAAAAAGCCGGCACAGCGCCTGTTCGATCAGAACCTGTACAGCTTCATCGCGAGCGATGCCCATAACGTGGGTCATTACGATTGCCTGGCGAAGGCTCGCGCGAAGTTTAGCGTGCGCGGAGCTCATTTTCGCTAAAATCTGTCCCTAACGTTCGCATTGAATGAAAGGGCAGCCATGGATATCCAACTTAAGACGGGATGGTTTGATGACGCGGCGTTGGTGCGCCGCGTCGTTTTTATGGACGAGCAGGGCTACGAGAACGAGTTTGACGCTATCGACGAGGATCCGAACTGCATTCATGTGACGCTCTATGTAGACGGCGAGCTTGCCGGTTGCTCGCGCGTGTTTCCCGAAGAGCTTGAGCGCGCGGCTGACGCAGAGGCTCCGGTGTCGCCGGCGTGCGACTTGGACGAAGGTGTCGCGGCGGGGGAGACCTACATTATGGGGCGCGTGGCCGTGCTGCCGAGCATGCGCCGTCGCGGTTTGGCGAGCAAGATTGTCGAGGCCAGTGATACGTGCGCGCGTGATGCCGGCGCCAAGCTCATTAAGCTGCATGCGCAGGATTACGTGTTGCCGCTCTATGCCAAGGCGGGCTACACGCAAATTGCCCCGGTAGATTACGAAGACGAGGGCCAGCCCCATGTCTGGATGGCCAAGCGCGTAGATGGCAGATAGGGACGTTCCTTTTCTGCCGGCGGTTGGGGACACTCCTTGGCAATTGACGCATTGGAGCGCTTAGACATACAGTTTTTCGATTCCGTATGTATATATGCGCGCTAATGGGTTATAAAATCTAAGTCTGAACATAGCAGGTCTGCGATGCGGCTCGGGCGACCGGGCCGTTTTTTGCGGACGGGGGTAGCGCGAAAGGACTGCACATGCGTCAATTTAAGACCGAGAGCAAAAAACTGCTCGACCTCATGATCAACTCCATCTACACCAATAAGGAAATCTTCCTGCGCGAGCTTATCTCTAACGCGAGCGACGCCGTCGACAAGCTCAACTTTAAGAGCCTGCAGGACCCGAGTGTCAAGATCGACCAGGGCGACCTGGCCATTCGCGTCTCCTTTGATAAAGACGCCCGCACCATTACCATCTCGGATAACGGCATTGGCATGACCGCCGAGGAGCTCGAGCGCAATCTGGGCACCATCGCCCATTCCGGCTCCGAGGAGTTTAAGACCGAGAACGCCGAGCAGCAGGGCTCCGATGTCGACATCATCGGTCAGTTTGGCGTGGGCTTCTACTCGGCTTTTATGGTCGCCAGCCACGTGAAGGTCGTGAGCCGCGCCTATGGCGAGGACACCGCTCACGTGTGGGAGTCTGATGGTCTTGAGGGTTACACCATCGAAGACGGCGAGCGCGCCGAGCACGGCACCGATGTCATCTTGACGCTGCGCGAGAACGAGAAGCTCGATGCCGACGGCGAGGCCGAGACCTACGATCGCTTCCTGACCGAGTGGGGTCTCAAGAGCCTGATTCAGCAGTACAGCAACTATGTGCGCTACCCGATTCAGATGATGGTGTCCAAGAGCCGCCAGAAACCCAAGCCCGAGGACGCCGGCGACGATTACAAGCCCGAGTACGAGGACTACCAGGAGCTCGAGACCGTCAATTCCATGACACCGATCTGGAAGAAGCGCAGCTCCGATGTCGAGCAGAAGGACTACGACGAGTTCTACAAGTCCACGTTCCACGACTTTGACGATCCTGCGCGCACCATCAGCTTCCACGCCGAGGGCACGCTCGAGTATGACGCCCTGCTGTTTGTGCCGGGCCGCGCGCCGTTCGATCTGTACAGTAAGGACTACGAGAAGGGCCTGGCGCTCTACAGCTCCAACGTCCTGATCATGGAGAAGTGCGACGACCTGCTGCCCGACTACTATAACTTTGTCCGCGGCGTCGTGGATTCTGCCGACGTGTCGCTTAACATCTCGCGCGAGACGCTGCAGCAGAACCGTCAGCTCAAGGCCATTGCCAAGCGTGTGGAAAAGAAGATTACCGCCGACCTTGAGGATATGCGTGACAACGACCGCGAGGCCTACGAGAAGTTCTTTGAGAACTTTGGCCGTGGCCTTAAGTATGGTATCTACTCGAGCTATGGCATGAAGGCCGATGAGCTCGCCGACCTGTTGCTGTTCTGGTCTGCCAAGGAACAGAAGATGATTACTCTGGCTGAGTATGTCAAGGGCATGCCCGAGGATCAGAAGGCCATCTACTACGCCGCCGGTGACTCGCGTGAGCGCTTGGCCAAGATGCCCGTGGTAAAGGGCGTGCTCGACCGCGGCTATGACGTGCTGCTGCTGACGCAGGATGTGGATGAGTTCACGTTCCAGGCTATGCGTGAATACGTTGCCGCCGATATGCCCAAGATCTACGAGGACGATGCTGCCCGCGAGGCTGCCGAGAAGGCTGTGGCCGATGGTGCCGAGCCCGAGGTCGAGGATCGTCATCTGGAGCTCAAGAACGTCGCGACCGGTGATCTTGACCTGGCGACCGAGGACGAGAAGAAGGAGGCCGAGGACGCCACCAAGGAAAACGAGGACCTCTTCAGCGCTATGAAGGAGGCGCTCGGTGACAAGGTCGAGAAAGTTGCCGTCTCCGCGCGCCTGACCGATGCCCCCGCTTGCATCACCACCGAGGGCCCACTTTCGCTCGAGATGGAGAAGGTGCTCCAGAAGGGACCCGAGGGCGCGCCCGACGGCATGCCCAAGAGCCAGCGCGTGCTCGAGCTCAACGCCAAGCACCCGGTCTTTGACAAGCTCGTCGCTGCCCAGAAGGCAGGCGACGCCGACAAGATCAAGCAGTACTCCGGTCTGCTCTATGACCAGGCCCTGCTGGTCGAGGGCATCCTCCCCGAGGACCCCGTGGCCTTCGCGGCGGCTGTTTGCAACTTGATGTAGTTCGGGGATACGGCACCGTAACTAGATTAGAACGAGAGTGGATAATCTCCCACTTTTGGCTCGAATGCGGGCTTGAAGTGGGAGATTTTCCACTCTCGTTTCCTTTTGAATGATCCCTCCGTCCCCAAGGGATCATTTATTTGTGCGGGTTGTGGTTTTGTGACCTGCTGAAATTAAAGATACTGTACAACTGTACGTTAACTTATCTTCGTAGTATATTGCTATCCGCAAAACTCAGCACCATTGTGCCGCGAGGCACTAAAGCGCCTACGTACAATGGTTGTCGATAGTACGATTCGATTCAACGACAGGATGGATGGTCCAAGCGTGAGTCTCGGCAGCAAACTATCCAACGCAAAGGTCTCCTTTGCGATCTTTAAGCGCGACATTAAGCGATTGCTTATGAACCCCGTTGCCTTGGTGGTTACCCTGGGCGTGTGTGTCATTCCCTCGCTATATGCCTGGTACAACATCGTGGCAAACTGGGATCCGTACGGAAACACCCAGGGCATCAAGATTGCCATCGCCAACAATGACCAAGGAACTCAAAACGACCTGGTGGGCGAGCTCAATGCGGGCGACAAGGTTGTCGACCAGCTCAAAGAGAACGATCAGCTGGGCTGGACCTTCGTTGACTCGGCGGCCGATGCCAAGGAGGGCGTCGAGAGCGGTGAGTACTATGCGGCCATCGTAATCCCCAAGAACTTCTCGGATAACCTGGTTTCGATGCTCGATGGCAACTACCATCAGCCCAAGCTTACGTACTACGTCAATGAGAAGAAGAGCGCTATTGCGCCCAAGGTTACCGACACCGGCGCAAGCACCATCGAGGAGCAGATCAACTCGGAATTTGTCTCCACGGTGGGCGAGACCGTTGCCAGTATTGCCAAGGATGCCGGAGTCGATTTAAAGGACAAGGCAACCCAGACTCAGGATTCGTTGGCCGGTTCGGTATCAGAGGCTTCCGATACGTTGGGCGAAGTGCGTGATTCGATTGGCGACATGAATGCCGCCATCGATAAGACGAGTGGTTCCATTGCCTCGGCAGATGCGGCACTTGCCGGTCTGCAGGGTCAGGCGCCGTCGCTGACGCAGGCGATCTCCCAGGGCAATGACCTGCTGGGCGAGGCTCGCGCCACGGCGGGCAGCTCTGTCGCCTCGCTCTCCAAGGCGCTCTCGGAAGGCAGCCTTGCGCTCACCAAGACGTCAGTCTCCGCAAACGCTGCGATTGGCAAGCTGACGGGCACGGTCGCATCTACGACTACCCGTATCGACAACTCGCTTGAGTCTCTCCAAGCGACGATCGACCACAATAAGGCCGTTATCGGGCACTTGGAGATTCTCGCCAATGACACGTCGACAGGTTCCGAGGAAATTGACGCGCGCATTGTATCGACCATCGATTTGCTTCGAGAGCAGAATGAAAAGCTTCAGAGCATCAAGGACGGTCTGTCCGCGCAGTCGAGCGCCATGGCGAATGACGCAGCGGCTGTTTCGGGTGCCAGTGACGCTATCAATAACGCAATTCATACCGGTGCGACCAACCTTGGCCAAGCCCAGACGGACTTGGGCCAAAACGCGCTGCCGGAGGCCTCGAGCGCGCTTGATTCATTTGCCGCCGTCTCGGGTGATCTGACGGGAATCGTGTCTGGCCTCACGCCTACTATTGCAAGTGCGCGCGGTACGCTTTCGCAGCTTAACGCTACGCTCGGCCAGGCCAAGACCACGCTGTCCCAGACCGATTCCTCGCTTGCCAAGGTCCAGGACAAGCTTGCGACCGCAGCCAATGACATCGCGGCGCTGCAGACCTCTGAGTCTATGGGCGAGCTCGCCGACCTTATGGGCGTCGATGTCAATGACGTGGCAGATTTCATGGCCTCTCCGGTCGAGCTGACGTCCAAGTCGATCTATCCGGTCAAGAGCTTTGGCTCGGGCATCGCTCCCTTCTACACCAATCTGGCGCTTTGGGTGGGCGGTTACGTACTCATCGCCATCTACAAGCTCGAGGTCGATCGCGAGGGCATTGGCAGCTTTACGGCGCGCCAGGGCTACTTCGGCCGTTGGATGCTCCTGGTGATCCTGGGCGCGCTCCAGGCCACCATCGTTACGGTAGGCGATCTGGTGATTGGCGTGCAGTGCATCAACCCGCTGCTGTTCGTGCTGGGCGGCATCGCCATCTCGTTCACCTACGTCAATATCATCTATGCGCTGTCCACTACGTTTAAGCACATCGGCAAGGCAATCGGCGTCATTCTCGTCATCGTGCAGATTCCGGGTTCGTCGGGCATGTATCCCATCGAGATGATGCCCGGCTTCTTCCAGTGGCTGCACCCGCTGCTGCCCTTTACCTACGGCATCAATCTGCTGCGCGAGACGGTCGGCGGCATGTACTCGTTTAACTACCTGTTTAACCTGTGCATTCTGGGCGTGTTCTTGATCGTGGCGCTCTTTATCGGTCTGCAGCTGCGTCCGCTGCTGCTCAACCTTAACCTGCTCTTTGATAAACAGCTTTCCACGACGGGTATGATGATCTGCGAGTCCAACGACCTGCCGCGCCAGCGCTACTCGCTGCGCACGGCCATGCGTGTCATGCTCGATTCCGATTCGTACCGTCGCGAACTGCTCGATCATGCGGTCGCCTTTGAACATCGCTACCCGTACTACATCAAGGGCGGTTTTGCCGCCGTGGTGGGCGTTCAGGTCCTGCTCTTTGTCCTGTCGACGGTTCTCGATATCGACAATAACGGCAAGATCATCCTGCTTGTCATTTGGATCATCTCGGTTATTGCCATCTGCGGCTGGCTTATCAATATCGAGTACATCCGCTCGAGCCTCAACACCCAGATGCGCATCTCGGCGCTTTCGGATGAGGACCTGCGCCGCGAGATGCGCGAGCACACGGCCGCCATTCCGGCCGCTCGTCGCATGTTCGGCTTGAATGCGAGCGAGCGGGGGTCTGAACCCAAGACTCAGGCTGTCAACCAATGTGGTCATCGCGATGCGGCCCATGTGCCCGAGAACGGGGATGACACGTTTGTGATGAATGAAAAGAACGCCCCGCTCGGCAAGCACTCCAAAGGAGGTGAGGCATAAATGAAGAACATCCTGCATCTGTTTAAGCGCGATGTCCAAAACGTGTCTCGCTCCGTAATCGGCTTGGTTGTCGTGATGGGCCTCATTATCGTACCGTGCCTGTACGCGTGGTTTAACATCGCCGGCAGCTGGGATCCGTACGGCAACACCGGTAATCTTAAGATCGCCGTGGTCAACACCGATGAGGGTTACGAGAGCGATCTGATCCCCGTCGAGGTCAACGTGGGCGAAAACGTGACCGCCACCCTGCGCGGCAACGAGAACTTCGACTGGGTTGTGCTCAACGATCGAGAAAAGGCCATCGAGGGCGTCAAATCGGGCGCATACTATGCGGCTGTCGTTATCCCTAAGACGTTTAGTGCCGATATGATGACGCTCTTTTCGACCGACGTTAAGCATGCCGATATCGAGTTTTACGAGAATCAGAAGGCCAACGCCATCGCGCAGATCGTGACCGAGAAGGGTTCGAGCGCCGTTCAGAACCAGGTTAACGAATCTTTTACCGAGACCATTACGAGCATCGGTCTTAAGACGGTGTCCAGCCTGCTCGATTACATGAGCACCGACCAGGTCAGCAACTTTATCGCCAACCTGTCCTCGACGCTCGGCGATTCGATTGGGGACCTGCAAGACGTTCAGGCTAATGCTTCGTCGCTGGCGGGCATTTTGAGCTCTACGTCCGATTCGTTGACGTCGGCGAGCGGTATGCTCCAGCAGACGGGTACGGTCGATGAGTCGACCAAGCAGTTGATGGAGCATGCCAAGAGCGGCATGAGCGATTCCAAAGAAGCGCTGAAGGCCGCCAACGACGCCATCAACGCCGCGATTGACGGAAGCGCGGGCTCGTTCGACAACGTGTCCGCCGAGCTTGCGAAGGCATTCGATGCCGCGAATCAGCATGTCGACCTTACGGTGTCTCAGCTCAACGATGCCGCGGCGGCCCTCAATGCGCGCGCCAAGGATATCGATGCGATGGCCGATCAGCTCCGCAGCCTTGCCGACCAGGTGAGCGATGAGAATTTGAAGGACGGCCTCAAGTCCGCCGCGACGTCGCTGGGCAGAATCGCCGTTGAGTACCGCAACAATGCCAAGGATCTGGCGGCTACCGCGAAGTCTCTCTCCGATAGCATGGCCGAGGTCAACAACTTGCGTGCCGAGGTCGATCAGGCCATCGCTGATGCCAAGGCCGGCATCGCGGGTGCCAAATCCGATTACGATTCCACGTTCTCGGTTAAGGCCAAGGAGCTCAAGAAGACGGTTTCGGGCATTCTGGACTCGCTTGATGGCATCTCGAGCGATCTTGATAGCGCTGTTGCCGGTCTAACCGATGCATCCGGTTCGCTGGCAAAGGGCCTCTCCAAGGCTGCAAAGCTGGTCAACAAGGCTTCCGATCAGCTGGGTGAAGCGTCCGATAAGATCAGTGCCTTTAAGGACGAGCTCGACGGTGCCCTTATGTCGGACGATCTGGCCACGATCAAGACGATGATTGGCAATGATCCCGAGGGTCTGGCCGTGTCGCTTTCCGGTCCCGTCGCGCTCGATCGCAAGCCGGTCTATCCGATCCGCAATTACGGTTCGGCCATGGCGCCGTTCTATACGATCCTGTCGCTGTGGGTGGGCTCGATCGTGCTGGCAGCCATGATGAAGGTCTCGGTTGACGATGAGCTCATCAACGAGCTCATCCCCGTGCGCCTGCACGAGATCTACCTGGGCCGCTACCTGTTCTTTGGCGGTTTGGCCCTGCTGCAGGCGACACTCGTGTGCGCGGGCGACATCCTGTTCTTTGGCATCCAATGCGACAACCCGCTGCAGTTTGTGCTGGCGGGCTGGGTCGCGAGTCTCGTGTTCTCCAATATCGTCTACACGCTTACGGTTTCATTTGGCGATATCGGCAAGGCGCTCGCCGTCGTGCTGCTGGTCATGCAGGTCGGCGGTTCGGGCGGCACGTTCCCCATCGAGATGACCGGCCCCGTGTTCCAGGCGATCTATCCGTTCCTGCCGTTCACCCACGGCATCAACGCCATGCATGCCGCCATGGCCGGTGCGTACCACATGGAGTACTGGATTGAGCTAGGCATTCTGGCGAGCTATCTGATTCCGTCGCTGGCACTGGGCGTCGTCTTCCGCCGCCCGGTCATCAAAGCCAACGACTGGATCATCGAAAAGCTGGAATCAACCAAATTGATTTAGCGCAGCAATGTGGCGTTGCCGGAACATCGAGGCTTTCCTGCTCGATACTTTAGCGGGCTGGATTGCGGCGCAGCGCTGGTTGTTGCTACAGTAGCGGGGCGTGTCGGGGGTCCGGCGCGTCCCGTTTTTATTTGACCATGAGGCGGCACGCAGCCATACGCGTGCGGACACCACGCCCAGTTTGAGTGTGAGGATGTTCCATGGCCCAATACGCTGCCAACGAAATTGAAAACATGCCCGATAGCCCTGTTGCTCGCGAGGACCTGGGTGCGGGCGGCAACTCCCGTGGTGCCGGTGCTCGTTCGCCGTTGTTCTGGAAAGTTCTACTGCTTTCGGTGGCGATTATCTGGGGCTACTCCTTTACCACTATGAAGGACGCGCTCGACACCATTCCGGTGTTCGAACTGCTCTATATTCGTTTTCTTCCCGCAGCGCTGGTCATGCTTGTTATCTTTCGCAAGCGCATCGCCGCCCACCTTAACGCTCGCAATCTGATTGTTGGTCTGAGCATGGGCGCGCTCATGTGGGCAGCCTATGCCTTGCAGACGGTCGGTCTGGCTCAGACCACGGCGGGTAAGAACGCTTTTTTGACGGGCACCTATTGCATTTTGGTCCCGTTCGCGAGCTATTTCTTAAGCGGCGAAAAGCTCACTCGCTACAACTTGGGCGCCGCATTGCTCTGTCTGGCGGGCATTGGCCTGGTGGCGCTCGATAGCGTCGAGTTCAACATCGGTGATGCCATCACGCTGGGCGGTGCGGTTTTCTTTGCTGTTCAGATGTCGGTGACGGCCAAGTACGGTCGCAAAATGGACATCAACGTCATCACGTTTTGGATGTTTGTGGGCAACGGCGTGCTGAGCCTGGTCTCGTCGCTGCTATTCGAGACCCAAGCGCCTCTGTCCGTGTGGACGCCGAGCTTTATCGGCGTGATGACCTTTCTCTCGGTGGGCTGCACGTGCGTGGCGCTGCTCATCCAAAACGTCGGCTTGGCGCACGTCCCGGCCTCGACGGGCTCATTGCTCCTATCGATGGAGTCCCCTTCGGGCGTGTTGTTTTCGGTGCTGCTGATGGGGGAGGCGCTCACCTCGCGTCTGCTTGCCGGCTTCGTCCTCATCTTCTTGTCGATCATCTTGAGCGAGACACATTTCGATTTTTTGCGCCGAAATAATTGCGCGCAATTGTAAACAACTTGTTGCGCCGCCCTCCTGGGGCGGCGTTTTTTATTAGAGGCTTTAGCCTGTGCGGGGCGCGCAGCGCGCCGCATCAGAAACCACCCGCTATGCGGGTGGGGCCAAACGGCTTTACAAAGCCGCCCCCTCGCCGGACACTTGCGATTGTTCAGGCCGCAAGGAATCCGAGTCGAGAGGGCGGTGGTGGCGTATGGCCCAGAAGGCCTACAGCCTGTCGCACACGAAGTGGATGTGCAAGTACCACGTCGTGTTCACGCCGAAGTATAGGCGCAAAGTCATCTACAACCAAATAAGGTCCGACCTTGGGGAGATCTTCAGGAAGCTCTGCCAGTACAAGGGGATAGAGATCATCGAGGGGCACCTGATGCCCGACCACGTCCACATGCTGCTGGCGATACCGCCGAAGTACAGCGTATCGAGCGTGATGGGCTACTTGAAGGGGAAGAGCTCGCTGATGGTATTCGACAAGCACGCGAACATGAAGTACAAGTTCGGCAACAGGAAGTTCTGGGCGGAGGGCTACTACGTGTCCACCGTCGGCCTGAACGAGGCCACGATCGCGAAGTACATCCGGGAGCAGGAGAAGGCCGACATCGCGCTCGACCGGCTGAGCGTCAAGGAGTACGAGGACCCCTTCGGCAGGGGGCCGGGGCGTAAATAGCGCCGGTTTGACCGGCCCGCCACGGGTCAATCTGCAGTGCGGCCCGAACCCCGTGAGGGCCGGCGCCTTTAGACGCGTGCCGGAAATCCAAGGGTTATACCCTAAGAGCAAACCACCCCTTTTAGGGGTGGTTTTGATGTAACGCCCTTACAGTTATGCCTTGCACTTTAGACCATCAAAGTGCTTGCAGCACAAATAATACTGGAGGGCATCTATGGCACCAGCTCTGTCCGATTTTCAACCGCAACCAGCGCCCAAGGCCACCCCGGCAGCGCAAGCCGCTATCGGTGACGGTCTTGTTGCCGAGGCTCAAGCTTTTGCAGACAAGCTTGCTGCGTGGCGCCACGACCTGCACCAGACGCCCGAGTTGGGTAATCGCCTTCCGCAAACCTCTGCGTATATCCAGGCACGTCTGACCGAGATGGGCATCCCGTTTGCCACGCTCGTCGACGGCTCCTGTGTTGTGGGCTTAATCGGTGCCGGTGCGGCCGTGGCGGCCCAGGGCAACGGTACGTGCACGGACGATCAGGCCGGCACGGTCATCATGCTGCGCGGCGACATGGATGCCCTTCCCGTCGCGGAAGAGTCGGGCGAGCCTTTCGCCTCTGTCAACGGCTGCATGCATGCTTGCGGCCACGATATGCATGCGACGGCTCTGCTTGGTGCCGCCCGCCTGCTCAAGGCTCGCGAGGCCGAGCTTGTCGATGCCAATGCCACGGTTAAGCTGCTGTTTCAGCCGGGCGAGGAAACCTTTGAGGGCGCCCGCGCTGCCATTGCCGATGGCCTGCTGCAGAACCCGCGTCCCCAGGCGGCTTTCGCCATGCATGTTAACAGCCAATCGCCGCTCGGCTTGGTGCTCTATGGAAGCCCGGCGCTTTCGGGCGTGTACGGTTTCCGCATTACACTGCAGGGCAAGGGCGGCCATGGCTCGAGCCCCGAGATCTGCATCGACCCCATCACGGCCGGCGTCCATGTGCATCTGGCGCTTCAGGAGCTCATCTCCCGCGAGGTGCCGGCGGCCAAGGAGGTCGCGCTTACCGTTGGCAAGTTCGCTGGCGGTCAGGCGGCAAACGTCATTCCCGACACCTGCGTGCTCGAGGGAACGCTGCGTGGCTTCGATGTCGAGCTCATGGCGCATCTTAAGAGCCGCATTGCCGAGGTCGTCAATGGCGTCGCGGCAACGTATCGTACGCCGGCGACCATCGAGACGCTCTCGGATGTTCCGCCACTCGTACTCGATGACGATATGACCCAGGCATCGCTGGGCTATGTGGGTGCGACATTGCCCAAGGCGGCTTTCCTGCCGTTGTTCCACGCCATGGCGAGCGAGGACTTTGCGCTTATCTCGAGCGAGATCCCGAGCGCGTACTTTACCGTGGGCGCCGCTGTAACCGATACGGATGAGCATTTTGCCCAGCACCATCCCAAGGCACGCTTTAGCGATGCCGAGCTGCCACTTGGCACCGCGGCTTACACGGCGGTCGCTTTGGGCTATATCGCCGACCACCGGTAGCACCCAACCTTGCCTTTCAAGCCTGCGGGCATGGCCATAAGGCCTATGCCCTTGTCTTTCAAGGCAATCTTGGGCACTACCGGCGCCCGGCGCAGGCTATTCGTTTGTTTAAAAGGAGCAGTATGTCCCGGCAGCATAAATTCTTCCCCGGCTGGCTCGTCGTGGCCTCCGGCTTTGTGATCATGGCCACGTGCTACACCATTTTCGTCAACTGCATGAGCCTGTTTCAGCCGCTCATCGTAAGCGACCTCGGGATTACGCTTGCGCAGTACAACATCTCCAACGCCATCTCCACTGTGGTGAGCGTTATCGGCTCACTTGTGATCGGTCATGTGGCCGATAAAGTGAGCGGTCGCGTTTTGGGCTCCCTCACTGTAATCGCCACCTCTGCCGTTCTTGCCGGGATGAGCTTTGTCGGTGAGCTGTGGCAGGTCTACGTGCTCTTTGCCGTCTCGGGGTGCTTTGCCGTCGCCTCGACCCGTCTGCTTATCAGCCTGGTGACCGCCAACTGGTTTGCGGCCAAGCGAGGCCTTGCCATCTCCATCGCACTTTCGGGTTCGGGCTTTGGCGGCGCTATTCTGTCTCCCATCGTGAGCTCGCTGATCGTGAGCGTTGGCTGGCGTTCCGCCTTCCTGGTGCTCGCGGCTATCTGTATGGTGGCGGCGCTGCCCATCACGGCCTATTCCTTCCGCACCAAGCCTTCCGAGATCGGTCTTAAGCCGCTCGGCGAGAACCCGGGCGATCCGTCCGTCTCGACGGCTGGCGACAAGGACGAGTACACGGCGCCCGAGGTTAACGTTGGCTGGTCTCGCATCAAGAAGAGCCCGGCGTTTTGGCTGCTTGTCGTCGCCTTCCTCTTTATGGGCCTCGTTAACGGCGCCATCTTGCCCAACCAGGTTACCAACATGACGAGCGTTACCGTCAACGGCGCCAAGATCGTCACGGGCGGTCACGATCCCATGTGGGCGGGCACTGTGCTTTCGGCCTACATGGTCACCGTCGTTATCGCCAAGATTTCGCTCGGCGCCATCTACGATCGCTTTGGCCTGCGCTTTGGCAACGTGCTGGGATCCGTTGCGTGCATTATCGCCTGCGTTGCTCTGTGCTTCCCCGCAACCGACCTCGGCCCCATCGTGGCCGCTGTGAGCTTTGGTATCGGAACGTGCATGGGCACCATCACGCCTACCATCGCCGCGTCCAAGCAGTTTGGCATGGCCGACCTCGGCAAGGTCACGGGCACCATTACCTCGCTCGAGATGGTCGGCGGCACCGTGGGTGCCATTGTCTCGGGTGTGCTGTTCGATGCCACGGGCTCCTTTGCGAGCGCCTGGATTGTGTGCCTGGCGTGCTCCGTGGTCATGCTCGTGTTCCTGCTGGCATCCGAGCCCATCGCCGCCAAGCTGCGCGCGAGCGTGGCGGGGGAGTAGACGTCCATCGCTCTTTGCTGTTCGCCCCGTTCTGTCCGTGGCTGCCCTGGAAGCCGAATGGATGCTCGTACCATCATTCGGTTTCCAAGGCGGC
>CAJLAV010000008.1:0-26556 GCA_905204735.1 uncultured Collinsella sp. | reverse complement strand
GTCATCATGGCGGCCATCATGGCCTCGGTGGAGCCGCAAGTGACTACGATATTCTCGTTGGGGTTCACCGGCATGCCCATAAAGTGCTCCTGTTTGGCGGCGAGCGCCTCGCGCATGGCCTGGGAGCCCCAGGTGATGGAGTACTGGTGATAGAGCGGCTTGGGATCGGCGGCGATGGTGCTCAGGCTGTTGAGCAGCTGCGCCGGGGGATCGAAGTCGGGGAAGCCCTGCGACAGGTTGACGGCGCCATACTTGTTGGAGATGCGCGTCATGCGGCGGATGACGGAATCGGTAAACGTTGCCGTGCGGTTGGAGAGTTCTTTCATGCCGGTCCTTTCGAGCATTTGCAGTGGGGCAAGTTTACTCCTATGGAACTGGTGGGATTTGCTCGAAATGGTCTCGAAAAACTCTTTTCAAAATTCTTGAAAATTGGGGCTTGCATCGCGTGGCGTTCCTTGCAATAATAGTCGAGCGCGAAGCGCACAGGACACGGTGGGTGTAGCTCAGTTGGCTAGAGCGACGGGTTGTGGTCCCGTAGGTCGAGGGTTCGAGTCCCTTTACCCACCCCAGTTCTTGCTTCGTGTTGATATCGGGTCGTTAGCTCAGTTGGTAGAGCAGGGGACTCTTAATCCCAAGGTCCAGGGTTCGACCCCCTGACGGCCCACCCAAAGATTGTTAAAGCGACTGGCACAGGCTGGTCGCTTTTTTGTTGACCTTACATGGGGTCGAACCCGTCGGGGCACAGCCGCTTTCACAGATCGAGCCTACCCTGGGGATCGGTAAAACCGTCAGTACCCTCCTTGAGTTTCTTCTCGTCTGCCTTCACGCGACGCTCGAGCTTTTTTGTATCCTCGGCAGGCGGTAGGTTCTCGGGGACAATTCCGCGGTCGATGAGGCTGCCACGCACGCTTGTGTTGTTCTCGACGTGCTCTTGCTTGATCTGGTCCAGGCCGTACAGGTCGTGTTCCTCGGCGTTGAAGGCCGTCATCGAGTTCGTAAGGTCCTTTGCTTTGATGAGGACATCGGCTAACCTGTCCGCCAATGCCGCGCTCTTGGGTACGCCGAGCTGCTGCTTCATTTCCGCCGTGCTTCTGCCGCCGAATAACGCCTCATCGCCCTTCGACTTGATGATCGCGAATCCTTTGGAGTCCACGCCGCGTTTGAACGCAATACCCGAGAGCTGTTTCTCTGAATCGGATAGCGAGTGGCGCGCCTGCAAGCGCTGAATCTCTGCGAAGCGCTGCTCTATGAGCTCTTGGCGGCGCGTCTGCACGGCAAAGTATGCCTGGGCGAGCGCGATCTCTGGCTTGTTTGAATCTCCGTTCTGTGCGATTAAATAGCATGCATAGCGCGTAAGTTTGTAGTCTTTAACCGCGCGAGCGGCGACACCGGCAGTTACCATTTTCGTGGTGTCACGAAAATGGGAATCAACTGGAGTTTTGTTTGTTTCGCATGAGACTGTTGCCCTCTTAACAACTTCGGCGAAGTTCTCCCATCGAGTGTACCCCATGGGTTCCATTAAATCGCGTGCGAGCCAATACTCAACGCCGTCTTCCACATTGGCGTAGCTATCAAGTTTGACACGCCACTTCTCGATATCACTACTGTCCATATCTCCTCCTCGCTGGTCTATTGTCTGTGCGGGCTTTGCCCGCTCTGTATTCAGAATTAGGATACGCTGCCGTGCGGACACGAATAGGCCCCGTGCCACCTCGAGCTCACGGGGCCCATAGATATCGATTAGGTGTGTTCTGCTTTAGATGGGTGTCCAGTTTAGTCCGTTCGATAGTGCGATCCGAGGCTTTCGGTTCGCTTGCGCATGGCTTTGACCATTTCCTGTGCTAGTTGAATCTGCGGCTGAAGGCGGGCGAGGGCAGCGATTTCGCTGTCCTGGGCTTTCTGTGTGCTCAAGGTCGTTGCCTCCGTCTTCAAGCCCTCAAGCTCGTGTAGTGCTTCGGATAGGCCTGTTTCGGTGCGGTTGATCATGCAGTAGGTACTCATTGTGCGTTTGAGGCAGCGGGTCAGGCGCTCGGCGTCTGCTGTAGCTATGCCATGCTGGGGGAGGGCGATATCCATCGGTGCGGCCGCCTCAGGAGCGTCCAGCGCTGCTTGGGCTGCCGATGCGCCCGCAATGCGCCCGAACACGATGCCATTGGCGCTTGACAAGCCACCAATGCGGTCGGCGCCGTGCATGCCGCCTGTCGCCTCGCCGCAAGCGTAGAGGCCCTCAACGCCCGTGTACGCGGTCTTATCGATCTTGATGCCGCCGTTAGCGGCGTGGGCATACATCGCAACGCGCATCTCGTCAGTCGGGGCGATGCCGTGCTCGTCTTGCAGCCAGGTGGCAAAAGTCTGCACAAATTCTGGGACATCCTCACTGGGGAAGTCGTAGTGGAGTGCCAGGCCTTCGGCACCTGCCTTATCGATGACGAGATCGATAGCGCGGGAGGCCAAACGTGACGTGAAGGGACCATATCCAGAGCGCTGCTCGAGCAGTTCGTCCAGCTTGTCGTCGGCAATATCTGCCGGCTGGTCTACATGTACGTAGCGCCAGGTTTTCTCGTTGAAGACCAAGTTACGCCTGGGCTCGATGAAGCCGGGCATCATCTGCATGAACTCTATATTAGTAAGTGTTGCGCTGTGCGCCAGCGCGATGGCCTGCGAGGAGCTGAGCACATCAGCCGACGTAAGGCTGCGCTCGAACAGGCCGCCTGTGCCACCGGCTGCGATGATCGTGGCCTTGGCAGCAAAGGGCACGATTCGATTTTCGGTGAGGTCGTAGAGCACGGTTCCGGTTATTCTGCCGTTCGTGTCCTCAACAAGGTCGATAAGCTCATGGCGGGGGAGCAGACGAATGCCGAGCGACTCGATCCGGGCCGTCAGAGCGTCATCAAGGGGCTTGCGGGTGAGGCCGCGCCACATGCGCGTTTTGTGGTCAAAGCAGGGGATAAACTGCTTTTGCTGAGCGCTCTCAGCGCTTTGCGGACGCTGGAGCTCAACGCCCAGGTCTTGCTCGAGCCATTCAATTGCCTGGGGAATGCCGTGGACAAACGTCTGGACAAGCTCGGGGTCGGCGACACCGCCGCCGACGGTCTGGATGGTGTCGATGAGGTCTTGTTCGTCGTCTTCGTTAACGGGTCCGATAAGCCCCAGGCCCCAGGTTCCGGGGAAGAAGCTCGATCCACTCATAATCTTGCCGGCGCTTGCCACAGCGACGGTTGCGCCCGTGCGTGCCGCTTCGATGGCGGCGCAAAGGCCCGCAATGCCAGATCCAATTACCAGTACATCAGTCGATTCCATCGGATTCCTTTCTCGTCCGGCGCATTGTCGCATGGGTGATCGGCAATGGGGCCGCAAAGACTCGGCAAATCGGTAAAGGGCAAATATGGCAGGTGGGCGTCATAGGCGTTCTGACGCTCCGTCTCATCACATCTCGTATTTCGCCCCAACTGATATATCGGCATTAGCTACCCTGCGACAGCGCATACAAAAAGAGCCGCCACCTCGAAAGGTAGCGGCTCTAAAGCTCAACTATATGAGCATCGCGCGGGCGCGATTAGGCCTTGAGGGCCTCCTCGACGGCGACAGCGCAAGCGACGGTGGCACCGACCATGGGGTTGTTGCCCATGCCGATGAGACCCATCATGTCAACGTGCGCAGGCACGGAGGAAGAACCGGCGAACTGGGCGTCGGAGTGCATGCGGCCCATGGTGTCGGTCATGCCGTAAGAGGCAGGGCCGGCGCCCATGTTGTCCGGGTGCAGGGTACGGCCAGTGCCGCCACCAGAAGCGACGGAGAAGTACTTCTTGCCAGCCTCGATGCGCTCCTTCTTGTAGGTGCCAGCGACGGGGTGCTGGAAGCGCGTGGGGTTGGTGGAGTTACCGGTGATCGAGATGTCGACGTTCTCGTGCCACATGATGGCAACGCCCTCGCGGACGTCGTCGGAGCCGTAGCAGTTAACGGCAGCGCGGGGACCATCGGAGTAGGGGATGGTCTCGACGACCTTGAGCTCGCCCGTGTAGTAGTCGAACTGGGTCTTCACATAGGTGAAGCCGTTGATGCGGGCGATGATCTGAGCGGCGTCCTTGCCCAGACCGTTGAGGATGACGCGCAGCGGCTTCTTACGAGCCTTGTTGGCGTTCAGAGCCAGGCCGATAGCGCCCTCAGCGGCAGCGAAGGACTCGTGGCCGGCCAGGAAGGCGAAGCACTCGGTGTCGTCGGAGAGCAGCATAGCGCCCAGGTTGCCGTGGCCCAGACCGACCTTGCGGTCCTCGGCGACGGAGCCGGGAACGGTGAAGGCCTGGATGCCCTCGCCGATGATGGCGGCAGCCTCAGAAGCGGACTTGGCGCCACGCTTGACAGCGAGAGCGCAACCGAGGGTGTAGGCCCACTCGGCGTTCTGGAAGGCGATGGACTGGGTGTTGTTGACGATCTCACGCGGGTTGAAGCCCTTGTCGGTGCAGATCTGCAGAGCTTCCTCGAGGGAGGCGATGCCGTTGTCGGCGAGGCACTTGTTGATCTTGTCAGCGCGGCGCTCGTAACCTTCGAACGTAACAGTCATAGTTATTTCCCTCCCTTTCTACTCGTGAACCGGGAACACGCTGGCGACGGAGTGAGTCTCCTCGTCGGTGCGCGGGTCGATGTACTTGGCAGCGTTCTCCCACTGACCATAGTGGCCCATAGCGCCAGCGATGGCCTCCTCGGGGGTCTTGCCGGCCTTGACGGCGTCGGTGAACTTGCCGAGGTTCAGGAACTCGAATGCGATGATCTCGTTCTTGTCGTTGAGAGCCATGCGGGTGACGTAGCCCTGAGCGAGCTCGAGGTAACGAGCGCCCTTGGCCTTGGTGCCGAACATGGTGCCGACCTGAGAACGAAGGCCCTTGCCGAGGTCGTCGAGGGAGGCGCCCACGGGCAGGCCGCCCTCGGAGAACGCGGTCTGGCTGCGGCCGTAAACGATCTGCAGGAAGATCTCGCGCATAGCGACGTTGATGGCGTCGCAGACGAGGTCGGTGTTGAGGGCCTCGAGGATGGTCTTACCGGGAAGGATCTCGGAAGCCATGGCGGCAGAGTGGGTCATGCCCGAGCAGCCGATGGTCTCAACGAGGGCCTCCTCGATGATGCCGTCCTTGACGTTCAGCGTGAGCTTGCAGGCGCCCTGCTGAGGTGCGCACCAACCCACACCGTGCGTAAGACCGGAGATGTCGGAAATCTCCTTAGCCTGGACCCACTTGCCCTCCTCGGGGATGGGTGCGGGGCCGTGGTATGCACCCTTGGCAACGGGGCACATGTTCTCCACTTCCTGTGAGTACTGCATGCCTCTCCTCTCTATCGTGTTGGCGTCCCGTCTGGGGGTCGTGGCTGGCGATTGCCGGGCGACCCTTCGAAAGGGACATGACATGCAGCCCCTATAATACCGCGAAATGCACGGAATATTCGGCGAACGGCTCAGTTTTCGTAGCGAGAAGTCCGGAAGTTTTAATTGAAACGGTTTAACGCTATGTTCTGTAGTCGCGAACTTCCGTAGAGGGGGTCCGTCTTGGGCAAGCTTTTGGTCGGCTCTTGTAAGTGTTGCAGGGGTTGACCTGTTGCAACGGTGCCGTTCGCCGCCTGATTACTGCCTTTGGCCGCGCGAGTGTATTGTTTTGCGTGAATGTTTTGATGGCACGCTTCAATCGTGCTGTATTGGATGGCAAGCAGATCCCGGTGAAGGGAGCGCCATGCAGCGCGTTTGGAGAACGGTTACCGGCTTTTACCATGTCTGTGCTCGCGGTGCGGGCAAGCAGCTCATCTTTGAGGGCGATGAAGACCGGTGGGAGTTTTTGGAGCTGATGCGCGAGTGCTGCCGCGAGGAGGGTGTGACGGTTATCGCCTGGTGCCTTATGGGCAATCACGTGCATTTGGTGCTTGCAGATTACGAGGACAGGATGAGCGCGGCGATGCACCGGCTGCTCTTGACGTACGCGCGGCGGTTCAATAAACACACGGGGCGCACGGGCCATCTGTTCCAGAACCGTTTTGACCGGCGCTCGCTCGATACCGACTGGCAGGTGATGGAGGCTATTCGCTCCGTACACGCCGATCCGCAGGAGGCGGGCGTTAGCCTAATCGAGCGTTATCCCTGGAGCAGCTTTGCGGAGCATTTGTGCGCTTACGACGGTGACGCGGCTGATGTCGCGAGGGGATTTTCCGATCCTTCTTGCGTGCTTGAGCTCTTTGGTTCTGCCGAGGGCTTTATTGCCTATTCGCTTTCGACGCCCGACGGCAGTGAACCAGCGCTGTGCGATATGAAAGAGACGGAGTGGGAACGCCATGCCTTTGCCGGCAAGTTGGCGAAGAGCCTCGGGGTTCCGCTCAACGGGGTTAAAACTGCACCGCCGGCGCAGCGCGATACCGTTATTGTTGGATTGAACAATGCCGGCTTTACGGTGCGCCAGATTGAACGGTATACCGGGATTGGCAAAAGTACCGCCTCTCGTATCGTGCGTGCTTATGCGCAGATGGACGCGCAGGCCGAGGGCTCGAGATAAAGGCAGAAAAGAAAATGGCCGAATCGCGAAAGTTAAGCGATTCGGCCAACAGAATTCTTCAGAGTTGAGACAAATATTACTGATTATTTTTGTCCCGTGAGCATGCCGTCGAGGGTGCGCCAGGCTAGCTCGGCGCATTTGACGCGGGCGGGCATGTGCGAGATGTCCTGGAGCTGGGCGGCTTCGTCCAGGTCTTCCAGGTCGTCCTCGGAGAGCTTCTCGCCGCGGATCATGGCGAGGAAGAGTCCCGCCAAGCGACGCGCCTCCTCGACGGTCTCGCCGGTGATGAGGTCGGCCATGATGTCGGCGCTGGCCTGGCTTATGGCGCAGCCGTGCCCGGTAAACGAGGCTTCCTCGATTACATCGTTCTCGACACGCAGCTGCAAGGTGAGCTCGTCTCCGCAGCTGGGGTTGATACCGTCGTGCTCGTGCGTGGGAGCATCCATCTCGTACTTATAGTCGGGGTGCGAGTTGTGCTCCATAAACGTGGTGGAGGTGTACAGATTACCCATTGAACGTGCTCCAAACGTGATGCAGGCCGGCGATGAACTTGTCGATATCGGCCTTGTCGTTGTAGAAGGCCACGCTGGCGCGGCAGCAGGCAAGGTTTTCGACGCCCAGCCAGGTGAGCAGCGGCTGTGCGCAGTGGTGGCCGGCGCGGATGCAGACGCCGTCCATGTCCATGATGCTCGCGACGTCGTGCGGGTGAATTCCCTTGACGTTAAAGCTCACAACGCCGTGGTGGTTGTCCCAGTAGATGGAACCGATGATTTGGACAAAGTCGAGCTGCATGAGTTCGCCCATCAGATAGTGGACGAGTGCCTGCTCGCGGGCCTGGATGTTCTCGTAACCCACCGTGTTGACCAGGTAATCAAGGGCGGCGCCCGTGGCGAAGATGCCGGCGGCGTCCTGCGTGCCGGCCTCGAACTTCTCGGGGACGGGCGCCCAGACGGCGTCCTGCTCGGTGACAGAGTCGATCATCTCGCCACCGGTGAGCATGGGCGGCATGGCGTTCAGCAGGTCCATCTTGCCCCACAGCACGCCGATGCCCATGGGGCCCATGGCCTTGTGTGCGCTAAAGGCAAAGAAGTCGGCTCCCAGGTCGGCCACATCGACCGGCATGTGCGGCAGCGACTGCGCGCCGTCGACGACCAGATAGCCGCCGTACTTGTGCACGAGCTTGCCGAGGTTCTTGACTGGGTTCTCGACGCCCAACACGTTGGAGACCTGTCCCACGGCCAGGATCTTGGTCTTGGGACCCACCTTGGCAAGAACCTCCTCGGTGGTGAGCTGGCCGGTCTTGGTGGGGTAGAGGTAGACGAGCTTGGCGCCGGTCTTGCGGCAGACCTGCTGCCACGGGATTAGGTTGGAGTGGTGCTCCATGATGGTGATGACGACCTCGTCACCGGGCTCGAGCACCGTGGGTGCAAAGCTCTTGGCGACCAGGTTGAGCGACTCGCTCGTGTTGCGGGTGAAGACGACCTCGTTGGCCTGTGAGGCACCGATGAGGTCGGCGATCTGCTGGCGGACTTTCGCGATGGCGTCGGTGGCCTCGACGGACAGCGAGTACAGGCCACGCAGGGGGTTGGCGTTCATGCGCTGATAGAAGTCGCGCTCGGCGTCGAGCACGCAGGCAGGGCGCTGCGCGGTGGCGGCACTATCGAGGAAGGCGATCTCGGGGTGTTGCTGGAACAGCGGGAACTGTGCCTTGTAGGGATTGGTCTCGATGTCGACGGTAGGCCAGCCGCGCGAGGCCTCGTCGCTGGCGTCGAGCTCCATAGGCTCCGGTGCGGTACAGGTATCGCATTTAACGTGCTCGGTGTCGATCATGCGAGCTCCTCTTCAAAGTTGTCGATCAAGTTGTTGCCCAGGCGGACGACGGCGGCGCGGGTGCGCTCGTCGGTGGCGGAAAGCGCGGCGTCCTCCAGCTTGGCACGGACGAACAGGTCCTCGGCGGCGTTTTGGTCAAGGCCGCGGCAGGCGAGGTAGAACAGCTGCTCGTCGCGGACGTGGCCGATGGTGGCTCCGTGGTTGCCGGCGACGTCGTCCTCGTCGCACAGGATGACGGGGACGGTCTTGTTGTCGACCCCCTTGTTGGCCAAAAGCACCGTCTCGCGCTCGGTGCCGGTTGCACCCTTGCAGCCGTGCACGAGGTCGATGGTGCCGCGGTAGACCTTCTTGGACGTGCCGGTCAGCACGCCGTTGGCGTCGATCTCGCACTCGGTCTTGCGACCGCGGTGGCGCAGCTCGTAGTTAAAGTCGCGCACCTGCTCTCGGGCGCCCAGGTAGTCAGTATCGATGGTGACCTTGGCGGTATCGCCCAACAGGTCGCCGGCGAGGCCGGTGGCGCTGGCACCGGCACCCAGGACGGTGTGCTGCACGTTGACGCGCGCGCCCTCGTCCAGGAACAGGCCGGTGTCGTCGAGCGCGATCCAGCTATCGTCGAGCGTCTGCGTGCAGGTCACGTTGACGGTGGCGTACTCGTGGGCGCACACGCGTAGCACGGAGCCCACGACACCCTCGCCGGTAACGGGGGAGTCTAGGGCAATATGTAGATCGAGCGTCGACTGGGGACGGGCGACGACGTCGATGGCGGCGATGGCCGCGGCGGCATCGACAGCGCTCACGCGCACGGTAACCGTGGCGTGCTTGTATGCGGGCACATCGATGACGATGCGCTTGGTAGCGTGGTCGGCCAGGTAGGTGTAGGCAGCCTCGCCCATGCCAGTCTCGAAGGCCTCGGCAGGGGAGAGCTCCTCCTCGAGCTTGATGGCGCCGGCCTGGTAGACGGAGGTCGCAGGCACGTCGAGCTCGGTCTCGGGCGTGATACGGGCGCGGTCGGCGGCATCGCCGGGGGCGGAGGCGCGGCGCTCGGGGAAACGCTCGGCCATAGCGTCCATGGCGGCTTCAAACGCGTCTGCCACGCCGGTAAACTGCTCGTCCAAGCCCTCGACCTCAACGGCCTCGGTGGGAGCGGCGGCAAGCTCGTCAGAGAGCTCGAGCTTGGTCTGGTTCATCTTGAGCCAACCCCAAGTGGCAGCCGGCATCGCATTAACCTGCTCAAGGATGGTAGCAGCGGTGTTGGTGGTCTGTTTCATTATCCGATCGCTCCTTCCATCTCGAGCTTGATCAGGTTGTTCATCTCGACGGCGTACTCCAGCGGCAGCTCCTTGGAGACCGGGTTGGCAAAGCCGTTGACGATCATGGTACGGGCCTCTTCCTCCGAGATACCGCGGCTCATCAGGTAGAACACCTTATCGTCGCCGATGCGGCCGATGGTGGCCTCGTGGCCGATGTCGACGTTCTTGGCGCGGATGTCCATGGCCGGTATAGTGTCGGAGCGGCTCTGGTCGTCGAGCATCAGCGACTGGCAGCTCACGGTTGCCTTGGAACCCTCGGCCTTGGGCGTGGCCACGATGGAGCTGCGGAAGGTCTGGATGCCGCCGCTCTTGGAGATGCCCTTGGTCTCGACGGTTGCCGAGGTCTCGGGCGCGTTGAGCACGACCTTGCAGCCGGTGTCGAGGTTCTGCCCGGCGCCGGCAAAGGTGATGCCGGTAAAGCTCGACCGGGCACGGCGGCCGTTGAGCACGCTCATGGGGTAGAGGTAGCCCACGTGGCTGCCGAAGGAGCCGCTGATCCACTCGATGTCGCCGTCCTCGTCCACGCGCGCACGCTTGGTGTTGAGGTTGTACATGTTCTTGGACCAGTTCTCGATGGTCGAGTAGCGCAGGTGCGCACGCTTGCCCACAAAGAGCTCGACGGCGCCGGCGTGGAGGTTGGCCACGTTGTACTTGGGCGCGGAACAACCCTCGATAAAGTGCAGGTCGGCGTCGTCCTCGACGATGATGAGCGTGTGCTCAAACTGACCGGCGCCCTTGGCGTTGAGGCGGAAGTAGCTCTGCAGCGGGAAGTCGAGCTTGGTGCCCTTGGGCACGTAGACAAACGAGCCGCCCGACCACACGGCGCCGTGCAGGGCCGCAAACTTGTGGTCGGTGGGCGGGATGAGTGTCATAAACTTCTCGTGGATGAGCGGTTCCCACTGCGGATCGTGCAGGGCTTCCTCAATACCGGAGTAGACGATGCCCATCTTGGACGCGGTGTCCTGCATGTTGTGGTAGACGAGCTCGGAGTCGTACTGCGCGCCGACACCCGCCAGGTAGCTACGCTCGGCCTCGGGGATGCCTAGGCGCTCAAAGGTGTTCTTGATGTCGTCGGGCACCGACTGCCAGTCGTGCTTTTGGTCGGTGTTGGGCTTGACGTAGGTGACGATGTTGTCCATGTCCAGGCCCTCGATGGAGGGGCCCCACGTCGGATCCGGGAAGCGGTTGAAGATTTCGAGGGACTTGAGGCGCAGATCGAGCATCCACTGTGGCTCGTCCTTCTTGGCGCTGATCTCGCGCACGATGTCGGGCGTGATGCCGGCGTCGAGGCGCTCGAATCCCTCCTCGCCATAGGTGAAGTCGTAGAGGCTGCGGTCGATGTCCGCGACCTCGGTGCGGTTCTTGGTCATTGCGTCGCCCCTTTACGCCTGCTGCTCGGCAGCGGCGGCCTCGGCCTGGGCGCGCTGCTCGGCGGCCTCGCGCTCGAAGGTCTCAAAACCGTTCTTGTCGATCCAGGGGATGAGCGAGGCGTCGTCCTCGCGCACGATGTGGCCCTTGACCATAACGTGGACGCGGTCGACATCCAGGTGCTCCAAGATGCGCGTGTTGTGTGTGATGATGAGCATGGAGCCGTCGCAGCTCTTGCGGTAGGCGTCCATGCCATGACTGACGGTGGAAAGGGCGTCGACGTCCAGGCCGGAGTCAGTCTCGTCCAGGATGGCGAGCTTGGGCTGCAGCAGCAGAAGCTGGAGCATCTCGACCTTCTTTTTCTCGCCGCCCGAGAAACCCACGCCCAGCTCGCGGTTGAGGTAGGCGGTATCCATGTTGAGCTCGGCCGCGAGCTCCTTCACGCGGCGGCGGAACTCCTTGCCCTTCATCTCCAGGCCGGGGCGGCCGGCGATGCTGGCGCGCAAAAAGCTCGACAGTGGCACGCCCGGAATCTCGACCGGGGCCTGGAAGCTCAGGAACAGGCCGGCGCGCGAACGCTTGTCGGTGGTGAGCTCGGTGATGTCCTGGCCGTCAAAGACGATGCGGCCGTCGTTGACCGTGTAGACGGGGTCGCCCATGACCAGGTGGCCGAGGGTGGACTTGCCGGCGCCGTTGGGTCCCATCAGCACGTGGGTCTCGCCGGCGGCGACGTTGAGGTTGACGTTGTGGAGGATGGTCTTCTCGTCCACGGAGGCGGTCAGACCTTCGATGGAAAGCAGCGGATTTGCGCTCATGCTGTCCCTCTCTGTATATGGTGTACTCATAGGTGTACTAAACCCTAGGAATCTTCTCGGAATAAAGTTACTATGGGTTCGGCGTTAGTCAAGGGAAAACCCGACTAATCCACTCGACTTTTTAGATGTGGGACATAATAATCAGGTTTGTTTGCCCCGCGTGCATAAGATTTGGGACAAACACTCCTGGTATTTTGTCCCAGCAACGATGGGAGGGTAGGTATGCTCATTTCTTCCAAGGGCCGCTATGCCCTCCGGCTGATGATCTATATCGCGGCGCTCGGCGACGCCGAGGGCAAGATTGCCCTGCGCGAGGTTGCCGACCGCGAGCATATCTCGCAAAAGTATTTGGAGCAGCTGGTTCGTCCGCTTATGAAGGCTGGCCTGCTTAAGAGCGTGCGCGGCAAGGGCGGCGGCTACATGATGGCCAAGGATCCCTCCGAGGTACGTGCGGGTGACATCCTGCGCGCCGTCGAGGGCAGCACGGCGCCCGTGGCGTGCGACGGCATCGACAACAGCTGCACCCGCAGCGATTTGTGCTCGACCGTCAAGTTCTGGCGCGGTCTGGACGACGTGATCGAAAAATACGTCGACGGCGTGACGTTGGCCGACCTAGCCGCCGTTCCCGAGATCAACTTTGACATTAAGCTGTAAGGGCTGCAAATGACATCTCTCGACAAGGTGTACAAGCAAATCGAAGTTTTTGCTCGGGAATGTGACGCCGAGAAGGTCGTGTTGTTTGGTTCTCGTGCTCGAGGCGACAACTTGCCCAAGAGCGATATTGACATCGCCGTAGCAGGTTGCCGGGATTTCGGCCGTTTCTCATATTTGATCGAGGAACATCTTGATACTCTTTTAGATGTAGATGTCGTCAATCTCGACGAGTCCCTCTCGCAGCAATTGCTCGATGAGATTGCCAGGGATGGTGTGATTCTGTATGAAAAAATATGAGAACTTTGTTAGCGCCTTGGCGAATCTTGAGGATGCGCCCAATCAGGATCTCAACAATGATTTTGTTCAGAGTGGATTGATTAATAAGTTCAATCTTCAATTTGAACTGAGCTGGAAGCTCCTTAAGCGTCTGCTCGAGTATGAGGGCGCCACGCTTGCCGCGTCGGGGTCTCCTCGTGCCATCGTGAAGGAGTCGTACCGATTCTACGACTTTATTGATGAGGCGGCCTGGCTAGACATGCTCAGAGACCGCAATACGAACGTCCATATCTACGACAACAAGCTCGCTCAAGATTTGATTCAGCGCATCTTGAACGTCTATATCCCCGCTTTCTGTCAGTTGAGGGACGGGCTGATGGAGCGATACGGCGAGCTTCTGATGGCGCCCGACGACCAGTTTGTTTAATTCCTTAAGATTTCGCGGAGGGTTGTTGCCGTTTACCGAGGGGTTGTTGTGCAACAACGGGCGAGCTGCAATACTTATTTCTATCTTTGCAAACTGCACTTTAACTATACCAATGCAGGGAGGATCTTATGCAGCCCAAGCATTCCGCGATTGTTGCGGGCCTGACGCTGGCGCTTTCGTTTAGCGCCGTTACCGCGCCCGCGCCCGCCGCTGCCGAGGAACCCACGCCGGGCGTTGCCTCGGATGCCACCGATATCGACAAAGGCCTCTACACCCAGCAGTCCTTCTCGGGCGTGCTGAGGTCGGTCCAGGGCGTTTCGTTTGTCAACGTGACTCCCGAGATGAAGTACTTTACCAAGTACGAGAGCCATGGCAACTACAACCAAGGCTTTTCGTATGGCGACGGTTATAACGCGCTGGGCTATTACCAGTTCGACCGTCGTTGGTCGCTCATCCCGTTTATGAAGCAGGCCTACAACTACAACCCCGAAAAATACTGCATGCTCAAGGATGCGATTGATCGCGGCAGCGAGATTTCCAACACGAGCAATGCCATGTACGAGAACGGCCAGCTCACCGAGCTGGGCCATATCGCGCAGGATGCCTTCCAAGGTGCTTATAACACCGATCCTGTTGAGTTCTCAGCACTTCAAGATGCCTATGCGTACAACTCGTACTATGCGGTGACCGAGGCGTGGCTTAAGAGCGCTCTTGGCATTGACATCTCCGGCCGCGCCGATTGCGTCAAGGGTATGGTGTGGAGCATCACCAACATGTGCGGTACCGGTGGCTGCAGAGACTTCTTCCGCTGGGCGAATCTTTCCAACGATATGTCCGACCGCGAGTTTGCGACGGCGCTCTCCAATAGCGTGGTCAACAATGTCGCCACCAAGTTTTCAAGTCAGCCCCAGTATCATGAGGGCTGGAAGAACCGCTACCGCAACGAGCTGAAGGACTGCTTGGTTTATATCGCCGAGGACGAGGCCGCTGCCGCTGCGACGCCCGTGCAGCCCGAGCCTGCGCCGGCGCCCTCGCCGACACCTGATTCGAATGACGGCTCGAGTGACGATGCCAACGATGACAGGATGGATGCGCCCTCGACCGATGCTGACGGTAATGGCTCTGCTGGTGGCACTACCAACGACGGCTCTACCTCGAACGGCTCCGATTCGAACGGCTCTGCTGCGAGCGATTCGCCTTCAAGCTCTGCCGGCAATACGGACAGCGACGCTTCTGGTTCGACCGACGCTGGCACCTCTAACTCATCTACCGGCTCGAGCGATTCGTCCGTTGACACCGGCTCTAACAACGGCTCCGGCTCTGACACGACCCCTGATTCCGATGCTTCCAAGGACGACTCGAATAAGGCGCCGGACGCTCCCGTTGCTTCGCCGGACAAGAAGCCTTCTTTCTCCGAGCAGCTTGGTTCTACGCTGGGTTCTTCGCTGATGGCTGGCGTCAATAACGGCTCGGCCCAGAACAAGGACAACTCTGATCAGGTTTCCACGGAAAAGACCGAAGCCGCAAAGGGCGACTCCAAGGACAAGGCTTCCGAGAAGGCTGAATCCGATAAGGGTCCTAGCTCTGATGAGAAGGGCGACAAGTCCGGTCAGAAGAAGGACGAGAGCAAGACCGAGGGCGAAAAGAAACAGCCCGAAGACGACGACAAGAGCGGTGCTGACAACCAAGTCCAAGAGCAAAATGACTCCAAGACGGTGACCACTACAACCACGACGACTACAACGACCAAGTCATCTGGCGGTAACATGCCCAAGACGGGCGACCTTATCGTTATGGCGAGCCTTGCCAGTGCAAGCTTGGCCACGCTGGGTGCCACGTCTATTGTGAGTGGCAAGCATAAGCTCGATCAGCAAAAGAAGGCTGCTGGGCAGAACGACTCCGAGGAGTAGTCCCTTTCGGTTGCCCGACAACTAAAGATTCGCAATGGGGGCCGGTGCAGTTGCATCGGGCCCCATTTTGTTGCACAACGATTTGTTATGCCCCCTCAAGGCCTTTGTTCCTACCGTTGCCCGATGCCTTTGCACGGATCCAGCGTTGCACTTGAACTGCTCGCTACAATGGGCTTCGTGCTGCGTTTTAGGGAGAAGTTACGATGTCTGAACAGGAGTATTGCAACAGTGCCGATACTTTTGGCGTACGGCTTGTCAACCATGTCGATGATGCGGTTTTGCCGGTCGGTGTGCATGATTTTGCCGATGCCATTGGTCGTTGCACGCTGGTCGACAAGACCATGTTTATTGCCGATGTGTTGGACTGCGACGCGTCCGTTGTGGTGTGCTGTCGACCCGAGGGTTTTGGCAAGAGCATGAACTTGTCGATGCTCAGGGCTTTTCTGGAGCGTCCAGCGGTCGGTCGCGCCGGTCGGATCTCGTTTGCCGATGCTCAGATTTGGGATGCGGACGGTGGGCGCTATCGGGATGAGTATGCTTGCTATCCGGTGATATCGCTGGACTTTTCTGGCGCTGCGAGGCGTGGGGCCGCTGTTGCCGGCGTCGTGCACAATGCTCTTTCGGGCGAATGTGTTCGCTTGTTGCCACTCTTGGAAGCTCCGGATTTAGCTCGAGACAAGGTACGTCACATCGAACGCGTTGCGCGTGGCGCGGCGAGCGAGGACGAGGTCGCCTCGGTGCTTGGCGTGCTCATTGAGCTGCTGGAGATGGCCTGCGATGAACAGGTTGTATTGCTCGTTGATGGGTACGACGCGGCGTGGTTGGGCCGTGCGATCGCGAGGGGCGCTTCCGGCGCCGATCCGGCAGGGCTACTTGACCGTGTGCTGTTTGACGCCATTGCTGCCGCGGGCCATTCGCTACGCTTTGCATGTCTGATGGGGGAGTGTCCCGGTCCTGCCGAAGCGGCGCTTTCTTCGCGCGGCTGCTCGTATTGTCTGACGACGCCGCTGTCGGCGTGGTGTGACCGATGTTTCGGTTTTTCGGATGCCGAGGTCGAGGCTCTTTTGAATCATGCTGGGCGCGAGGAATACCTGGATGATGCGCGTGAATGGCTCGAGGGGTATCGGTTTGGCAGGGCCTATTGCTCGAGTCCAGAGCGTGTGATCGGTTTTCTGGGCCGAGGCTGCACGGCGCCTGTGCGTGCCGATCTGTATGGATATGCCGATTGCCTGAGTAGGGTAGTTGCCGGGTGGAATCTCGACCGCCTTTCGGTCTTGTTTGATTTGCTCGAGGCCCATGGGTGCGCTGAGGCCCCGCTTTGTTTGGGCACTGCAGAGCCAGATGTCTCGCCTGACGATGGCATGTGGACAGCGCTGTATCTGTCCGGTTTTCTCACGACGGATATGACTGAGGAGCCAGAGCATGGCGATCGCTTCCGTGCTTTGCGATTGCCCAATAACGAGCTTCGCCAGGCCTTGCGTCTAGTGATTATTGAGTGGTTTGAGTGCGCTGCAGAAGACATTCGAGACGTCGATGCGTTTCGCGACGGGCTGTGCCATGGGAACGAGGATACCGTGAGGCGGGCGCTAAGCCGCATCTTGGGAGATGCGGGAATCGGTGCGACCGACCCAGATACACCGCTGCCATATCACCTACTCTTGCAAGGACTCTGCTTTGGATTGCCGGGCTATGCCAATCCTGCCTCGAGGCGAAAGTGTGGCGCGGGTCGCTGGGACATCCAGGTTTTCCCTACGGGTGCCGTGTTCGACGTAGCAGACACGATTGGCATGCTGGACGAGCGCCCGCTGATAACGATTAACTTGATGTATGACCCCGATGTGGATGCGCTGGGCCTGGAATTGCTGGCCGTGCAGTCGCTACTCGACATAGAGCGCGACGGCATCGACGAAATCCGTGTGCCACGCCCCGGCGTGGGTCGCATGCGCTGGGGGTTCGGTTTTGATGGGCAGCATGTGGCTACGGTGTGCCAGCGGCTTTAAGCGCCGAGGTGTTTCCGACTTCCGTTACTCGGTGTCCTTCATGGGCGGCATGGGCTTCCAGTTGGGGTCCTTGATGATCTTGCGGGCGTCCTTCATGCCGCGGCGCAGCGCCGGAATTCCGGTCTTAAAGCACTTGTCAACGGCGGCCAGGCGAATAAATTCCTTGCAGAAGGTCGCGGCGTTGCCCAGACGGAACAGCACGGGGTGATAGTCGCCGTAGATCTGCATGTAGCGGGCCAGATAACCGCGGTTGCGCATGATGTAGTAACGGTTGGTGTCGCTCGTAGAGTTGAGCTGGCGCTTGCCGGCGATATCCCAGTTAGAGACAGCGCGGGCGCGCTTGAGAACCACGTCGGCAACAACGGCGGCGGGGAAGTGCTGGCTGGCCACGTAGCCATAGCAGGCATCGTCGCCGTAGATAAAGAAGCGCGCGTCGGGCAGGCCAATCTTGTCGACCACGCGGCGCGAGAACATGCCGCCCTCAAAGCACAGCTGGTTCATGGTGCGGTAGCCCTCGGGACCCAGATCCCACTTGGCGACAGGGTTTGGAATGCCGAGCGAAAGGATCAGTTGGTACTGCCAAAAGAACGCGCCGCCGTCGAAGTCCAGGCGCGAACCCTGGATGACATCGTAGCGGTCGGTCCACTTGGCCAAGCGCTCGATGCCTTCGGGGATGACGAGCACGTCGTCGTCCATCACCCAGAACCACTGGGCGCCCAGGTCGTAGGCGCATTTAGTGCCGGCGGAGAAGCCGCCCGCACCGCCGCCGTTTTCGAGCTGCGGTGCGTAGATGACGCGGTCGGTGCCGCCCTGCGCGTCGGGCTGCTCGGTGTCGATGCCCCACAGGTTGGCCAAGCGCTCGTTGAATGCGGTGCACATGGTCTCGGTCTCGCGCGAATTCTCGTTATCGACAATCACGATGCGCCAGGGCGTTGCCGTGAGCTCGGTCATGGAGTCGAACAAGTTGGCCAGGAGTTCCTGGCGCTTGTACGTAACGACGACGATGGCGAGCTTATCGATGGGAGCGGGGAGGGTTGAAGGCATGGGGCAATATATCCTTTCACGCGCGGCGGGCGAGTGCTGCGCGGAAGCTATCGAATACGTCCTTGGGACTGTCCTATTGTAAAGGCTCGGCGCACCTTGGCGGCAAGCTTTGAATAAAACGCAGGAACCTGCCACGGCTGTAGCGGCTTTAGCGTCTTACGGCAGCGTGTCTATTGTCGCTTGAGCTTGCGAGCGATAAGGCTTCTAGCTGCGTCGATGATGAGGAGCACTAAGGCAAAGACGATGCTAATGACGGTACCCGTGACGATGCATATAGCTGCCGGGCTGTTTTGGCTGAGCAGTATGTTTGCGAGCAACGTATTGAAGACGGGACGCCACAGGCTACTGGTGAGCGACTGCATCACATAGAAACCGAGCGTGGCGGTCGAAAGGGTGACGATGACGCCTGCGGCTCGTGGATTGTCCGAGGCGCTGCGTCGGGTAGCCGCAAAGAGCAGGGAGGTGTTCCTATAGTTTTGTCAACTGAGCAATGCTGTTTTCGAGATTGAATCGCGACATGCTAACGCCAGGCCTTTCGGCCGATGGGCTCCAATCTGTTCGGAGCGCTTCGACTAGGCGGCGTAGGGCACCCTGTCTCGCATTACCGCGTAGATGACCTTCAGTCTCTTTCGCGCCAGCGCCTTGAGCGCCTTGCCGTGCGACATGCCCCGCTCCCGGCACCTGGTGTAGTAGTCGCCCCATCTCCCCTCTGTCCGGGTAAGGCAGTTACATGAGAATATGAGCAGGTTCTTCAGCCTCTTGTTGCCTTGGCGCGATGCCGTCACCGAGGAGATCGAGGTTCCCGACTGGCGGTTGCGCGGCGCCAGGCCGCAGTACGACGCGAGCCTGTCGTGACTGGGGAAGTCTTCGATGTCGATGGAGATCGCAAGCTCGGAAGCGGTTTTGGGCCCGATGCCCGGCACCGTCAGGAGGCATCGGTAGGTATCGTCGCCCTCGAGCAGGGCGGAGATCTCCGCCGTGATCGCCTCGATCTCCGCCGAGTTCTCGGATATCCTGCGCGCGAGCAGCCTCACCGCCCGGTCCTCGGCGGCGACGACCGACGCATCCGGCCTTGTCGAGGAGGCCGTCGAGCGGACGAGGGCCTCGATCTTGCCGCGCGCCGCCCCGCGCGTGAGCGCCGCCGCCCTGCGGGGCCCGGCGTCGGCCACCGACCAGGCCCCGCCGAGGGATGCCATGAGCCTCAGCTGGGGACCGTCGGACAGGTCGACCAACGCCTCGAAGGCGGGGCACGATTCCAGCAGGATGCTGCGCAGCCGGTTCTTATTCCTAGTGTTCTCGCAGGTCAGGAAGTTTCTCTGGGCGGCCAGCGCCCTCGCCGCCGCGACCGTCGGACCTGGGTCTCCGACCGGCAGGAGCGCGTCGGGGATGCCCAGCGCCGTCTTCGCGATGACCATCGCGTCTCGCTCGTCGGTCTTGGCGTCGCCGGCGAAGAGCCTGGCGGCCCCGTGCGCCGCGAGTCCCGGCAGGTACGCCGCCGACATCCCGGCCGCCCTGGCGCGGGCGAGCGCGAGGGCGCCTATGTTGCGCGACTGGTCGACGACCACGAGCGCGTCGGGGAAGCGGCCGAACAGCGAGTCCAGATCGCCCTCCCTGTTCGCGACGGGGGCGCTCAGCAGTATCTCGCCGTCCCGGGTCGCGACGCATGCCCAATGGGACAATTTCCCGACATCGAGCCCGATGACGGCTTCCGGCATTCTAGGTGGTGCCACGGTGTTATCCTCCAATCGGTAGGCCGATCGGAACCCCTCCCCGCGACACCCACATTACCTGGCCGTGGCGCTTGCGCCCGGCAGTTTCCTATCAGTCGTCCGGAGCGGCGAGCGCCCCCGGTGGCAACACCCCCCGGGCCCTCTACGGGGCAGGGGCAGACGGCCATCCGGAGGCGCCCGATCGGCGGCCCCTCGGGGCTTGCCCGTATCGTAGGCAATGCGCCGAATGCTCGCCATCGAAATTTATCGGTGGCCCACTTCAGACTGTAATGTGGCAGCGAGGACAAACGAGATCAACGAGGTCGATTTGTAGGAGAGGGCTGCCATTGCTGTGAGGTTGCCGGTGAAGGAGAGTTCGCCTTCCAGGATGGTGGTGAGCACCAAAACCGCTGCGAGCGACCGCATGCCTAAGGCGCCCGCCCTGTCCGAATCCATGACATCGGTAATGTCGCGGAGCAGCCCGCCGATCAAAAATGCGACTACGTACGTGGTAGCGCTCATGGACTTCTGGAGCCAAGAAAACTCGCCGGCGCTTGTCGCACTCATGGCGGCTAAATACCCGTTAACAACAAATGCGAGGATTCCAACGACGATGACCGCTGCCCTGTAGCTCCTCTTAGAGAGTCGACTCTTGGCCAGGCCAAACAGCGGCGCCATGAAGACCGTGGCGGCATAGACCCAGATAAACTCAAGCCCCAGCGTGTACCAATAGTGCGCGTGCAGGGAGACATCGGGAATGGGTGAGACGACCGTGGACCACGCGAGCGCCATGAGGCAATAAAACGCAGTAGGCAAGATGACCTTGCCAAGGCGCTGCGCCGCCCGTTGCATTTGCGACTTCCACGTTGCTCCACCGTCCCAAGCACGCGCGGCCGAAGCGATGAGAAAATAGCCCGAGATCATAAAGAAGACCTCGTTGGCCCAGCAGCCCAGCAAGTTAATAAAACCGAGCACGCCGGAATAGGGGGACATCGCAAGTGGGGCATATTCTACGGCGCCGACGCAGGCGGCTTGGAAGGTCCACTGAAAGGTGTGGAACACCGCGATGCCGGCGACCGCAACCAAACGCAGTGCTTCGATGGGTATGTTGCGTGCGGCTTTGGGCTGCATGACGTCCTTTCTTATCGGTTTGCCTCTGCGAGCTCCATAGATTATATAAACGCCCGCTGGCGCGCTGGCCCTTTGATACCATGAAACGACAGGTATTTCCTAAGGAGCACATTTGTCTACTAACGCCTCTGGCAGCCCTGTTCTGTCGCTGCTTATTCCCATTTACAATGTTCAGCGCTACCTGCGCGAGTGTCTTGATTCCGCCCTGGCGCAGACGCTCAAGGATATTGAGATCATCTGCATTAACGACGGGTCGACCGATAACTCGCCGGCGATTATCCGCGAGTATATGGAGCGCGATGGGCGCGTCAAGATGATCGACAAGGCCAACAGCGGCTACGGCGACTCGATGAACCGCGGCCTGGAGATGGCACGCGGCGAGTACGTGGGTATCTTGGAGTCCGATGACTTTATGGCGCCCGACGCGCTGGAGAAGCTTGTGTCGGCGGCCGAGGGCTGCAATGCCGACTTTGCGAAGGCGAACTTTGACTTCTACTGGTCCAAGCCCGAGGAGCGCCGCTCGCTGCACGAGATGTTTAAGCCCAAAGACTGCGGCAAACCGGTGCACCCAAGCGACACGACACAGTTCTTTAAGCAAAAGCCCTCGATTTGGTCGGCCGTCTACCGTCGCGATTTTCTTGAGCGCATCGGCATCAAGTTCTTGCCGACCCCGGGTGCCTCTTTCCAGGACACGTCGTTTGCCTTTAAGGTGATCGCGTGCGCCGACAAGGCCGTTTACCTGCACGATGCCGTACTTTCGTATCGCCAGGACAACGAGAACTCCTCGGTCAATTCTTCGGCCAAGGTCTTTTGCGTCAATGCCGAATATGCCGAGATCGAGCGCTGGATCCGAGAGGATTACGCTCGCAATCACGCAAGTGATGACGTCGCGCGCATGCTCAAGTTCAATCAACTTATTAAGTACGATTCGTACATGTGGAACTACGTGCGCCTGGCGCCTAAGTTCTATAAAGAGTTCCTGGTCCAGATGACCAAGGAGTTCCAGGCCTCCTTGGACGCAGGAGACTTTTCGCTGGACGACCTTAAGCCGTGGAAGCGCGCGAATCTTGCTGCGATCCTCAAAGACCCTGAAGCTTGGGTGGACGAGCACCCGCACTTTGCGACGGACGGCGCCCTGGGACGCGCCAAATACTACGCCTCGGTTGGAGGCCCAGGCGTGGTCGCCGCCTTCCTCATCGAATCGCTGAGGGGGTAGGTCGACATGGGAGAGGCTTCGACCCCCAAAGCGACCATCGTCGTTCCCGTATACAACTCGGCACGCTCGATTCAGCGATGCCTCGACTCGCTGTTGGCACAGTCCGAGCGCTCGATTCAGGTCGTTTGTGTCAATGACGGATCGACTGATGATTCCCTGAGCGTCTTGCATCAAATGGCACAGACCGACGGACGTGTGCTGGTGATTGACCAGAAAAACGAGGGTGTCTCGTGCGCTCGAAACGCCGGCATCGATGCCGCCGAGGGCGAGACCGTCTTTTTTGTGGACGCCGACGATTACATCGATGCCCAGACGGTCGAGCGCGTGTTGCATGTCATGGAGTCTGCGGATGCCGAGGCCGCCGTTTTTGGCGGCGTCTGTGAACCTGCCGATGCTGCCCCCAAACGCGTCCAGCAACTCATGAGCCCCAAAGCTGGTACCTTCGGCGCCCGTGATCCCCAACTACTGTTCCATTCGAATGCGCAGCCCTATGCCTGCCGTGCGGCTTTTTCGCGCGAGCTGCTCAATCGCGAAGGCATTCGCTTCGCCCCCGGTTTGGCTTTGGGCGAGGACGTCGTCTTCCAATTTGCGGCTTATGCGCTTGCCCGCAAGACCGTCGTCATGCCGGACAAGTTCTACCACTACGTGATGGAGAGTGAATCGGCGACGCACGAGTTCAACAGTGCCGAGGCTCGCGCCAAAAAGCTTGACGCCCACATGAGGATGCTCGAGGAGGTCTTGGAGGACTGGGCGGCCTACGGTCTTTTAGACCTGTGCCCCGGCGAGCTGATAACTTGGTTTTTGGACCTAACTGTGTTCGACCTGGCGCGCTTGGATGCCGATGACTTCCATCGCGTGGCGGCTCGCGTCAACATGGACCTCGCGACGTTTTTGGGAACGGACTGGGCAGATATGCCTGCTAAGGGCGCCGTTCGCCGTGTTGCCCACAAGCTCGTTGCGGCGACCTCGGGCGTTTCGATGGCAGACGCCACGCTGTTCTATCTTTCGACTCGCGGTCTCAAAGCCTGCCTGGAGCGCTTTATCTAATTCCAAGCGCTGCCGCTCGCCGCAACTCGGCTGTTAAAATAACCCTGTTACACGCTACTCAACAGGAGGTTCTCTTGCAGAACTCTGATACCCCTAAAGTTTCGCTGCTTGTCCCCATTTGCAATGTCGAACGCTACCTGTGCGAGTGCCTCGATTCCGCCGTGGCGCAGACGCTTAAGGACATCGAGATCATCTGTATCAATGACGGTTCCACCGATAGCTCGCCGGATATCATCCGCGAGTACATGGAGCGCGACCCCCGTGTGAAGATGATCGACAAGGCCAACAGCGGCTACGGTGACTCGATGAACCGCGGCCTGGAGATGGCGCGCGGCGAGTACGTGGGCATCCTTGAGTCCGACGACTTTATGTTTGAGGATTCGCTCCAAAAGCTGGTTGCCAAGGCCGATGCTGAGCATGCCGATGTGGTAAAGGGCGACTTTTACCTGTATTGGTCCGCGCCCAGTGAGCGCCGTGAGCTGTTTGGGATTATCGATGAGCATATGACGGGCGCCGCGTATCGCCCCGTCGATCGCCCTGGCATCTTCTACCGCAAACCTTCCATTTGGTCTGCCATCTATCGGCGCGAGTTCCTCAACGACAATCAGATTCGGTTCCTTCCCACGCCGGGCGCCTCGTATCAGGACGCAGGCTTTAACTTTAAGGTCTGGGCGTGCGCCGAGCGTGCCGCGTTTATTGCGGACCCCATCCTGTGCTATCGCCAGGACAATGAGAAGAGCTCTGTTAATTCGCCCAACAAGGTGTTTTGCGTGTGCGACGAATATGCCGAGATGCAACGTTTTTTGGATGAACGTCCCGAGCTCAAGGTTCAGCTCCAGGGCATTTTAATGCGCATGAAGGTCGATACGTATCGCTGGAATGACGAGCGTCTGGTCGATGAGCTGCGCGAGCAGTTTTGGGAGAAGGCTTCGCCCGAGCTCAAGGCCGATTGGGATGCCGGTCGCTTTGATCTGTCGCTGTTCGATCCGCGCGGCGAGACCGACTTGCGCCTGATGGTCAAGTCGCCCCGTGCTTATATCGATTCGCGCTTTGACTTTAAGAAGCCCGGCAAGCTCAATACGTTTAAGCACTACTTTAAGATTGGCGGCCTGCCGCTGGTCTGGCGCGTGCTGACGTATCAGCGCACCTACGGCGATAATCCGCATCCCGATGACGTGCCGGCCGCACAGTAGGAGCACTTGGCTATGACTACCCCCAAGATTTCCGTTGTCGTTCCCATCTATAAGGTGGAGGAGTGCCTGGCCTGGTGCCTGGACTCCCTGCTTGCGCAGGACATGCCCGATTGGGAAGGCGTGCTGGTCAACGATGGCTCGCCGGACGGTTCGCGCGATATTGCGGCTGCCTATTGCGAAAAGGACGCGCGCTTTACGTTGGTCGATAAAGAGAACGGGGGCCTGTCGAGCGCGCGCAATGCAGGCATCGCCGCGTCCACGGCGCCTATTGTCGCGTTCTTGGATTCCGACGACCGCTTTACGCCCGATGCATGCCGCGTGATCGTCGATGCCTTTGAGCGCGAGGACTGCGACGTGTTGACCTTTGGCGCGAACCCGTATCCGCTGGAGGCGGGGTATCCGTGGCTTAACTATGTGCTTAGCCCGCGCGATGTGTCGTTTGAGGGCTATAGCTCCGACCTGCTGTTTAAGGAAGCGTCTCGTCCCTTTGCATGGCGCACCGCCTGCAAGCGCGACTTCTTGCTGGGCAACGGGATCGTGTTCGACGAAACCGTTAAGTATGGCGAGGACCAGGTCTTCGACTTTGCCGTGTACGGTCGTTCGCACAAGACCGCGCTTATCTCGAACAAGTTGTACGACTATCGCGTGGCTCGCAAGGGTTCGCTCATGGACACCATGCGCTACGACGACGAGACACGTCTGCTGGAGCACGTGAAGATTTACTCCGCTATGCTGGCTGACTGGCAGCGCGACGGTCTCGACGCACAGCATGCTGATGACCTGGCGTACTTCCTGTGTGATCTGGTGCTGTACGATGCGCTGAGGTTGCTGGGTTCGGACTGCGGCAAAGTGTTTGCTGCCGTTGCCGCGGCGCTTAACGGTTCTGCCGTGGACAACGATGCTGCGCTCGCACAATGTGCTCCTTCGGTTGCCGCCATGGTGCGCGCGGCACTTATCGGTAAGGCCCCTGCTGCTCGTTTGTGCAAAAAGCTCATGTTCGATTACGACGTCTTGAGGTTTGGGCGCCTGGGTGCCTGCAAACGCATGGCAGCGAACGCCCTGGGAAAGCGAGAAGTGTAGATGAGTATCAAACGTTTGGCACTTTGCCGCAGCCAGGGCCGTCTGTTTGTGCTGCTTCGTTTTGCCGGTCAGGATGTCGCCGCGCTTATTGAGCGGGAGGGTTCTCAAGCGTTTGTCCATGCGACGACGAGCGGTTCTCGTGTGCCGTCGCTGGTGCTCCCGGTCGATCATGGCCGTGTGCTGGCGCTTTGCCCTTCCGTTTCCGGTTACGAGCGCGAGCTCGCCGTCATGGTACTTCCGTTTTTGGATGGCTCGTCGATGGATGTCGTTTTTGCATCCGGTGGTCAAAGGTTGGGCTCTATTCGCCTCGATAGCCGCGTGGCCAAGCTGGAATCCAAGATTAACTACAAAGCAAAGCCTGCGCTGTGCGCGCTTATCCGCGATGCGCAGCGTGGCGAATACTGCGGTCGCTACGAGATCGATGCCATTCGCTATTTGCCGGCAGACTCCGGCGCGGTGTGGCGCTATGAGGTTACCTGGGCGGGAGACCCCCAGTGCGCACCCGAGTTCCAGATCTCCGATACGCATATGAATGCCATCGATGTCACCGTGCATGTGTTTGAGTCGCAGGTCGATGTGCCGCAGCAGGACGGATGCCGCGTCAATAAAACGTTTCTGAGCGTTGAGATGCCTCAGGATATACGAGATTTTGTCGCGATTGTGAGCGATCCCACAGAGCAGATCCAGAGCGGGTTTTGCGCCATGGATGGTCGCCTGTACAACGGCATGGTCGACGACAGCTGGAACCGTATGAAGGACGCGCGTGCAGACGACGCAGCTTATCGACGTTGGTTTGAGCAGCATCGCGCAAAGCCGGGCGATTTGGCGTGCCAGCGTGTCGCTTCGGCGGCCTTTGCCTATAGGCCGCTCGTGAGCATCGTGGTGCCGTGCTACAAGACCGATCGAGTCTACCTGCGCGAGCTGCTGGACTCGGTGCTAGCCCAGAGCTATGACAACTGGGAATTGCTCCTTATGGATGCCTCACCTGAATGGGATGCGGTTGCCGACCTTGCGGCAGG
>CAJLAV010000007.1:0-28262 GCA_905204735.1 uncultured Collinsella sp. | reverse complement strand
GACGCCTCATTTGAGACGTCACCGCTTCCGTGTAGGAGCCGGTTATCGGAGCTCCGCCCGATTAGGGCTTAAAGTGTGCCTGGATTACTCTTCCTCAACGTGGTTGATCACAGCGCCCTTGGTGTGGATGAAGTTGGGGACAAAGGCGACGATCAGAAGGACAGCGAGAATCGCGTAGACACCGGTGGTACCGAAGGCCTCGGCAGCGCGGCCGAGCGTAATACCAATAACGGAGAAGTCGAAGTCGCCGAACGTAGTGTTCTTGAAGCCGAAGACGTCAAGAACAGGCAGGAGCAGAGCAGGAGCAAAGGTGATGAGCAGGCCGTTGACGAAAGCGCCAAGAGCTGCACCCTTGCGGCCACCGGTAGCATTGCCGTAGATGCCGGCGGTAGCACCGCAGAAGAAGTGAGGAACCATGCCCGGGATGATGAAGATACCGAGGGTAGCGCCCACGATGAACATACCGACCACGCCACCGATAAAGGAAGCGACAAAGCCGAGAATGACGGCGGTGGGAGCGTAGGGGAAGAAGACGGCGCAGTCGACGGCGGGGATGGCACCGGGGATCAGCTTGTTGGAGATGCCCTGGAAGGCCGGGACCAGGTCGGCGAGAATCATGCGGACGCCGTTGTAGACGATGGTGACGCCGACGGCGAAGGACAGAGCACAGGTCAGGGCGTAAACAATCACGTTGTCGCCGCCAGCAGTCTCAGTAACAACCGCAGGATCTGCGATGTAAGCGGCAAAAGCAGTCACCAGGTAGAAGAAGGCCATGGTAAGAGCCGTGGAGATGGTGGTGTCGCGCAGGAAGGCATACTTCTCGGGAACCTCGATCTTCTCTGTGCTGTTCTCCTCGGCGTCCTTAGCAAACAGCGTACCGACTGCAGCGGAGATATAGTAGGCAAGCGAGCCGAAGTGACCCATGGCGATCTCGTCGCCATCGGTAACCTTCTCGGTGAAACGCTGGCCGACGGCGGGAAGCATGGCGCTCACGAGGCCCAGGAACATACCGCCCACAATGATAAGCTGGACATCCTCGAAGCCAGATGCCTGCAGAACAGCAGACAGCAGGCAAGCCATGAACATGCTGTGATGGCCCGTCAGGAAGATGTACTTAAACTTGGTAAAGCGAGCAATGATAATGTTCACGACGTAGCCGAGAATCAGGATCATCATGGTCTGAACGCCGAGGACGCTCTGGGCCATCGAAACGACGACCTCGTTGTTGGGCACGACGCCGGTGATGTGGAAACCGGTCTCGATGAAGGTACCCAGCGGAGCAAGGTTCTCCTGAACAACAGCGGCGCCGGCAGACAGCATGATGTAGCCAAGGATCGGCTTCAGGGTGCCCGTCATCACCTTGTGGGCGGGACGCTTAAGCGCGACAAGGCCGACAAAAGCGAACAGGCCCATAATCCATGCTGGCTTGGTCAGAATCGATTGGATAAACTCAAGTATGGGAAGGATGACTTGCATCTGGGCTTCCTTTCTTTTTAACGTGGGCGCGTTTCCCTCTTCCACAGGGAACCGCCCCTTTTTGTGCCGCTTTAGGCGTTAGCGGCGGCCGCCTTGATTGCCTCGAGGGCGTCTTCGCGGATCTTCTTCTTGTTCACGTAGCTGCGAACGATCACGACGTTACCGTGAAGCTCGGGAGCGAGCTCCTTAACGGTAATGAACAGATCCGGATTTGCGGAAGAAGCACCGTTCAGGTCCATAGACTCAACGTCGGCCTTGATGCCCTCCTCCTCACAAAGCTCCTCGACTTTGCCAGCGAGCATCAGGCTGGACCCGATGCCGTTTCCGCATACAGTGATGATATGCATGGCAACCTTCCTCTCCTACACGTGACGGATTTTCCGTCTATCCAAAAAACGGCGACGCATCGCCGTGCCATTAAGGCCTAAAAGAATGAACGCATGGTCTCCAAAACCTGCTCGGGCGTACCGCACGCGCTGAGCTTGGCAACGCAGTCCTCGTCCTCGAACATCTGCGAAAGCTCCGCCAAGCAACCAAGATGAGCCTTGGGGTCGGGCGCGCAAATGCCCACGAGTACGTGAACCGGATCGAAATCCTCGTGTCCAAATGCAACCGCAGGATCAAGCGTGACGATGCAGATTCCCGCTTCGCTCACATTGCCATCGGCCTGGGCGTGGGGCATGGCGATACCCTCTTCCAGAACCATATAGGGGCCAAATTTGTGAACCGGTGAAATCATGGCGTCGACATAGCTCTGGTCGCATTTGCCCGCGTCAACGAGCAGCTTGCCACATGCCCTAATCGCTTCCTCCCAATCGGAGGCCTGGACATGGCAGGCAACAAGCTCGGGTTTAAGAAGATCGGTCAGCATGACAGCTCCCTACTCCTCGGGCAGGATATGAAAACCAAGCGCCTGAATGTCGCGGGCAAAGCCCTTGACCGTATCAAGCGAGTACTCGAGCAAATCTTTCCCGAAATTCTTGCGCTTGGCGAGAAGGGCATTGGGGACCGTGATGATCTGGCAGCCAACAGACTCTGCCTGGAAGATGTTGAGTACCTCACGCGTGGATGCCCAGAGAACCTCGGCGGCGGGCTTGACGGCAGCCTTCTTTACGGACTCTGCCATGAGGGGCAGCGGATCGACGCCGGTATCGGCGATACGGCCGGCGAAGATGGACAGAATAGAGGGGGTCTCGGCAGAGACGGCATCGACGAACTCGTCGACCTGCTCGGGCGTGAAGATGGTGGTGACATTCACCTTGATACCATCGGCAGAAAGGCGCTTGACCAACGCTGCGGTGGACTCGCCCTTGGTGTTGAGCGCCGGGATCTTAACGTAGACGTTGTCCGCCCAGGTTGCGATCTCGCGAGCCTCGGCCTCCATACCCGCCTCGTCGTCGGCAAACACCTCGAACGAGACTGACACATCGGTGATGTGCTCAAGAACCGTCTTGGCAAAAGCGCGGTAGTCGGTCACGCCGCCGGCCTTCATAAGGGAAGGATTGGTCGTGAAGCCCTGAACGTTGCCGTTGTCGTGCATGTCAAGCATACCCTCGAGGTTAGCGCCGTCGGCAAACACCTTGATTGCCATGTTCGGTCCTTTCTCATCTAGCACTATTGCTATCGAAAGCCTTTTTCTTTGTTTCAAAAGCTTTTCGGTTTTCTTTTATAAACTATTTCAAAAGATATCGAAAACTCAATTGCCAACTTTCCGCGAACGGTCGATTATCGGGCGTGAGCGTACCTCACTTTTTGTGAACACCTTCCAGGCAAGACTCTTTACTGGCTATTACAGGCATTCTGCATGTCAGGCCAACTACTAACACAAATAAAAGCAAAGCGTGTCATTCATCTCGTTCACTCGATTTTGCCTTGTTCTTTTCATATCGATACGTTATATTTCGATTACGAAAGGCATTTCTTTCGCCTTTCGTTCATAAGGAGCGACACATGGCATCTACTTCAGACCTTTCACCCGCCGAGCGTCAGCGATTTATCATGAACTGGCTGGCGGAAAAGCCGAATATCTCGGTATCCGACATCGTCCGTCGCTTTTCGGTTTCGGAAGTCACCGCACGACACGACCTCGTCTCACTGGAATCGGAAGGCAAATTGCGTCGTGTACGCGGCGGAGCAGTATCGCTTTCACGTTCCACTGCAATCTCGTATCCCGAAGAGCGCATCAATGTCCAAGTCGAAGCCAAGGAGGCTATCGCCGCGACCGCAGCAACTCTTGTTGACGATGGTGACGTTTTGGTGATCGACATCGGCACCACGGGCTTTTACTTCACTAAAGCCCTCATAGACAAGCGCGACATCACCATCATCACCGGCGATCTTGCCATCGCAAACTATGCCAGCTTCAATCTGCCCAACGCTTCGGTAGTGCTGTTAGGTGGTTCCGTGCGAAAGGGCCACCTTTATCTCGCGGGCGCGCTGACGTTCGACTGCATGAGCAAGCTTCATGCCGACAAGGCATTTGTCAGCGCCGACGGATTCCATCCCGACCACGGCTTTACCGTTGAGCACGACTTCTCTGCCATGATCAAGCGCATGTATCTAACCAACTCGAACCTGAGCTACATGATGGTCGACCAGGGTAAGTTCAATAAGACGAGCTTTTATCAGTCCGCACAGATCGATGACCTCGACGGCATCATCATCGATGGGGACAGCGAAGGTATCATGACAGCGGCAATCGAGAGCAGCCACAGTCATCCCAAACTCTATATTGCAAAATAGCTCACATGGCCGGGTCGCCCCCACTGCAGGCGACCCGGCCATGTATTAAATCAAGCCAAAGTGGCGCATAGCCGTGACGGTACCGTCGTGTGCGACGTCATCGGTCACGTAGTCGGCGACCGCCTTGACCTCGGGCATAGCGTTGCCCATGGCCACGGCCGTCTCGACAGCGGCGAGCATACCCAGATCGTTGCCGGAATCGCCAAAGCCAAAGGTGCGCGCATTTCCCTCGCGGCCCAGGTACGCCAGCGCTCGCGCCACACCCACGCCCTTGTCGATACCCTTGGGACTCAACTCGCGATTCTGGCCGCCGGTATTGCACAGCTCAAAGTTGCGCTCGATAAAACCATCGTCGTTGGCCACGCACGCCAAGTTGGGCGCGTTCAGGCACACCTTGCCCACGCGCAGACGACCGTCGACGCGCATCTCCTCGACGCCATGCACCACAGTAGTACCGATCAGAGACGACTGTTCAACACCCGCAGGCTCCAGAGCAAAGGTTGCTCCATTGGTCTCGAAAAAGGCCTCGAATCCTACCGAGATAATGCGGCGTGCAAGTTCCTCGGCGACATCGTCGTCAAAGCAGTCCTCGTGCACCACATGACCCTCGACCTCGAGCGTGGCACCCGCCATGGCAACGATGCCTTCGGGATCCAGCTCGCGCAGACTGTCGGCGATGAGCCACAAGGGGCGGCCGGTGCAGATAAACGCCTTATGGCCCGCATCGCGCAGCGTGTGAAAGGCCTCGACTACCGCCTGCGAAGGACGGACCGCCGAAAAATCCTTATCGGTCATGTCATCGGGATCGAACGGCGTCAGCGTGCCGTCCACGTCAAAAAAGAGCACGGCGGAATCGGGGCACGCATCAATCATATGGGTTCCTTTCGAGGGCGAGGGCAAACGGAGCATCCATCATATAATGGAGCGACACAACCAGAGAGGTCACCCATGGAATTTTATGCAAGCTGCCCCGAGGGCTTTGAGTCCGCACTCGCCGACGAGCTTAAACGGCTCGGGCTTTCGCATGTCCGCCGCCTGAAGGGCCGCGCTACGTTTGAGGGCGAGCTTGAGCAGGGGTATCGCGCGTGTTTGTGGTCGCGCCTGGCCAGCCGCGTGTTCGTGGTGCTTGGGCGCTTTGAGGCGCAGGATGCCGATGAGCTGTACGATAGCGTTTACGACATCGCCTGGGAGAACATCGTCCGCCCCGGCGCCACCATTGCCATCACCGCCCGCGGCGTGACCGAGCAGCTGCGCAACACGCGCTTCTCGGCCCTGCGCGCCAAGGACGCGCTGTGCGACCGTCTGGCCGAGACCACGGGCCGTCGCGCCGATGTCGACGCTGCCGATCCCGACGTTCACCTGTTGCTTTCGCTGCGCCAGCGCCGCGCGAGCATCAGCCTGGACCTTTCGGGCGACCCGCTGTTCAAGCGCCTGCCGCCCGCGGCGACCCGTGCCGGCGAGGGTGCGCACGTGTTGCGCCCCGACTACGCCGCCCTGGTGCTGGCGCAGGTCGGCTGGACCGCACTGTGCGAGCGCGAGTTGACGGCCGACGATTACGAGAATGAAGCCCTTCCCACGCTAATCGATGCCTCGTGCGCCGGCGGCGGCCTGTTGCTGGAAGCCGTGAACATTCTGACCGACCGCGCCCCGGGCGCCGCACGCGAGCGCTGGGGCTTTGAGGGCTGGCAGCTACACGACGCCGCTCTGTGGGAGCAGCTGCTTGCCGAGGCGCGCGAGCGCGAGGCGGCAGCGCGCGAGCGCCAGGCGCGCATCGTGGCCGTAGACATCGACCCCGCCGCCCGCAAGACTGCCGAGCGCATGGTCAAGTGCGCCGGCTACAAGCGTTTTGTCGACTTTTGTGCCGCCAAGCCCGCCACCGTGCTGGACCATGCGGGCGCCGTCGCCGGTGCCGCCCTGGTCGCGGACACGACCGAGACCCCGCTTTCGCTCATGCACGATGCCATGACGCTCATCGGCGAGCTGCGCCGCGCCCCCGAGCTCGCTTCGGCGCCGGTCGCCGCTCTCACCCGCGATGGCCTCATGGCCCGCGCGCTCCACGCCGAGCCCGAACGCTCGATCGCCGTCATGCCCAATAACGAGGAGGCGGCTATTGAGGTTTGGCCCTCGCTCGACCACGCTGCCGCGGCATTCGAAGCTGCGACCAGTGCGGATGCCGAGGCCGAGGTTGCGGATGCCAACGAAGTCAACGATGAAGCCACCGCTTCCGCCATGCCCGAGCCTGCCGCCACGCTCGACCTGGGCGACGGCAAACCGCTGCCCGTGCTCATCCCCGAGTCCGAGCAGTTCGCCAACCGTCTGCGCAAGAACGCCCGTCTGCGCCGCAAGTGGGCCAAGCGCGAGGGCGTGAGCTGCTACCGCGTCTACGATGCCGACCTGCCCGACTACTCCGCCGCCATCGACCTGTACGAGGGCTGCCCGCAGACGCCGGGCCGCTGGCTCGTCATCGCCGAGTACGCCGCGCCTAAGACCATCGATCCCGCGCTAGCCCAGGCCCGCATGCTCGACATTCTGGCCATCGCGCCGCGCATCCTAGATGTTCCCGCCGAGCATGTGCACGCCAAGGCCCGCATGCGCTCGCGCGGCGGCTCGCAGTACGGCAAGCAGGGCGCCGGCAAAGGCGGCTCGGGCGAGCGCGCCAACATCGCGCGCCGTCGCCTGCCGCTCATCGAAGAGGGCGGACTCACCTTTGCCGTCAACTTTGACGACTATTTGGATGTGGGCATCTTCCTGGATCATCGCGTCACGCGCAACCTGGTGCGCGAGCACGCCAAGCAGGCGCGCCGCTTCCTCAACCTGTTTGCCTACACCGGCACTGCCACCTGCTACGCGGCCGATGGCGGCGTCGAGGAGACCGTGACGGTCGACCTTTCCAACACCTACCTGGACTGGGCCGAGCGCAACATGCGCCAGAACGGCTTTGTTGGCCCGCAGCATCACTTTGTGCGCGATGACGTGCTCGCCTGGATTCGCGACCAGCGCCAGACGCGCAACCGCTGGGACCTGATTTTTGTCGACCCGCCCACGTTCTCGAACTCGTCCAAGATGGGCCGCCGCACCTGGGATGTCCAGCGCGACCATGTTGAGCTTTTGGCCGGCGTATCGCGCCTGCTCGCACAGGGCGGCCACGCCATCTTTAGCTGCAACCTGCGTGGCTTCCGCCCCGAGACGCGCAAGCTCGCGCGCGCGGGCGTCGTGCTGGAGGACATTACGACGCAGACCATTCCCGAGGACTTCGCGCGCAACCAGAAGGTGCACCACTGCTATATCGTGCGCCGCCTGCCCATCGAGGACGCTATGGCCGAGGTCGGCTTTAGCGCCGAGGAAATTGCCGAGCGCGTCGAGGAACTGCGTAACCCCGAGGCCCGCAAGCCCCGTGCGGCAGTACCCGCGCACGCGCAGGCCGGCAACGGCAAGTCCAACTTTGCCGGCAAGCCCTCCCCTGCCGGCAAGTCCAAAAAGAAGAAGTTCTACGCCAGCAAGCCCAAAGGCAAATAGACAAAGTTGCGGTGGAATACGGACTGTTTTGCCTGGAATTAGGCAGATTTAAACCGTATTTCACCGCAACTCATACGGGGATGTGGGTGACGGGCTAGCCTTGGGTGACCAGGCGATAGCCGATACCCACGTGCGTTTGGATATAGCGCGGATGCGCGGGGTCGGACTCAATCTTCTTGCGCAGCGTGCCCATAAAGACGCGCAGGCTCGCCAGGTCGCTCTTAGTTGCCGTGCCCCAAATCTCGTGCAGGATAAACTGGTGCGTCAGTACCTTGTCGGCGTTGTGTGCCAGCAGGCACAGGAGCTTATACTCGATCGGCGTCAGATGCAGTTCCTCGCCATCCATCGTGGCGATGCCGGCATCAAAATCGATATGCAGCTCGCCGGTATCGAACGAGCCCTCGGAGACAACGCCGCCCGTTTGCGCATACGAAAGGCGCCTGAGCGTCGTGCGAATGCGCGCGAGCAGCTCCTCGACCGAAAACGGCTTGGTCAGATAGTCGTCGGCACCGGCATCGAGCGCGCGGATTTTGTCCGCATCCTCGCTGCGCGCCGAGACCACGATAATCGGCATGCCCGACCATGCGCGCACCGACTCCACCACCTTGACGCCGTCCATATCGGGCAGGCCCAGATCGAGCAGCACAATGCTCGGCGTCTGCGACGAGGCGGCGGCGATAGCGGCATGGGCGGTCTCCACAGCCATATGGCGCAAGCCGTGCGCCTCGAGCGCGGCAACAATAAGATTGCGGACGGCGGGGTCGTCCTCAACGACCAAGATGAGCGGTTTTACGGCAGAGTTCGGCACAGCGCTACTCCTTATCAAACGAAACGTCAGCGACGGGAAGCTCAATCGTAAAGACCGAGCCGTGCGGGTCCGCCGCGGCAACCTCTATGCTACCGCCATGTGCCAGCGCAATGGAGCGGCAGAGTGAAAGACCCAGGCCCACGCTGCGGTGGCTGTCGGCCAAACCGTGGTTGGCGGTGTAGAACGACTCAAAGATCCGCTCGCGGTCCTCGGGCGCAATGCCCGGCCCGTCATCGGCCACCGAGCACGTCACGTGCCCATCGTCGACGCCAATCGAAATCACGATATGCGAACCTGCGGGCGTATAGGTGACGGCGTTGTTCACTAGATTGACCACCAGCTGCACCATCAGGCGCGCATCGACATTGACGAGCGCCGGCTCATCGCACGCCACCACTTTAAGGTCATGCTCGCGCACGGCCGGACTTACGTGGCGCAGCGCTTCCTCGACGATATCGTCCATGAGCTCGAGCGTAGTCGACAGATGCATACCGTCGCCCTCGAGCTTGGTGATGGCAAGCAGGTTCTCGACGGTAGCGTTGAGCCATTGCGCATCCGAGCGAATGGACAGGAGCAGGCCGCGGCGCGTCTGGGCGTCGAGCACGGCGGTGCCGGTCGAGCCCTGGTCGAGCAGCACGTCGGCATTACCCGAAATACTGGTGAGCGGCGTACGCAGATCGTGTGAGATGGAGCGCAGCAGGTTGGCGCGCAGCTGCTCGTTTTTGGCGAGCACCGCCGCCTCCTCGCGGGCCTCCATGGCGCGGGCGCGATCGAGTGCCAGCTCGCCTTCGCTCACGATGGCATCGGCAAGTGTCCGCTCCTCGTGCGTCAGCACGTCGGGCTCGGCAACGATAGCCAGCACGCCCACCACCGAGGCGGGGTCGCCCGAGCGCACGAAGCTGTCGCCCGTGCGAACCGTCAGGTAGATACCATAAAACGCCGAGCCGCCATAGGTGGCATCGAGCGGCGTTCCCACATAGGCGGACGCCGAGAGTCGCGGCGGCATCTGGGGCGTCAGCTGGTGCACCGGCGCGGCGTCGCCCACGGCCGTGTACGTCGCACGCGGCAGCAAGTCATCGCCCTCGGCGTCGGCGCTGTACCACACGACCGGACAGCCCGAAAGACGCGCCAGCTGCGTTGCCATGGCATGAACGATCTGCTGCTGATCGGCGCACCGCTGCAGCATGCGGTTGGTCTCGAGCACCATATGCGTACGGCGGTCGCTGGCGGCAGCCTGTGCCAGGGCGCGGCGCAGGGCCAACGCAATCGAGCTCGACACAAGCGAGACCACGAACATGATGAAGAACATGCCGGGATAGACGCGGTCGATAAGCGACAGCGAGTAGCGCGGGTCGATAAACAAGAAGTTGTAGAGCGCCACGGCGGCAGCCGAGCTCAGCAAGCAATACAGGCGACTCCAGGTAAAGAATGCGCACAGCTGAACGGCGAACACATAGACGATCATGATGCTCGTCGCGAGACCCGGATGGTCGAGCAGCGCGCCCACAATCGTCGCCGCGACCAGCAGCCCCACCGATACGCAGGCGTCATACAGAGGAGTGCGGCGCGTCAGCGTTGTGCGCCGCCACCAAAAGCTATCGGCAATATCGCCGTCCGTACGGACGTCCATCAGCGCCCCGCCCCTCTCTCAAAAACAAAAACCACCACAAAGAGGACAGGCACCTTTGTGGTGGTTTCCCTTGTGGTGGTTCCAAGTGTATAGCCTTTGCAACCTGCGGTCGTTAGACAAACAGCACGTGCGCGAGCAGTGCGCACACGCACACCGCTCCAAATACCAGTGCCACGATCGAGATCACGCGGTCGGCCATGTCCATGTTGGCACGATTCGTAAAGAACCGATCTTCGGCGGCGTCGACACGCGCCTCACGCACCATTTCGACCACCGCCTCGCGGCCATCGAGCGCCTTTGCATCCATGTTTGCCTCCCCGGTCTCAATCTTGTCCATCAAAAACCAACTCCGTGCAACCTGTCGGCGCCTACGGACGTTCGTTGGGGGCCAGGCGCTGCATCTTGTTCACGGCCTTGAACTTGGTGAACAGCGGCACGTACTCAAAGCTCACGTTGGAGTTCTCCAGGCCGTACCAGCGTGCAGGGGTGCCGGCGGCGCGGCGGATGATGTACTTGAGCGTGATGGCCGTACGCTCGCTCGGCTCCACATCGCTTTCAGGCGCCAGAAGCTTACGAATCAGGACGAACTTGAACGTACCGATGTTACCCGGATCCTTGTAGACCGAGTAGTCATGCGTCTGCGCCGGCAGCTCGCCGGTGGCAGCCAGGTCCTGAACGACCTGACGCAGATAGGCATTGACGCGCTGGTTAATCTTGTAGCCCAGGTACAGATGCACGCGGAACACGTAGTCGGTGCCGAACGTCTCGACCGAATAGGCAAAGGTATGCGGCTCGTCCATGGTCTCGACATTCACGAACCACCAGGCGCGAGCGCGCTTGGGATGCTTGTCCAAGATCGAGTAGACGATATCACGGTCGATGTAATCGGTATGGGTGTCCTTGGTCAGGTACACGACGTTGTCGCTCAGGCGCTCGTAGCGATCGTCATCGCGCAGGCGCTTGAGCTGCGGCAGGTAGCTGCGCAGCGGCAGCAGCGTAAACTGGCGCTGCTCAACAGCCGTGCCGTTGTACCAGCACACCATGATGCCCATGATGAGTGCAGCCATGAGGATGGTGAAGTAGCCGCCGTGGAAGAACTTGGTGAGCGAGCTCACGAAGAAGAAGCCTTCGAGCAAAAGGAAGAAGGCCGCGAAGATCCACGGAGCAACCTTGAGCTTGCGCTCCTCGTGCAGGTAGAAGAAGAGCAGCAGCGTGGTGCACATCATTGTCAGCGTAATGGCAAGGCCGTAGGCGGCTTCCATATGCGCCGAGTTCTGGAACAGCAGTACCACGATGACGCAGCCGACAAGCATGACGTTGTTGACCATGGGGATGTAGAGCTGGCCCTTGGTCTCGGCAGGGTAGAAGACCTGCATGTGCGGCATGAGATCCAGACGGCTGGCCTCGGACACCAGCGAGAATGCGCCGGTGATGAGCGCCTGCGAGGCAATGATGGCCGCGACGGTGGAAAGGCCGACGGCAAACGGGCGCAGGCCCGGGGCGAGCATCTGGTAGAACGGGTTGAGGTCGGCAATGCCCATGAGCTCGGGGTTGGCAGCGTTGTTCATAAGCCAAGCGCCCTGGCCCATATAGGAAAGCAGCAGGCAGCACTTAACGAACGGCCAGGTAGCGTAGATGTTGCCGCGGCCGACGTGGCCCATGTCGGAGTAGAGCGCCTCGGCACCGGTGGTGGCGAGGAAGCAGCTGCCCAGAATCATGATGCCCGCGTGGTTGTTGGGGCTCAGCAAAAAGGCGATGCCGCGCACCGGGTTGAGGCACAGCAGCACGGCGGGGTGCTGGAAGACAAAGAACAGACCCGTGCCGCCCAGGAACAGGAACCACAGCGTCATGATGGGGCCAAAGGCGTGACCGATCTTGGCCGTACCGATGCGCTGTACCAAGAAGAGCACGATGATGATGGCGAGCGTAATGGCGACGACGCGGCCCTGGTCATCGCCCAGCACGGCATGGACCGCCGGGATGGTGCGCAGGCCCTCGATGGCCGTGGTAACGGTAACGGCCGGCGTCAGGATGCCGTCGGCGAGCAGCGCGGCGCCACCCAGCATGGCGGGGATGATAAGCCACTTGCCGCAGCGCTTGACCAGGCTGTACAGGGCAAAGATGCCGCCCTCACCATGGTTATCGGCGCGCAGCGAGATGAGCACATACTTGATGGTGGTCAGCAACGTGACCGTCCACACGACAAGGGAGAGCGCGCCGAGCACGAACTCCTCCGTGACGCTTCCGATGCCGCCGTTGCCGGCAACGAGCGCCTTGGTTACATACATAGGACTGGTGCCGATATCGCCGTACACCACGCCCAGCGTGACGAGCATCGCCGAGATGCTCACAGGAATCGCAGCGTGCGAGGCTGCCTCCTTGGCCTTTTGTTCCATAAGCCGGTTTCCTCCCAACTTTAATGTTCGAAGGAATTATAGGTAATCGGCCTGCACTTGCACGGCACCGTTTTCCCAGCTAGATAAACATTTATACGGCCTTTAGGCCACCTCGGCGATATGGAATGTGACAAAGGGACTGTCCCTTTGTCACATCGCCGCATTCGTTACTTGCCGAGCCAGTTTTTGAACCACCACTCCATGGAGCGGCTCATCTCGGCCATAAAGGGGCTCGTGTGCTTGCGGGTGTAGATGTCCACCACGCGCTCGCCTACCTCGCGGGCATGCGGACGGAACATCGCGTCCATCTCGGCCACCTGTGCGTCCATGGTCGCGGCATCCGCACGGCAGTAGTGCTCCTCGTGCACCAGGTTCACCACGGGATGCGCGATTGCCGGACGCTCCTTACGGGGCGTGCCGATGATGAGCATCGACAGCGGCATGGTATAGGGCGGCAAGTCCAGCAGCTCGGCGACTTCCTCGGCGTTCTCGACGATATCGCCGATGTAGCAGCTCCCCAGCCCCAGGGCCTCGGCGGCAACCACGGCGTTTTGTGCGGCGATCACGGTGTCCTGGGCCGCGATGGCAAAGTCGCCCAAACCCGGCGCGCGGCGGGGCGCCTTGCCCGTGCGCTCGACAAACTCGGGCTCAAAGCAGCCCACGTGCTCAAACAGATTGATCCACTTGGCATAATCGACCACAAATATGAGTGCCCAGGGCGCCTTGGCAATCATGGGTTGGTGGTCGCACAGGTCGGCCAGACGGTCCAGCGTAGCCTGCTCGCGAATGCTCACGATGGAATACATCATCATGGCGCCCGCCGACGGCGCGCGACTCGCCGCATGCAAAATCGCTGCGCGCTGCTCGTCGGTCACCGCCACGGGACGGTCGTCGTCATCACGCGCAAAGGCACGCGTGGACGAGCGATGCTCCAAGATGTCCAGCACCGCATTGCCCGTAGTCTCGACCGGATAACCGTTCGTATCCACGCCCGCAGCTCCGTCGCAGTACTCGGCGCCCGTCATACAAACCTGCTCGCCCATAGCTCTATCCTCGCCAATTCTTTAAGAAGCCTTTACGTTTCCGTGTAATTCCCGTCCATTATCGCGCAGGTCGCCACTACATTGCGCCACACCGCCGCACATGCGCGTTAATATGGCTGGTTGTTGTGCGCAGACACCAATTGCAGCGCATATCTTGGTAACAATCGGGTAAACCCCCGCTTTCGTACGTTTTAGTTTGTGAGGAGTCTCAGCATGTTCGCTGCCGCCATCTCGCTCGTCGGTCTTGCGGCGACCGTCTACCTTGTCTTGCGCGAGGCCAAGGCCATTCGCGCTCAGTCGGGCACCGTTGCCAAAAGCGCTCTTGGGTGGAGCGTCGCCTTCGGCCTGTTCCAGGTCTTTTTGACTATTTGGGGCGCCGTGGGCCTCGTCGCGCAAAACGAGCCGCTCGCCTTCGTGATGCTCATCCTGACCAACGCCATCCTCACCGGCTGCGCTTGGGCCAGCATCGCCCGCGACCGCATCGCCCCGCGCGTCTTTGCGTTCGCCGGGCCCGACGCCCCCGCCCCCACCGGCAAGCTCGCCCGCCTGCGCGGAGCCTTTGTGGGCAAACCGCTCGTCGCCGCCGTCTTGTGCCTGCTGCTCGCCGGCGTCTTTGCGCTGCTGGGCATGGAGGTCTCGTCCAACCACGACTTTACCTGGGTCTACCCCCTGTGCATCCTGCTCGAGTGGGCCATCATCACCACGCTCATGGTCGGCCTGTTCTTCCTGTTCCAGCGCCACGGCGCAGCTCCCGCGGTCCTGGCCTTTGCCCTTTTTGTCCTGGGCATTGCCGAGTTCTTCGTCATCACGTTTAAATCCATGCCCATCCAGCCGGGCGACCTTTCGGCCATCTCCACCGCCGCCGCGGTCGCCGGCACCGGCTACACCTTCTCGATCTCACTGTTCTGCGTGCTGTCCATGGGCTTTACCGCCATCGCCATGCTGCTATGCGAGTACGCCGGCCTGGTGGCACCGCACCGTCAGAAGGGCGCCGCCAACGCCAAGCGCATCCTGCTCACCAACCTGCTCGTCGCCGTGCTGTGCCTGGGCGGCGTGACCGCGCACGTCACCCTCATCGACTACTACAACACCCTCGGCATCACCGTCTACACCTGGCGCCCGCTCGAGAGCTACTGGCGTGAGGGCTACCTGCCCGCCTTCATTAGCGCAGCGCAGTCCATCAAGCCGCCCAAACCCGCCGACTACTCCGTCGACGATGCCAAGGCCACGCTCAAAAAGTACGCCAAGGCCTACGACAAGTCCGACGCGGCCAAGAGCGACGAGCGCGCCGCCGCAAAGGAGCAGTTCGATAGCGAGAAGCCCACGGTCATCGCCATCATGAACGAGACCTTCTCGGATCTGTCGATCTACCAGAACATGCGCGCCGGCTACGAGGGTCCGCAGTACTTTAAGAACCTGTCCAACTGCCTCAGCCGCGGCAAGCTCTACGTGAGCGCCTACGGCGGCGGTACCGCCAATACCGAGTTTGAGTTTATGACCGGCAACTCCATGGCCAACCTGGGCTCGGGCGTGTACCCCTACACCATCTACAACATGGAAACGACCGGGAACCTGGCAGAGCAGTTCAAGTCGCTCGGATATTCCACCACGGCCATGCACCCCAACCACGCGACCAACTGGAACCGCGAGAACGTCTACAAGGACTTTGGCTTTGACCAGTTCCTGTCTATCAATGACTTCCAGGGAGCCGACACCCTGCGCGGCATGGTGACCGACCAGGCTACCTACGACAAGATTCTTGAGCTGCTCGACCAGAACGCCGATCCGCAGTTTATCTTCGACGTGACCATGCAGAACCACTCGGGCTACGATACGGGCCTGCTGCCGGTCGACAAGCAGATGCACCTGAATATCGACACGACCGATTTGGACGCCAAGACCGTCGAGGACGGCACGCTCTCCGATGTCGACGAGTATGTCTCGTGCATCGAGCAGTCCGACCAGGCGCTGCGCTACTTCCTCAACGCCCTGAGCAAGCTCGACCGTAAGGTGGTCGTGGTGTTCTGGGGCGACCACCAGCCGTTCTTCCCGTCCAAGTTCAACGACAAGTGGTTTACCGGCGAGGACGATGCCACGCACCAGGAACGTCTGTGGCAGACCGACTACATCATCTGGGCCAACTACGACGTTGCCGGCTGCGACCAGACGAGCGAGGTCGACGACCTGTCCACCAACTACCTGTCCACGCAGCTTATGCAGCTGATCGGCGCCCCGCTTTCCGACTACCAGAAAGCGCACATGACGCTTCGCGAGTCGCTGCCCGCCATCAACTCGGTCGGCTACGAGGACGCCAGCCTGCGCTGGGCGCTCTCCTCCAACGTCACCGGTGACGACGCCGCCGCGGCAGCCGCCACCAAGGCGCGCGAGGATTACGCCAAGATGCAGTACTACGAGATGTTCCGCGACGGCAAGAACGTGTACACCGAGCACTTCCAGACCGAGGCCAACGAGACCGACCCCAACCTGGCGCCGGGCACGACCAAGATCAAGTAGCGGGTCGCTGCGGGTCTATCCCGGTTCGTCTGCCCGGGCGGCGCGGAATGTAAGGTTCCCTGCTCGGGCAGTCCTGCTCGCACGGAGAGCACATTAAGTGCTCTCCGGCTCGTGCGGAACTCGCGATGAACCTTACATTCCGCGCCGCCCGGGCAGACGCCTTGTTGTTGGAGCGCGGCTTGTCATGGGGAGTATTCGGAGTGTCTCTGGTTGAATCGGGCTCTTGCCTTGAAGACTCTGATTTCTAATAAAGAGAAAACCCGGGTAGCCAGTTGTTTGGCTACCCGGGTTTTACTTTGTCGATATGTTCGACTGACTCCTAGTGGTTCTTGCGGCGCTTGATCAGCATGATGAGGGCTATCACTGCGAGCGTTGCTCCCGCTGCTGCTGCGGTGGCGACTAGGGCGAATGTTTGGTCGCCGGTGTTTGCGAGGTTCTTCGCTGTGGTCGTAGTCTTGACCTTGGTGTCGGTCTTAGCTCCGTTGTCGGACTTGGGCTTGTCCGGGTTCGTCGGGGTCTCAGGAGCCTCGGGGTCCTTTGAGCCTTCGGAATCGGTTGGGCCGGCGGTGTTTACCAGCGTATGGTCCAGGAACTTCTTGGCGCCCGCACTTGCCTGTGAGAACAGGCGGCGCGTGCGGATCGGGGTGGCGTTCACCGTTGTGGGCGCCGTCTCCTCGGCCTCGATATTCACGAGCGTCGTGCCGGTGTCGAGGCCCACGTCGTTGTATCCCACGTGGCAGTAATACTGCGCACCGTCATCGTCTGCGGTCAGGTCAATCTCGAGCTTTGAGGCCGTTCCAGCCGCGAGGTTGCCATCGGCACCCACGAGCTTAAACTCTGTCTCGCCGCGGCCCTTGCGGTACCACATATAGGTCGGTGCCAGCCCTGTTTCGCTATCGTCGGCACCGAGTTGCTTCACATGGCCAATCGCCGAGAGCGTCAGGTGGCTTCCCGCCGTGCGCTCAACCGAAGAGTCGTATCCAAGATCCGACCCCTCCGCAGCATCCGCCGCAGGTCCGCTCACGGTCATCGTCATGCCATCGGGCATGGTCTTGACCGTGATGATTGCCGAGCGAATACCTGTTTCGGTCGTGGATCCATTCTTAACGGCGGCGATGGCGAATCGATACTCCGTATTGGGCTGCAGCCCATCCCACTTGAGCGAGGTCTGCGTGTTGTCGGCAATCTTCCAGCTATTGACGACCGCATCCGCCGCATTGCTCTGCAGCATGCCCACGCCGTAGCTAAAGCCACTCTTGTTTGCGAGCACATCGTCCCAGCTAAACGTAACGTTGGTCGAATCGACGGCGTTTGCCGTAAAGCCCGTCACGGCCGGCGCGTCGGGCATCTCGACGTCCTTAACGTCATAGCCCACGATCCAGAGCTGGTCGGTGTCCTTGGTGCCGAGCTTGTCGCCCGAGTCTGCCTCGAACTTGTCGACATCCACCGCGTTGACGCCCAGACGCCACACAAAACCGTACTTGCCCTGCGCGGCCTCGGGCAGGTTGTCGACGGTGCCGCCGTATTCGGTCGATTCACTCGAGGAGTTACCCGTAGTAAAGCCGGCGTTGGCACCAAAGCACAGGCCGCCAAACAACTCGTGCTTTGCGAGCTTCGCGCCCATGACAACGCTGCCGTTCAGCGTCAAGCCGAGCTCGAGCTCCTGCTCCTTGCCCTCCTCGACTTCGATGGTCTGCTCAATGCTCGCCCCCGACTGCGCGGCGGCGCCGTTAAACCCATCGTGCGTGTAGGCGCGCGTTACGCCAGGCTTGCCCAGGCCAAAGGAATCCCCAACGGGAGTCTCGCCGTTGAGCGTCGTTTGATAGGTTCCGGGTTCTCCCGACCGGTTGGTCAAAAAGTAGCTGAGCGGCGTCATATTGTGCTGTTTGGCAATGCGGTCATAGGCCTCGACATTAACGACCGAGGTCTGCGCGCCGAGCGACACGGGCGCCGCCATCACGCCCTTGCCACCAGTTTCCTCATTTTCGATCTCATACTCGTAATAGACCATCGGAATCGTGTAGAGCACGGTCTTGTCACCCTCGCCGGCATGCGACTCATAGCTTACGCTTGCGCTGACCGTGCGCTCGCTCCGGTAGTCATAGCATCCCTCGGCGGCAAAATCGACTGAAGCATTCATCGCGACCAGGGGCGGACCGGTCTGCACCTCGACGGCAACGCCCAACTCGGCGCCAATGGTATAGCCTTGGGATGTCCCCGTGCCCTTTTCCTCTCCGTATGACGTGCCGCCCAACACCAGATAGCCGTATGCCTGCTCCAGATCCTCAACATAGGGCGCATCCTGCAGCACGGCAAGCACGCGCGGGTTGGTATAGACCTTGTAGCGGTCCTTGTACGTGATCTTGACGCTGTCGTTGTCGACATCGGGCAGCGCGAGCGAGATAAATGTGCCGTAGGTAGTGCCGCGACGGTTGCTCTCGCTAATCACCTGCTCCTCGCCGCGGCGCACCTTTCCGTTCTCGTCGAGCGAAAAATGCGAGGCGGTCATCCAATAGTAGTCATCGTTCTTGCGCAGGTCCTCGTCGCGGTGCTTGCCCACCACGGCGATAAAGCTCTCGTTATAGCGGTCCGAACCCGAGACGCTGCCCGCCTTGACGTCGCTGATCCACACCTGCTCTATACCCTTGTGGTCATGCTTGTTGCTGCTGTTGTATTGCTGACCGCTCATGCTCATGGTTCCGACCATGGACCCCAAGCCCTGAGCCCCGCTCTGTGCCGTGTTGCAGGCAAAGTCGCGGAACACATCGCCGCCCACGAGCACCTCGTCGACCGCCAGCTGCTCGGACAGGCCGTCAAGGTTGGCAGTGGCAAGGGCAATAGGCGCCAAGGTGCACGGATAGCGCTTATCCTGAGCGCTATCCTTCCATGCGCTGTTGGGCACATGCATCAGCCCATAGGAGGCGAGGAGCCCGTCTCTGTATTCCTTGCAATCGGAAAGCTTGAACTCGCCAGACTCCGAGTCAAAATACGCGTAGCGGTACAGCGCGCCGTACAGCCCCTTGCTGCCGTCAGAAGCGCCGTAATCAAAAGCGCTGCGTTGCCAGTCATAGCCCGCAAGAATAAGGCCCGTGACGGTTTCACCCGTCTTCTTTCCTTCTTCATCGTAGGCGGCAAACGTGCCGAACGTCGCATTCGCAGCGACCATGGTCTTGCCGTTCGCGGAGAGGGAGATTGCGCCCGCGTCGCCCAGAGCATCGACATGGACGAGCGCACCCTTGGATGCATCCCACGAAAACAGCTCGCAATGCGTCGACTTATCAATATTCTTCTTGCCGTAGGGTGCCGAGACCACGATGGCGAGGTCATCGCAAAAATCGCGATCGAGGTCGCCGGCCGCTAGCGAAACGACAGGAGCTGACTGAAGCTGCGTCCAGGAGTCGTTCCCGCCCTTGTTGTGCGTGGTGTAGTCCGCGGCGTTACCGGCATCGATCTTGACGACGCTTTGCTTCCAGTTGCCGCCCTCCAAGTCATACATGTCGACTACAGCCTTGCGCACGCCGTTCTCGTCGACATAGCAGCCCGCGTAGACAAAAAGCTCGTCGACGCCGTCGCCATCGACATCGCCCGCCTCGACATCAAAGACGGCGTCGTGCTCTTGCAGGTAACCGGCATCCAGGTACTTAAAACGGCCTTCGTACATCATATTAGTGTTGACCGTCACCGGCAGGTGTGTGTCGAGAGTGCGCGTACGCCCGTTGCTAAACGAGTAGAGGACCAGCTCAACCTTTCCTGCGTATGACTTGCCGTCAATCGTCTTGGAGGAACTGTCGCCGTAGGCACGGAGCTCGGCAACGCGGCTCTTTTTGCCCGTGCTGGCGTCGCTGCAGAACTCAACACTCGTGGCGTGAATGCCCGAGAAACCGTTGTTGTCGTTGGCGAGTACTGTTGAGGACTCATTGTTGCTTAGGTACGACCAGGTGCCGCCACCGTAGTCGCTATGCTTGTAGAGATCGCTGTTCGTATCGAAGTTGTTGACGTTTTGCCAGAACTTTGCGGCGCCCCACACACTTCCATAGCCATCGGTGAGTTTGCTGCTGCCGCCAATGTCACCGCGCTCGACGTTCTCGAGCTTGTCGCGCAGAGTGTAGCGATTGCCATGGCTACCGTTAGCTGCCATATAGACCTCGCTGCGCGTGGCAAACGTCGTGGGGGTATCAGTGGAATAGGGGCCAACGGTATCGGCCGGAATGTCCTCGCTCGTGCCCAGACCCAGGGCTTGATAATCCTGCTCGGTCATATCGGTGATTGCGGGCGCGTCTGCCGCCTGGGCAACCTGGGGCGCGGCCGTGAAGCAGGCGACGCTCGTGGCGATCAACGCAGCAAGCGCCGCCGTCCCAACAAGCGGGATTTTCGACAGCCTACGGATACGGGGGTGTGGAACGTACATGAGGGACCTCGCTTTACTCGAGTGGAGTGGACTCATTTTTGCAAATGATACGTCCGATGCCCGATATCACGTGTCTCATTTTCGCCAACGGCGTGTCTCATTTTTGAGAATCCGAGATGCCGCGGAGATCTTATCCCAGCTCAAAGGCCATTTCTGGGATGTATTTTCCGTCGAGTGCCTCATCGGAAAACTGCACCCCATTTCAAGCGTCGATTCTGGGACGCATTTTCCCCTTAGACCCTCAACCGGAAACCGCATCCCACTTTGAGCGCAAATTCCGGGATGCATTTTCCGCTTGAGCCTCATTGGGAAACGGCGTCCCACTTTGAGGGCTGATTGTGGGATGCATTTTCCGGTTTCGCTCTCATTGGGAAAATGCATCCCGTTTCTTGACCGAATAATGGGACGCAATTTCCCGTTGGAGCGCCTTTGGGAAAGTGTGTCCCACTTCGACCGCCCAGAGTGGGATGCACTTTCCGCAAAGCACCTCAACGGGAAACTACGTCCCATTCCAAAGGCAAATTCCGGGACGCATTTTTCGAAAGCCTGCCCATCCGGAAAGCCCGTCCCACTTTGGACGCATCCGGGCACGGAACCATCGACCTATCAGGCCTCCCATCAATAAAGAGGCGTCCTCCCGGACGGCGGGGCACGAAGTTCATCGCGAGTTCCGCACGCAAAGAAGGCCACTTAATGTGGCCTTCGTCTTGCGCAGGACTGTAGAGCAGGAAACCTTATATCCGGCCCCTCCGTCCGGGGACCGCGCCGTACCAGCTACAGCGTCATGTTCGGATCGGCGTCGACATCGAACGGCGAGATTTCGCCTCGGTCGAATTTACGGCGAGCGACCTCCGCGATCATGGCTGCGTTATCGGTACAGGCAGACAAGGGCGGCACCGTTACGCGAATCCCCTGACGTCCAAGCTTCTTGATCATCATCTCGCGCAGATGCGGGTTGGCCGAGACGCCGCCACCGATGCAGTATTCCTTGCATCCGGTAGCGTGCAGTGCGTTTTTGGCCTTCTTGTACTGCACGTCAAAGACAGCTGCCTCAAACGAAGCTGCCAGATCGGGCAGGTGAATCGTGCGCCCGGCCTTGGTCTCCTGTTCAATGTAGAGCGTCACGGCCGTTTTAAGCCCCGAAAGCGAGAAACGATAGTCTCCCCTGCTGTTAAGCGCGCGGGGAAAATCAATCGCCTTGGGGTTGCCCGTCTCGGCCAGCTTGGAGATGATGGGGCCACCGGGATAGCCCAGACCCAACGCCTTGGCCACCTTGTCGAAGGCCTCGCCCACAGCATCGTCGAGTGTCTCACCAAGTACCTCGTAGTCGCCCCATGCCTTGACGTGAACAAGCATGGTATGACCGCCCGAGACGAGCGTGAAGATGAACGGCGGCCTGAGATCGGGCTGCGCCAGCAGGTTGGCGAACAGATGGCCCTCCAGATGGTTGACGCACACGAGCGGCTTGCCGGCGGCATAGGCAAAGCCCTTGGCGAAGGCGACGCCCACTACCAGAGCACCCACCAGGCCCGGACCCTGTGTCACGCCAACAGCGGCGAGTTCGCTCGGCGCGATGGCTCCACCCTCAAGACCAAGCGATGCTGCGGCATCCTCGAGCGCCGCATCCACGACACTCACAATCACCTCAACGTGTTTGCGCGAGGCGATCTCGGGCACCACGCCGCCAAAGCGGGCGTGAAAATCAATCTGTGTCGACACCTGGTTGGCCAGCATATTGCCATCCGCATCGATAATCGCCACGGCCGTCTCGTCGCAGGAGCTCTCGATAGCGAGCACTAGGCGGCGGCGCTCAATTTCGGCACGCTCCCCCTCGGAGCGCCCAGGCGCAGGCAGCGGCCATACGCGCTGCTCTGCCGCCGTCGGCTCGGGCGAAGCATTGTCGACCGGAAGCACCAGGGGCAGCGGTGCCGTCATGACGATGGCGTCCTTGCCGGCACCATAGTAGCCGCGGCGACGGCCAGCCTCGGTAAAGCCCAGAGCGGCATAGAGCGCAATCGCTCCCTCGTTACCGTCCTCGACCTCGAGCGAAGCCGTGGCGCAGCCGAGCATCTGGGCATCATAGCTCACGTGCGACAGCAGCTTGCGGGCAATGCCCTCACGGCGATGTGCCGGGTCGACGGCGACATCCAGAATCTGCACATCACCGTCCACGACCATGCCACCGGCAAGCCCCAACAGCTGACCGTCATCGTGCGCCACCCACCAGCTGCGCGGCACCGCAACATCCTCGCCTAGTTCGGACAGGAACATGCCCGGCGTCCACGCCTCGTGTCCGGCACCTTCAAAGCAAGTAGCCTCCAGCGCGCTCGCGCCCTCGGCATCCGCCGCGCCCATGGGACGGAACTGCAGATGACGACCGGCGAGCTCATCGGCAACGCCCGTAATTTCGCTCTGCGCACTCTCGGCAAGACCAAGACGCTTGCGCTCGTTTTCCTCGGCATCCGAAAGGCGCGTGTAAATCGGCAGGACGCGAGCCGGATCGCCGTCACCCGCAGCGTGCACGAGCAGCAAGCCCTCGCCCGAAGGCCACCACAGGTCGCGCTCCACGCAGCGGGCGGTCTCGTCCTCACCCAGCAGCTTGCCATAGCGCACGAGACCGTCACCGGTCAGCTGAACCTGGTCCCAGTCCGCTGCTCGGCGCCACTCATCGAGCGCCACGGCGGCCTTGACCACGTGTTCGCGCTCAAATTGACGCTCGGGACCCTCATCGCCCAGCATATATAGTGCCGGATATACCTCACCGCGCATGGCATCGGCCAAGATACCAAGCTTGCCGCGCACGCCAGCCTTCCACGCCGTCCAAGCGCAAGCGTCGAGCGTCGACACGCCCAGCAGTGGAACATTGGCACCGCGCGCGAGGCCCTTGGCAGTGGAGATGCCGATGCGCACACCCGTAAACGACCCCGGGCCGCGGCCGACCACGTAGTAACCAACATCGCTGCGATCCAGACCGGCTTGAGCCAGCACGCCATCAACGGTATTCACGAGCTCAACGTTGGCGTGACGGCGACACATGTGGTCGCCACTCACGAGCTTCGTCTCGCCCGTCTGCCCATCAATCCAGCTTGCCGCGCAGGCAAGCATGTCGGTCGAGGTATCGAGCGCCACCACCAGCGCGTTGTCGTTATGCAAGCTCATCTTGTACAGCCTTATCAATCAAATGGGAAAGCTCCATTGCGCGGTCACCGTGTGCCTCGAGCGTTATCGTTCGCACATCGCTGTCGCCCTCATCACGCTTGAGCGTCACCGAAAGATACTCATCCGTCAGCTCGTCCTGGAATTGTTCGCCCCATTCCAGCAAGCAAGCACCCTCATAGCCCAGCACATCGAAAATGCCCGTATCCTCGAGCTCGTAGGCATGCTCCAGGCGGTATAGATCAAAGTGAAACAGCGGAATACGACCTTGATCGTGAACGGCCATGAGCGCAAACGTAGGGCTCGTAACCATATGCTCATCGCCCAGCCCGCGCGAGACGCCCTTGGTAAAGTGAGTTTTGCCCACTCCCAGGCCACCGGTCAGGATGAGCACATCGCCGTCCTCAAGGCACGGTGCAATTAGCTCGCCAAAGTACTCCGTATCGGCAGCGCAAGTCGTTTTGTAAGTACCTACCCCCAGGCGCTCCAGGGACATATATGCTCCTTATTATTCCGAGGCGTCCTCTGGTGCGGGATGTCGCTCCAGATAATCGCCCAGCATCTTAAAGTCTTCCTCCAGCAGCTCCTGCCACGCCGGATTGCGCAGCGCTGCTGCCGGATGAAAAGTGGGCATTACTACAAAATGCCCCATCTGGTGGAACCTGCCGCGCAGCTTAGTAATACCAATCTCGGTCTTAAGCACAAAGTGTGTCGCGGGGTTGCCGAGCGTCACGATAATATCGGGCCAGATGCTTCGAATCTGCTCACGCAAAAACGGCGAGCAAGCCAGCACTTCCTCGGGACGCGGATTGCGGTTTCCCGGCGGGCGGCACTTAAGCACGTTGGCAATGTAGACGTCTTCGCGTTTGAGCCCCGCCAGCGACAAAATGCCGTTGAGGTCCTCGCCTGCCGCCCCCACAAAGGGCTCGCCCTGCAAATCCTCATTGCGGCCCGGCGCCTCACCAATAAACATCACGCGAGCGCGGGGGTTTCCCACGCCAAACACGATATTGTGACGCGACTGGTAGAGCTGGCAGAGGTGACAATCGCCCAGAACGGCCTCAATTTCCTCGAGTGCGACCTCACGTGGTGCCTGATGGGTATGGCCGGGGATGTGCATGACGCCCATAGCGGCTCCTACACGTAGACCTTGTCGAGACGCATGCCAAAGCCGCAGGCGACCTCGTAGTTAATCGTTCCGCGCAGTCGGGCCATCTCGTCCATAGTGATCTCGGCATCGCCATCGCGGCCGACAATGATCATCTCGTCACCATACTCGGCCTCGGGAATCTCGTGTGCCGGGTTGGACTGAATGGCGACCATAAACTGGTCCATGCAGATATTGCCAACCTGATGCACACGCTCGCCGCGATACAGCACATCCATACGATTGGAAAGCGTACGCGATAGGCCATCGGCATAACCGATCGGCAGCGTGCAGATCTGAACGCGCGTACGCGGTACGCGGTAGGTAAAACCGTAGCCCACGCCCTCACCCATCGCAGGGTGTGCCACGCGCGTCACACGCGCATGGACGCTCATAACGGGATCAAGCTGCATCACGCGGCCACTCAGCTCGCACGGCTGCATGCCATACAAGCCAACGCCGGCGCGGATCATATCAAAATGCATCGAGGGGTCAAGCATCGAGGACGGCGTGTTGGCGCAGTGCACGATACCGCACTCAAAACCCGCATCCTTAATGGCCTGAACGGCCTCGGTAAAGCGCTGACACTGCAGCTTGTAGTCCCAGCCCGAAGGTTCATCGGCCGTGGCGAAGTGCGTAAATACGCCGTCGCACTGAATACCGCGATGGAAATTTATACCGCGGACAAAGTCGAGCACCTGCGTGTAGTGAACGCCGATACGATTCATGCCCGTCTCGATGGCGAGATGATACTTGCCCACTTTGCCCGCCGCGACGGCACATTCGCCATACGCAAGAGCAAAATCAGACGTATAGACCGAAGGCATGATATCAAACTCGAGCAACGTCGGAATGGCCTCGATAGGCGGCTCGCTTAGGATGAGGATGGGTTTCGTAATCCCGCCCTGTCGGAGCTCAACGCCCTCGTTAACCGTCGCCACGGCAAACATGTCGGCACCGGCCGAATACATGATCTTGGCGCACTCAACAGCTCCATGACCATAAGCATCGGCCTTGACCACGCAGCACAGGCGCTGACGTGGATTCAGCAAGTTCTTATAGGCCCTCGTGTTGCGACGGAGCGCCCCGCGGTCGATCTCGACCCAGGACCAGCGCGTCAAATCGGCTTTATTCATGATTAGTCATCCGACCCTTCGTCCATGATTCCCAGATCTTCGAGCGCATCCTTTGCCGCCAGTTCCATGGCCGGACCGATCAAGTCGATAAGATCGGTCGCGATGACGCTCTTCTCACCATACTCCGTCGCCGCGGCAAAACCGGCGTAGCTGTGAAGTGCGACGGCGTACGAATACAGCAACTCCCAACGATCCATCTCGTCGCGCATGGTGGCAAGCGTGCCGGCCAAAATACCCGCGAGAACATCACCCGAACCGGCAGTTGCCAGAGAAGCCGGACCCGAGAGCGGCAGCAGCACACGCTCAACGCCACAGATAGCCGTCGTCGGCCCCTTGGCAATGACAACCAGGTTGTCGGAGCCTGCAGCCCAGACAACCTTCTGCGCGGCTGCAATCGCAGTACCAAGGTCGTTCACCTCGTCACCGGCAACCAGACGCGAAAGTTCACGATAGTGCGGCGTCATAACCAACGGCTGCTCGCGACGATACATCTCGGGATTACTATCAATACCGTCAATGGCAATCTTAGCAAGGCAGTTGAGTGCATCGGCGTCCAAGATAAGCGGCACATCAAGCTCGAGCAAGCCCGAAACCACCTGCATAGCGCCGGCAGATGTCGTCATACCGGGACCGCACAGTACACAGCTGTACTTCTTTGCAATCTCGCACACCGTCATGCGCGCAGCGGCGCCAAAGGAGCCGCGGGAATCAGACGGAATAGCAAAGACGGGAATCGAAGGAAGTGCCATGCGAATAAGATTGGCGCAGGCGTCAGGAGCCGCGACTGCCACGTAACCAGCACCCGCGCGAGCTGCAGACTTGGCCGCCATAATGGCAGCACCAGGATATTGCGCAGATCCGGCGACAATAAGCACAGAGCCACGGGAATACTTATCGATATTCGTAGGTAGTGGGGCAAAGTAATCAACTAAGTCACCGGGCTCGACAATCTCGGCGGCGTGGTCGACATCATCGATGACCTCGTCAAGACGGTCGTAAAGATTGCCGCAGATCAAATCGCCAGCATACTCAGGACCATCAGCGCTATACAGACCAATCTTGGGCGCAATCATCGTCACCGTATGCTCGGCACGAATGCAGTCGTCATCAACAACGCCCGTCTCGGCATTCAGGCCCGAGGGAACATCAATGGATACGACACAATCGGCGCATTCATTGACCGTAGGAATCCAGATGGAGAACGGCGCACGCAGATTTCCGTGGAAACCGGTACCAAAAATGGCATCGACAACAACATCGGCCTTATCGATCAAAACCTCGAGTTCGTCACGCGAGGGGCCGACGCAAACGTGCACATCGCGGCCGGCAGTACGACGAGCAACATGACGTGCCAGAGCAGCAGGAATCTCATCCGGCTCAACCGGAGAAACGATATCCACGTCCACACCCTTATGGCTCAGGATATCGGCGGCAACCCAACCGTCGCCGCCATTATTACCAAAACCGACCAGAACGAGAACCCGATCGGGATTGAGCTTCAAGACCTCGTTGGCGGCAAACTCACCCGCTAGCTCCATAAGCTCGGCCTTCGAAGTCCCTTCGCGTTCGATGATATCCTCGAGACGAACGACTTCTTCGGTACTCAAAACCGGTTTCATCTATGCTCCTAGCGTATCTAGCGAAGCATCGCCCAGGTGCTCCGTCAATGCTGAATTCTGCAGCTGCTCAAGCTCATCTAAAACAGAGCGAGCCTCTTTAAATGTCTGCGCTACGCGTTTCTTGGTGCTCACCTTTTCCTCTTTTGGCTTAGGCCGAGCATCTTCGGTAATCGCGATGGCATTCGCAACGGCCAAGTCTCCTGTAAGCGTAATGGAAAGAGCGACCTCAACAACACCCAGTTCTTGAGCGATCTCGAGAGCACGGCCCGAAAGCAGCGCCTTCGGTTTGCCGAGTTTATCACGCGTAACCGAAACATCCTTGCGACCCACGCCTTGACTAAAACCCGTGCCGAGAGCTTTAAGTACCGCCTCGCGCGAAGCAAAGCGGCTCGCATAGTGAGCAGCGGGACGCGATGATGCATCGCAATACGCACGCTCTTCTTCGGTAAACACACGCCGAGCAAACGACGGCGTCTTTTCAAGAATTGATTTCATGCGGGAAATCTCGACGATATCAACGCCGATACCAGCTTCAGCCATGTTCACCTCCATATCGCACAGACTAAGTTATTGTAGCCCGTTCGCAGAAGATGCGACAAACGAGGGTTATAAAACACAGCTACTATGTGAGACAAAAGCCCGTAAACGCAAAAAAGGGGGAGGCCGCGAGG
>CAJLAV010000006.1:0-29010 GCA_905204735.1 uncultured Collinsella sp. | reverse complement strand
GGCAAGGCATGACCAGAAGGTCTATGCCTTGCCTTTTTCATGCCAACTTGTTCGCTCTGGACGTCGCTCGCTGTCCGTCCTCTACCTGCGGCGTTGCCTTGCTCCGGATGCGGTAGTCATTGGGGACGTTCTTAAATGACTGGTCAAAGGGGACATTCTTGCGGCACTTGGCAGTTGGGGACGTTCCTTTTGTGCCGGCACTTTGGGACACTCCTTGTCAGAAGAGTGATGCAAGGTGCTCGTCCTTTACTTTACTGAGATAAAGTGAACGTGTAGATTCGTAACCCACTCGCAACCGTTCTATGGCACGATATTGAACGAATGTATGCTATGCGCCCAAATCTTTTGGGCAGAGTGGGAGACAGTATGGTCAAGCTGTACGAGGACGGCATCTACCTGCGCGGCGGCAGCGAGGTTGTGCCTGCGGCCGAGGCTGCCGAGCGCGGTATTACGCAGACGCCCGAGGATGCCAAGCGCGGCACCATCGCGTATTCGATCCTCCAGGCACATAACACGTCGGGTGACCCCGAGGCACTCAAGATTCGCTTTGACGCCATGGCGAGCCACGACATCACCTTCGTTGGCATCATCCAGACGGCGCGCGCCTCGGGCATGGAGCAGTTCCCGCTGCCCTACGTACTCACTAACTGCCACAACTCGCTGTGCGCCGTGGGCGGCACTATCAACGAGGACGACCACGTCTTCGGTCTCTCGGCTGCCAAGAAGTACGGCGGCATCTTCGTCCCGCCGCACATCGCCGTCATCCACTCCTTTATGCGTGAGAACTTCGCCGGCTGTGGCAAGATGATCCTGGGCTCCGACTCGCACACCCGCTACGGCGCTCTGGGCACCATGGCCGTGGGCGAGGGCGGTGGCGAGCTGGCAAAGCAGCTGCTGCGCGACACCTACGACGTTGCCTATCCCGGCGTCGTTGCCATCTACCTCACGGGCGCCCCGCGCCCCGGCGTTGGCCCACACGATGTGGCGCTCGCCATCATCCGCGCCGTCTTTGCCAAGGGTTACGTTAAGAACAGGGTCATGGAGTTCGTAGGCCCCGGCATCGCGAGCATGACGACCGACTACCGCAACGGCGTCGACGTCATGACCACCGAGACTACCTGCCTGTCGAGCATTTGGGCCACCGACGAGGACACGCGCGCATTCCTGACCATGCACGGCCGCGGCGACGACTACCGCGAGCTCAAGCCCGCCGATGTTGCCTACTACGACGGCTGCGTCGAGGTCGATCTGTCGAGCATCAAGCCCATGATCGCGCTGCCGTTCCATCCTTCCAACGGCTTTGAGATCGACGAGCTCAACGAGAACCTCGAGGACATCCTGCACGAGGTGGAGCTCGAGGCCGCCAAGATCGGCGAGGGCAAGACGCACTTTAGCCTGCTCGACAAGATCGTCGACGGCAAGCTGCACGTGCAGCAGGGCGTTATCGCCGGCTGCTCGGGCGGCAACTACGACTCCGTGGTCCAGGCTGCCCGCGTGCTCAAGGGCGCCAACACCGGCTGCGGCGAGTTCTCGCTGTCGGTCTACCCCACGAGCCAGCCCGTGGCACTTGAGCTTACACGCCGCGGCTACATCTACGACCTTATGGAGGCCGGCGCGATTGTGCGCACGGCATTCTGCGGCCCGTGCTTCGGCGCCGGCGACACGCCTGCCAACAACGGCCTTTCGATTCGCCACACCACGCGCAATTTCCCCAACCGCGAGGGTTCCAAGCCGGGTAATGGCCAGCTGAGCGCCGTAGCCCTGATGGACGCCCGCTCCATTGCGGCGACGGCTGCCAACGGCGGCATCCTGACGCCGGCGACCGACCTGCCCGAGGAGACTTGGGACGAGGCCTGCGAGTACACCTTCGATGACGCACCGTACAAGAAGCGCGTGTACTGGGGCTTTGGCAAGGCGGAGCCTGCCGACGAGCTGGTCGAGGGTCCCAACATCAAGCCGTGGCCCGCGATGGAGCCCCTCGGCGACGACATCCTGCTTAAGGTGTGCTCCAAGATCATGGACCCGGTCACCACGACCGACGAGCTTATTCCTTCGGGCGAGACGAGCTCCTTCCGCTCCAATCCACTCGGCCTGGCCGAGTTTACGCTGAGCCGCCGCGACCCGGCTTACGTGGGCCGCTCCAAGGAGGTCGACGCGGTGGAGAAGCGCCGCGTTGCCGGCGAGGCAGCAGGCGATCTGGCGGCACTCGATGCCGAGCTTGCGGGCGTGTTTGAGGCGCTGGCCGGCGCGGGCGTCGCGGCGGATGCCAAGGCGACTGAGTACGGCTCCATGCTCTATGCCAAGAAGCCCGGTGACGGCTCTGCCCGCGAGCAGGCCGCGAGCTGCCAGCGCGTGATCGGCGGTCTGGCAAACATCGTCCACGAGTACGCCACCAAGCGCTATCGCTCCAACGTGATGAACTGGGGCATGGTGCCCTTCCAGATGGAGGCCGAGCCCAACTTTGAGGTGGGCGACTACGTCTTTGTGCCGGGTATCCGCGCCGCGCTCGATGGCGACCTAAAGGACATCGCCGCGTACGTAGTGCGCGCCGACGGTGCAGTTGAGCAGATTGAGCTCTACATTGCCGATATGACGGCCGAGGAGCGCGCCATCGTCAAGGCCGGCTGCCTGATCAACTACAACAAGTTCAAGGCCGCTGCCGAGTAACGTTGCTGTACGCCCCGGACACACCTTTCCCTCGTGCTCACGCGCTTCGCGAGGGTCGCGTTCGGGAAAGGGTAAGCCCCGGGCTACGTTTGGGCGTTCTCGTTGGGTCTTGAGGGACGCTAAAATCGAGGTTGCAACTCTCCTCTATGGGGGAGTGCGCCTTTGTTCATATGCTATCTAGAATTGACAGTATGAAGTTGGCGCTTTAAAGTGAGCTCAAGACACTCTCGTTTGTGGAGTTGAAGATGAAGCGTTGCACTTCTGTTTTGTTGCTGTTGGTGGCTTGCGTCGTCGCTGCTGCGGGCGTGGTCCTTTTTGGCTCGCTTATCTTCTATGGGCCGAGTGGGGTTGAGCAGACGGTCGAGATGGCGTCCCTTGTTGCATCGATGCCCGGGCAAATGATTTCGGACGTTACAAAGCCCGATGAGATAACGCTCGATATCGAGGAAACGCCGGGCATTCTAAGCATAAGCAACTACCCCATGATTGAACTTGGCTCGTCTCGCTATACCAAGGACGAGAAGTTGTCCCGACAGGCGCTGGGCTTGCTAAACGGGCGTTCGTTCAAACGCTGGGACGGTTGGGATGCCTATGAGCGCCGACGTGGTTTTGTGAACGGTGGCTACTATACAACGCTGAAGTTGTATTCATCTGATGGCAAACTGATGCGCACCGTTAACTACAATCCGGAATACGCAAAAGCCGGAGGTGGGGACGGCGTCTATATCCAAGATGGCGGCGTGACCTACATTCTTGAAGGCGACCAGCAGCAGGTGATCGATTTTTTGGATCGTTGCGTGATGGACGCGTACGACCAGACCTGCCTGCCCGACCCGCAGACTGCACGCGATGGTGGATCTGCCCGTACATGGCTGTTCGAGGATGAGATGCCCTGGAACGCCGTATCGGGAAGCACGGGCTCGGCAAAAGAGTAGAGAATGCGACCACCACAAAGGTGCCCCTTTGTGGTGGTTTTCTGTCTGTCTCGATCTGTAACATCTTGGCCGCTAAAAGTGGGTTTGGTGTTACAGATTTAGATTATCGGTTCAGGCATTTTCCGTTTGTCTCGATCTGTAACAGGTGGACCCTTATTTGCCGAGTAGTTGTTACAGATTTAGATAAATGGGAGCTGTTGAACATTTCATCTCGATCTGTAACATCTGGGGTCAAAAACGGCCGCTAGATGTTACAGATCGAGACAGATGAGCGCCGGAGTCGAAAATCACCACAAAGGTGCCTGTCCCCTTTGTGGTGGTGGGGGCGGGCTCGATGTTATTGTGATCGCTGGGCAGCATTTTAATGAATGTCTCTACAGGATTTCATCTGGGCTGGCGGGCTTGGTTGTTTTGGGGATGCCGAGTTTGGATGACGCGAAATCGTCAACATTGTCCTTAATTCCGTCTTTGGTGTAGACAGTGACCGTATAGGTGCTGTGCCCGAATTCGCTCTTGTCGCGTGTCGCCCAGGCCTGCCAGTAGGCAGCCCCGCTTCGCCCTTGGATTTTTCCGATACGGCGGAGTTCTGTTCGCTTTATTTTCCGGTCGCTATAGATGGTTCGACCGGCCTCCTCGGTGAGTCCGCACTGCCCAAGCAGCTTGTCGAGGACTTGGTTCATATGGCGCTCGTCGGTGTTTGGAGCATAGTCGTAAGCGAGGGTGATGGAGTCAAGAGGCTGGTCGTCGATCAGATAATTCATCGCCTGAGGGTCAAGGCAGAAATAAGGAGAGCATCCGTCGACCTGGCCGAGCAACGGTAACTTGGACTGCCAAAGTCCGGTGGGAATTCTATCTTCGTAGAAAACACCGCGGCAGATAAAGGAGAGCGAGGTGGCACGCGAGCCAGCGTCGACCATTCCGCATAAATCGAAGGGCGAGGCGATACCAAGGGAAAAGGGCGTGACGACGATAAAGAAGAACATCGCGATGGGTATGGCGAGAATGGCGATGACGTTGCGACCGGTGGAATGAGACGGCTTCATATGCGCTCCTCGAGACAAAGATCTGTTGAGGATAGGCAGAAATGGATATGTTCAGAGAACAATTCAAGTTTAATCTCATGGCGCGAGATGGTCGACCGTTAGCGTCGAAAACCGCCACAAAGGTGCCTGTCCCCTTTGTGGTGGTGAGGAGCGCGCGGCTTCTTTTGGTAATAGTGTTAGCTGGCGGTATCATTGGTGCAGGTGGCGAAGGTTTGCATTGTGGGGTGTTTTGCCGTGAGCCGTTTTGCCCGTATTGGATTGATTGTCTTGGCGCTTGCGATCGCTGTGGTTGGCGCGGGCGCTGTCGGTATGGCATTTCTACCTGCTGCGGTGACGGAGCCGGTGGTCAAGCCTGTGACTCAATCTGTCGAACTTCTGACCGGCGACGACAAGCCTGAGACCATTACCATTGATTTTGATGAGCAACCGGCTGCGCTGGGCATTAGTAATTATCCACTTATTCAGCTTGGGGCTATGCGCTATACCACGGATTCTAGTCTGATCGACAGGGCGTCCGAGCTGCTCAAGGGCAAAACCTTTAAGCGCTGGTATGGATATGCATCCTATCGGGCAAAAGCGAACGACATGGTTGGCGGATGCCGCTCGTCCATCGAGTTGGACACCGCGAATGGCACTAAGTTATGTGATGTTTCGTACGATCCTGGCTACGAGGGCAATGAGGGGCCGGGTATCTACATCTTGGACGGCGATGTCGCCTATGTCATGGAGGGCAACCAGACCGAGCTCAACGATTTTATGGGTCAGTGCATTCAGGATGCCTATGAACAGACCTGCCTGCCCGACCCGCAGACTGCACGCGATGGTGGATCTGCCCGTACATGGCTGTTCGAGGATGAGATGCCCTGGAACGCCGTATCGGGAAGCACGGGCTCGGCAAAAGAGTAGAGAATGCGACCACCACAAAGGTGCCCCTTTGTGGTGGTTTTCTGTCTGTCTCGATCTGTAACATCTTGGCCGCTAAAAGTGGGTTTGGTGTTACAGATTTAGATTATCGGTTCAGGCATTTTCCGTTTGTCTCGATCTGTAACAGGTGGACCCTTATTTGCCGAGTAGTTGTTACAGATTTAGATAAATGGGAGCTGTTGAACATTTCATCTCGATCTGTAACATCTGGGGTCAAAAACGGCCGCTAGATGTTACAGATTGAGATAGTAAGGGGACGAGGCCGCAGCTGGTGAGCGCGCCTGCCCCCTATCCATCAATCACTCAGAAAATCTTATATATAGAGACTTAGATTTGTGTATAAGATCGCACAAAGCTGGCAACAATACTTCTCGAACAACGTGAAGCCGCCCCGTAGGGCGGCCGCCCCAAGAGAGGTGATTCCATGAGAATCGATAAGCTAGCTATGACGTCGCGCGAGGCGCTGCAGACCGCCATGAGCACGGCTGCCGATGCGCAGGCCGGCGCGGTGGAGCCGATTCACCTGCTGTCTGCCCTGCTCGGTGCCGGCGAGCGCAATATCTCCGTGATTATCGAGCGCATCGGTGCCGACCCGGCTCAGCTCGCACGCTCCACACAGGACGCCATCGACCGCGCGCCCAAGGTTTCGGGCGAGGGCCAGCAGATGGGCCTGTCCAACGAGCTTGTCCGCGTCATCGAGAAGGCCGAGAAGAAGGCCACCAAGATGGGCGACAGCTTTGTAGTGACTGAGCATCTGCTGATGGCGCTTGCCGAGGACAAGGGCGAGGCGGGCCGCGTGTTGCGCGACGCCGGCGTCACCAAGGAGCGCATCGAGCAGGTCTACGAAGAGCTGCGTGGCGATGACCGCGTGACGTCTGCCGAGGACAAGACCCAGTTTGAGGCGCTGGAGCAGTACGGCCGCAATATCTGTGACCTGGCCCGCGCCGGCAAGCTCGATCCGGTCATCGGTCGTACCGACGAGATTCGCCGTACCATCCAGGTCCTGTCCCGCCGCACCAAGAACAACCCCGTGCTCATCGGCGAGCCGGGCGTCGGCAAGACGGCTATCGTCGAGGGCATCGCCCAGCGTATCGTGGCCGGTGACGTGCCGAGCACCCTGCGCGACCGCGACCTCATCGAGCTCGACATGAGCGCGCTGGTCGCCGGCGCCAAGTACCGCGGCGAGTTCGAGGACCGCTTGAAGGCTGTGCTCAAAGAAGTGCAAAAATCCGAAGGCAAGGTCATCCTGTTCATCGATGAGCTGCACACCATCGTGGGCGCGGGTGCCACCGAGGGCTCCATGGACGCCGGCAACATCCTCAAGCCGGCGCTCGCCCGTGGCGACCTGCATGCAATCGGCGCGACCACGCTCGACGAGTATCGCAAGTACATCGAGAAGGACGCGGCGCTCGCCCGTCGTTTCCAGACCGTTGTGGTGAGCGAGCCTACCGTCGAGGACACCATCTCGATTCTGCGTGGCCTCAAGGAGAAGTACGAGATCTTCCACGGCGTGCACATCACCGATAGCGCGCTCGTGGCAGCTGCCGACCTCTCCGATCGCTACATCGCCGACCGCTTCCTGCCCGACAAGGCCATCGACCTGGTCGACGAGGCCGCAAGCCGCCTGCGCATGGAGCTCGACAGCATGCCGGTCGAGATCGACGCCACCACGCGTCAGCTCACCCAGCTGCAGATCGAGGAGCAGGCGCTCATGAAGGAGACCGACGACGCCTCCAAAGAGCGTCTGGAGGCCCTGCGCCAAGAGATTGCCGAGGTCCAAGAAAAGCTCAACGTGCAAAAGGCCGGCTGGCTCAACCAGAAGAACGCCATCGATCACGTGCAGGAGCTCAAGGGCCAGCTCGACGAGGCCAGAAGCGAAGAGGAGCGCGCGACGCGCAACGGCGACCTGGGCCGTGCGTCCGAGCTGCGCTACTCCGTGATTCCTGGTTTGCAGCAGCAGATTCAGGATTCCGAGGCTGCGCTCGAGGCGCAAAAGCAGCAGGACGGCGAGGGCCTCAACGAGCAGGTGACCTCCGATGAGATCGCCGAGGTCGTGAGTGCCTGGACCGGCGTGCCCGTGTCCAAGATGATGCAGGGCGAGCTCGACAAGCTGAAGGGCCTGGAGGGTGAGCTGCATAAGCGCGTCATCGGCCAGGACGAGGCCGTCTCCGCCGTCGCCGCGGCTGTGCGCCGCAGCCGTGCGGGCCTCTCCGATCCGGACAAGCCCATCGGCAGCTTCTTCTTCCTGGGCCCCACCGGCGTGGGCAAGACCGAGCTCGCCAAGGCACTGGCCGAGTGCCTGTTCGACGACGAGCGCGCGCTCGTGCGTATCGACATGTCCGAGTACATGGAGAAGTTCAGCGTCCAGCGTCTGATCGGTGCGCCCCCGGGATACGTGGGTTACGACGAGGGCGGCCAGCTCACTGAGGCCGTTCGCCGTCGTCCGTATTCCGTGATCTTGCTCGACGAGATGGAGAAGGCTCATCCTGATGTCTTCAACGTGCTGTTGCAGGTGCTCGACGACGGCCGTCTGACCGATGGCCAGGGTCGTCAGGTGTCCTTCAAGAACACGATCATCATCATGACGTCTAACGTGGGCTCCAAGGCTATCGCCGAGCTTTCCGGCAAGGACGAGGAGGAGATGCGCCATCAGGTCGACGCGGCCATGGCTCAGACCTTCCGCCCCGAGTTCCTCAACCGTATCGACGATATCGTGGTGTTCCATCCGCTCGGTATGGCGCAGATCGAGAAGATCGTCGACATCCAGCTCGCCGACGTCCGCGCGCGTCTGGCCAAGGAGCGCATGACGCTTGCCATCACCCCGGCGGCCAAGCAGATGCTCGCCGTGGGCGGCCTGGACCCGGTCTTTGGCGCCCGTCCGCTCAAGCGTCTGGTTCAGCGCGAGGTCGTGGATGCCATCGCCGCCGCTATCATCGACGGCACGGTGCGCGAGGGCGATCAGGTGACGGTCGATGTCGACAAGGACGGTGGCTTTACCGTCGTGTGCGACAACACGCCGGCGGCCACCTACGAGGTCCCCGACGCAGAGTAAATTATGGGACCGGCTTTAACCGCACCTCATCGCAAAACGCCAAGGGCGGCGGATCCAATCGGGTCCGCCGCCCTTTTTCGTGCGACAATCGATGATGTTGAGCATGAGTACATGGCAAGGAGATATGCAGATGAAAGACGAGAACAAGACGCACGCACCGGTTGCTGAGGCAGCGCCCGCCGCGCCGGTCGCACCGAAGGCTTCTCCCAAGCCGGCGCCCAAGCCGCGCGACCCCTACATCCGTGCCGAGAACGAGGACGATGACGGCTACGATCCCTACAGCGATCGCCGCCCCGAGCGCGAGCCGCTGTTTGAAGCCGACCCGTGGCGCTAACTTTTGTAGGGTGGTCATAATATCCCCGTCCCAAATTGACTGCTCGGGGAGTCGCATTCGAGCTCGGTTGTCCTCTCAGCCACTCGATATCCTTCGGAGCAATAACAGTGAAAAAACTTGCTTAAGTGTTAATCAAGCTACACACAATCTTGCTCTCTAATTAATCAAGAATCAGTATAATTTTGATTAGCTAGAGAGCAAGATTGGAGAATCATGGCATTCAACGACTTGATCGCCCAGAAAATAAAGGACTTTGAACAGCAGGGGGTTCCGCAGGTCTTTGAGCGAGACCTTGATCTAGGAAACCCACAGGAGCCAAAGCGCGACAACATCGTAAATGTGATTGTGGGGGCCCGCCGTTGTGGAAAGACGTATCGCCTGTATCAGGAGATGCGGCGGCTTCAGAGCCGGGGCGTCGAGCTTGACCGGATGCTTTACTTCAATTTTGAGGATGAGCGCTTGCGCCCGTATGAGCCATCGCTGCTGGCGGACGTGCTCGACACGTTCTATGCGCTGTATCCTGTTGCTCGAACCGAGGGCGCTTACATTTTCTTTGACGAGATCCAGGAAATTCCCGAATGGGGTGCGTTTCTGCGGCGTGTAGTCGATACGGAGAAAGCGACCGTCTATGTGACGGGATCTTCTTCCAAGATGCTGTCCTCAGAGCTTAAGAGCGAGTTCAGGGGTCGTTCTCTTATACGGGAGCTTTTTCCGTTGAGTTTTTCGGAATACGTTCGATATAAGACGGGGAACGTTTTCGAGCCAGATGCGACCTTTTCCCCAAGCGATGCAGCGCTGCTTCGACATCATCTGATCGGATATCTTGAACGAGGGGGATTCATCGCGACGCTTGAGCAGACGCCCGCAGACGCGATTCAGCTGCTACAGGAATATGCTTCGCGAACGGTCGCTATGGACGTCGTTGAACGTTACGACGTCAAGAACCCTCGCCTGGCATCTCTGTTCCTGACGCGGTGTATGGCATCTTCGGGACGAGAGCTGTCGGTGAACAAAGTGTACAACGAGTTCAAGAGCAGGCAGATACCCGTCAGTCGTAATTCGCTCAGCGACTTACTTGAGTATTATGAGGATGCCTACCTGCTGTTCTCCGTGCCGGAGTTCACGCGTTCACTGGCAAATAACATGCGGTCTGCGTCTAAGGTCTACGCTGTCGATCCTGCGATGTTTGGAGCATTCTCTCCCGCATCGGCATTGGACCAGGGCCAGAGGCTCGAGACCGCAGTGTTCAACGCGCTAAGAAGAAGGACTCCCGCGGTGAGGGTCGGATCGGTCTGCCGCTTGCTGATCAAAGAGAAGAGCAAAAACCATGAGGTGGACTTTGTGGCTGGGGACGCACTTCTCATGCGGGCTTATAGCCTGATTCAGGTGAGTACGGATATGGCAAGTGAGAAAACGCGCGAGCGCGAAATTGCCGCGCTTGATGCCTCGATGGCCCAGTTTGATCTTGGCGAGTCGGCAATCGTTACCATGGATGAACAGACCGATATTCCATGCGAGCACGGTGTGGTACACGTTACGCCCGCATGGAAGTGGCTCCTTGCCTAATCATCTATGGACCTGTGGGGTCAGGACTTCCTGGCTCCTTCATCACGGTTGGGGAGCACCTTGCTGCGCCAGGCTAGTCCTGGGCTTTGATACTCGGCAGCAGGATTTGCGCGAGGTAGTCGGTCTCAAGTTTGGTCGCGGCGTCTGCCTTGCCGTCTTTGCCGACCAGTACGTTCTTGATCTGGCTATAGGTGTAGCGGTTACCGGTCGTGAGCTCGACAAGCTCAATGGCCGTGTCCATGGGGTAGGTTGACACGGGATTCTGCGTCCGTCCGTTGATGGTCTGGGGCACCACGTACGGATAGACGGGGCCGCTGGCGTAGACGGTATAACCGTTGCCTAGATTGGCCGCACCCAAAACCGTATCGCCCTCATCGGGCGTAAAGCTCTCGCCCTCGCGCACCGCGACGAGCGTCACAATCGGCGTATCGCTGTCGCCGGCAAGATAGATGCATAGCGTGCTGCCATTTTGCCAAGTCTCGACCTTGCCGTACCACTCGACGGGGATATCGAGCTGGTAGAGGTCGGTTGCCTTGTGGCGAGCGTCAGCATCGCGGGCTGCCTGTGCCTTTTGCGCGCTCACGGCATTGACGGCGGCGTCGCGCCGTGCGGTTGCCGCCTGCTGGAGCACTTTGGCAGCCGCGGCGGAGCTCGTGCCTCCCTCCTCGGCATACTTGGCGGCGGCATCGATCTGGTCGTCAGTCACCGTGTCGGCCGAAGGCACCTTGAGCTTAAAGGTGGCCTGGGCACTCAGATCCTGTCCGTCGCTCTTGATCGTGACCTGCGCCTTGGTGGTCGGCACGGTATAGACGGTGCCGTCGGACGCGATGGGGGAGGCGGCAATGGAGAGCGTGTAATCGCCGGGTAGCAGTTTGATGCCACGGCCGTGCTCGTCAACATAGAGCGTTTCGCTCACAGAAGAACCGTCGGAATCCTGCCCGCTCACCTGTACGGGAATCTTGGAGCCAGTTGAGCAGTCGAGGCCCGTGGCATGCACGCCAATCTGCACCGACATCATCGTGTGTGCACTGGCGGCGACAGCGGCAGCCTGCTCTTGCTGATATCCGTTCCAGGCAGCATAGCCTGCGCCGCCGGCGACGAGCGCGACGGCCACAACGCCAGCGACCATCAGATTGCGGCGCTTGGGCGACATCTTGCGATGACGAACCTCGGCCTCGCGTGCCGAGGGAACGGACGGCAGGGGAATATCGCCCATGGCGATGGTCTCGTCCACGGCAGGCGCGGAGCCTAAGCCAGGGAGCTCGCGGGTCAGCGAATCTTCGGCCGGCAAGCTGTCGAGCAAGATGGTTTCCTCGCTCGTGTCGGATTTGGGCTGGTCGTCGGCCTCGCATTCGGATTCCTCGTGCCTCGCCTCGTCTTCGGTGGGCGCGGCGCCATCGTCTTTTGCATCCTGATCATCGGGCTGCGCCTCGATTTCCGGCTCATCCTGCACATCAACGCTCGAATCGTCAAACGCAATCTCGGCCAGCGCGATCTGGTCTAGGCTCTCCAGGGCCTCGGCGCATGCTTCTGCATCTTGGGCCGCATCCTCTTGGCCCATCGTCTCATCATTCATATATCCCCCAAGCTCAATATCGGGACAACAATGTACCCAAAATTGGGGTCACATAGGGCTGTCAGGCGGTTGGAAATCTGATTTTATCTGTGCGAGAGGTTTTGAATGTGTGCGCGAATGGAATATGCGCGTGAATGCGCGCAACAACAAAAAGCCCCGGAAAGCGAACAAATCGCTTTCCGGGGGCATACAATACGTTGCATTGCGCGGAGTCGGCCAGGCGGCTTCACATTCAAGCGGCGTTTGCACCGGGCATGTTACTCGGCGTGCGCGTAATCAACCTTGGCGCGGCGAGCGGTAGCCTTCTCCCAATCGCTGGTGCCCTCAAAGACGTCCTGCTTGTAGGGATTGCGGCCGAGCTTCTTGGCACGGTAGGCGATGTAGATGATCGCGGCGACGTTGGCGACCAGTGCGGCAATCGAGACCGCGGTAGCGGCGCCGGGGTCGAGCGTGGAGTGGGTCACAAAGATGGACTCCTCCTGGAAGTACGGGAACACCTGGGCAAACATGCACCAAATGGCCAGCGTAAAGGCGCGGTTCTGGATCCAGCCGCCCTTGTTCCAGATAAAGGCGGCGACGGTGGGCGCCAGAAGCAGCGCAAAGCCGCAGAACCAGGAGTGGGTGGGCAGGCAGTTGTAGGTGTAGCAGAAGTTCCAGATATCGTAGGCGATGATGTAGACCCAGGTCATATCGGGCCACAGCATGTCGGTCTGATCCTCGGAGGCGTAGACGCTCCACCAACCGGTCATGCAGAAGATGTTGATAATACCGGCGATGCCGTTGAACACGTTGTTCCAGCCGGCCAGCTGCGTAGCACCTTCGGAGGTGACCCAGGTGGACTCGCCCAGGACAAAGAAGTGATAGGCGCTCTCAAAGTCGGACACGACGGCGATCATGATGTTGATGGCGACGATCACAAACGGCCATGCGCGGAACCAATGCGCCTTGCCAATCTTGCCCCACTGGTACTTAATGGCAATGAAGCCCCAGCAACCGGCCAGCGCCGCGTATACCTTGGCGTAGTGGAACCAGCTGTTCTGGTACACATGGGTGGGGTTGGTGAGCGCCCACTCGGCACCCTGCGAGACGCCGATGGCGATGGCGACGCAGTAGATGGTCATGGCCAGCGGAGCCACGCCAAAGATGATTGCCGCGCCCAGCTTGGTGCGGCGGCCGACCTCGTTGAGCACGATCAGGCCAATAAAGACCATGGCCCAGCCGGCCCAGTGGATAAGGGTATCGCTACCCCAAACATCGAACAGCATGCTGCTCTCCTTTCACACGCCCGCGGCCCCTCTTCTGATCGCGGGCAGTTTGGCCAAATGTCGTCAGTTCTGGGGCTTGCGCTCCGGATACTTGGCGGTATAGCCCTCGATGTGGAGTGTCGAGGCGATGATTTCCTTGACCGTCTCGTCGGGCACATCGGGGTGCGTGCGGATATACATCAACAACCCCATGATGAGGGTGTAGAACGTCTCGTAGACATGGTCGATGCGTAGCTCATGATGGGCGGCAAAATCCACCACGGTGGTGTCGCAGATATACTGCGCCACACGCTGGACCACGTTGTGCAAAAAGCCGCCGTAGAGCGCGCCGCTGCTTGAGGTGAGCGTACTCGGCAGCTCGTGGCCGCTGACGACCAGGCGCTTAAAGAGCGGGGCGACGGTGTCGAGTGCGCCCTCGATATCACCGACGGTGCGGTTGGCATTCCACTGCTCGAGCTCGGAGATAAAACCGTCGATCGCCTCGTCCATGACGGCGGTGACAGCGGCGTCCATGTCGGCAAAGTAGTGGTAGAACAATGAGCGCGTGCAGCCGGCTCGCTTGGTCACGGCCGAGACGGATAGATGCGACACGCCTAGCTCAGAGCTCACGGTGCGCACGGCGGCGAGGATCTCGCGACGGCGTTCGTCGCCCGTCAAGCGCTTTGCCGCGCTATCGGATCCGGGGACGGCATCGACCACAGAGGTATCTGCTGTGTTGTTGCTCATGTTTTGCCGCCTTTCATCCTCTTTTGCCTGACCGTTCGCCTAACAGTCTTGAATATTGTTGACGGTTCGTCAATACTATTTTTGACACAATGTCAACTAATGGCGGGTGAACGGCATGGGGGCATGCCCGGCCTGCAAAAAAGAGGGGTGCCGCGGTCTCGCCGGGCTGTGGCAAGAGAAGGGACAACCATGATTCTCAACGGACCGGGGATTAGCTACACCGAGCCCGACATCGGTTCGGAGTTCGTGCCGCCGCTGCCGGAGCATCCGCGCGAGGCCATCGTCAAGCTGTGCGAGCACTGCACCAACCGTCTGCTGCATCGCGATGAGCTGCTGGGCTACGAGTACTGGTCGTTTGCCGAGGCCGCGACTGACGAGCAGGCCGAAGTGCTCTGCAAGATGAAGATGCGCCGTCCCTATACGCTGCCCGAGATGGTCAAGCTCACCGGCATGCCCGAAGCCGATATCGAGAAGATGCTCGACGATATGAGCTACACGGGCCTGCTCGAGTACAACTGGGAAAACCCCGAGCGCGCCAAGCAGTGGGTGCTGCCCATGCTGGTGCCGGGTTCCGCTGAGTTTCTCAACATGCGCGTGAGCCAGCTCGAGGAGCACCCGGTCTATGCCAAGTTCTTTGAGCAGGCGTCCAAGGGACCGCTGTCCAAGGCCACGCCGATGGTGCCGCCCGGTGGTGCCGGCATCGGCATGCATGTCATTCCGGTCGAGAAGGCTATCGATGCCGCGAGCACGTCGGTGCCGATCGAGCATATCGAGCATTGGCTCGACAAATACGATGGCAAATATGCCGCTAGCACCTGCAGCTGCCGCGCGAGCCGTCGCGTGATGGGTGAGGGCTGCGCCGACGACCCGGCCGATTGGTGCATCGCCGTGGGCGATATGGCCGACTACGTGGTCGAGACCGACCGCGGCCATTACGTGACGCGCGACGAGGTTTACGACATCCTGCGCCAGGCCGAGGACAACGGCTTTGTGCACCAGATCACCAACATCGACGGCGAGAACAAGATCTTCGCCATCTGCAACTGCAACGTCAACGTGTGCTATGCCCTGCGCACCTCGCAGCTGTTCAACACGCCCAACCTGTCGCGCTCGGCCTATGTCGCCAAGGTCGAGAAGGACAAGTGCGTGGCCTGCGGTCGCTGCGTTGAGGTGTGCCCGGCCGGTGCCGCCAAGCTCGGCCAGAAGCTCTGCAGCAAAAAGGCCGGCGGACAGGTGCCCGAGTATCCGCGCCAGGAGCTGCCCGATGCCACCAAGTGGGACCACACCAAGTGGTCGCCCAACTACCGCAACGATAACCGTATCGAGACGCACGAGTCCGGCACCGCGCCCTGCAAGACGGCTTGCCCCGCGCACGTTGCCGTCCAGGGCTACTTAAAGCTCGCGGCGCAGGGCCGCTATGACGAGGCGCTGGCGCTCATCAAGCGCGAGAACCCGCTGCCCGCTATCTGCGGCCGTGTGTGCAACCGCCGCTGTGAGGATGCCTGCACCCGTGGCCGTGTGGACGCCGCCGTGGCTATCGACGAGGTCAAGAAGTTTATCGCCCAGCGCGATCTTGATGCCGCGACCCGCTATGTCCCACCCGTGGTGACGCCGACGCGCGCCGGCGGCTTCGATCAGAAGATCGCCATCATCGGTGCCGGCCCGGCCGGTCTGTCCTGTGCCTTCTATCTGGCCGAGAAGGGCTACAAGCCCGTCGTGTTCGAGAAGAACGAGCGCCCGGGCGGCATGCTCACCTATGGCATTCCCAGCTTTAAGCTGGAGAAGGACGTTATCGAGGCCGAGGTCGAAGTTATTCGCCTGATGGGTGCCGAGTTCCGCTATGGCGTGGAGGTCGGTCGCGATGTGACGCTCGACGAGCTGCGCGCGCAGGGCTTTAAGGCCTTCTACGTTGCCATTGGCTGCCAGGGCGGCCGCCTTGCGGGCATTCCGGGCGAGGGTGCCGAGGACGTGACCGTGGCCGTCGACTTCCTTCGCGAGGTTAACAGCGGCAAGATCGATTCCCTGTCCGGCCGCACCATTGTGGTGGGCGGCGGCAACGTGGCTATCGATGTCGCGCGCAACGCCTGCCGTCTGGGTTCCGAGCACGTTGAGATGTTCTGCCTGGAGAGCGATGCCCAGATGCCTGCCAGCGAGGAGGAGCGTCGCGAGGCCATTGAGGATGGCGCGCACATCAGCTGCGGATGGGGCCCCAAGGAGATTCACCTGGACGAGGCCGGTCGCGTGTGCGGCATCACCTTCAAGCGCTGCACGCGTGTCTTTGACGACGAGGGCCGTTTTGCGCCCGAGTACGACGAGAACGATCTGCGCCGTGTCGATGCCGACCGTGTCGTCATGTCGATTGGCCAGTCCATTGTGTGGGGCGACCTGCTGGCTGGCTCCAAGGTGGAGCTCGGCCGCGGCCAGGGCGCCCTGGCCGATCCCCAGACTTACCAGACCGCCGAACCCGACATCTTTGTGGGCGGCGACGTCTACACCGGCCCCAGCTTTGCCATCGATGCCATTGCCGCCGGCCACGAGGCTGCCGTGTCCATCCATCGCTTTGTGCAGCCGGGCTCCACGCTCACCATCGGCCGCAACCAGCGCCGCTACACCGCGCTCGACCGCGACGATGTCGTGATCGAGAGCTACGACAACGCGAGCCGCGAGGTTGCGCATGTGGACCGCGAACGCGAGAAGGCTGCGCCGTTTAGCGAGTATGTTGAGACCTTTACCGAGGAGCAGGTGCGCGCCGAGACCGCCCGCTGCCTGGGCTGCGGCGCCTCGATCGTCGACCCCAACAAGTGCATCGGCTGCGGCCTGTGCACCACCAAGTGCGCGTTCGACGCCATCCATCTAGATCGCGACCGCCCCGAGTGCTCAACGATGGTCAAATACGAGCAAAAGCTCCCAAGCCTGGGCAAGTACGCATTGAAGCGTGCAATTAAGATCAAATTTGGGAAGAAGTAAGAGACCTAACAAGTAAGTGAACGGCGCAGAGGGCGGTTGGACAGCGAGCGGGTCCCAGGCGTGGCGAGGTGCCTTGAAAGAGGAGGGCATAGGGCTTTTGCCCATGCCCGACGATTGAAAGGCAGATCGCCCGTCTGGGACTCGCGCAGCGTCAAGCCGACCGCCGTTCGTTAGAACGGCGGAAGGAATTAAAAGTGCACGAGCTCGGAATCGTCTATCACATCATTCGCGATGTCGAGAATGTGGCGCGCGCTCATGGCGTGCGTCGCGTTTCGAGCGTGACGTTGCTACTGGGCGAGGTCTCGGGCGTCGTTCCCGACTTGCTGCTCGACGCTTGGCGCTGGGCAGCAGATAAAAAGCCTATCACCGAGGGCGCGGAGCTTATCGTGGAGCCCGTCGAGGCCGTGACACATTGCGAGGCGTGCGGCTGCGACTACGCGACGGTCGAGCACGGCAAGACCTGTCCCCAGTGCGGTAGCGGCGAGACCTATTTGCTGCAGGGCCAAGAGGTAATGATCAAACAGATCGAGACCCCCGACGAGGATCCGGCAGACGCTGTCCCCGACGGTCCTTCCGACGCCCCCGATGCCGTCGACGCCGCCAACCCTCTCCACATCGCCTAACATCCAATGACTACATGGGCTAGAGTTTTAAACATATTTGCTTCGGTTAGTCAAGTCATGTCTGTTTAAACAAAATGGTGGCACGCAGACGCATTGGGATCCACCTAAAAGCGGTCTTAACGAACAGTGCACCTTTATATGTCTTTGAAAGCAATCAGCAAATCACGTTTTAGCAGGCAATAAGCTGTAAACCGGCAACGTAATCAATTTGTAACAAACTTAGGCGTTTAAACAAATAATCCAACCTTTTGCGAATTTAGCTATAATTCCACAAACCAAACAGGTATACTTCCTTCATGTCGTGTAGGAAATACGTAGACAAAAAGGAGGTTATGTGATGGTAAGTATTGTTCTTGCTAGCCACGGGGACTTGGCAGCTGGAATCAAGCAGACGGGCTCGATGGTCTTTGGCGATCAGCCGTCTGTGGCCGTGGTCTCGCTCGAGCCGAGCATGGGCCCCGACGACTTCCGTGCTAAGGTCGAGGAAGCAATCGCTTCCTTCGAGGACCAGGAGCAGGTGCTCTTCCTCGTTGATCTGTGGGGCGGCACGCCGTTCAACCAGATCAGCGGGCTCATCGAGGGCCACGATTCCTGGGCTATCGTCACCGGTGTCAACCTGCCTATGCTCATCGAGGCATATTCGCAGCGCTTTGACGCAAAGAACACTGCACATGCGATCGCAAAACATCTCGTGACTGAGGCTAAGGCTGGCGTGCGCGTCAAGCCCGAGTCTCTGGAGCCCGAGGAGAAGAAGCCGGCTGCGGCCGCTGCTGCTCCTGCAGGCGCCATCCCTCCGGGAACGGTCATCGGCGACGGGCACATCAAGATTGCCCACGTCCGTATCGACACCCGTCTGCTGCATGGTCAGGTGGCCACCACGTGGACCAAGCAGATCAACCCCAACCGCATCATCGTGGTTTCCGACGGCGTTGCTCACGACGAGCTCCGCAAGACCATGATCGAGCAGGCTGCCCCTCCGGGAGTCCATGCCAACGTCGTGCCTATCAAGAAGATGGCCGAGGTCGTCAAGGACACGCGTTTTGGTGACACCAAGGCCATGCTGCTCTTCGAGAACCCGCAGGATCTGCTCAAGGCCATCGAGGCCGGCGTCGACATCAAGGAAGTCAACATCGGCTCCATGGCTCACTCCAAGGGCAAGGTCGTCGTCACCAACGCCGTCGCTATGGGCGATGACGATGTCAAGACTCTCGAGGCCCTCAAGGCCAAGGGCGTCAAGTTCGAGGTCCGCAAGGTTCCTTCGGATTCCTCCGAGGATCTCGACGCCATGTTGAAGAAAGCTAAGGCCGAACTGGCCGCTCAAGCATAGTAAAGGAGGGTCCGATACATGTCTGCAATCACTATTCTGCTTGTTGCGATTGTCGCGTTGCTTGCCGGTATGGAAGGCATTCTGGATGAGTTCCAGTTCCATCAGCCGCTCGTGGCATGCACGCTTATCGGTCTCGTAACCGGTCATCTTCAGGAGGGCATCCTCCTGGGCGGTTCGCTCCAGATGATGGCCCTTGGCTGGGCTAACGTCGGCGCCGCCGTCGCGCCTGACGCCGCTCTGGCCTCGGTCGCCTCTTCGATCATCATGGTGCTCGCCCTCAACGGCGGCGCTACCGATCCGTCGAAGGCCGTTACCGCCGCTATCGCCGTCGCTGTCCCGCTGTCGGTCGCTGGTCTGTTCCTGACCATGATCTGCCGTACCCTGGCTACCGCTATCGCTCACGCCATGGACGGTTGCGCCGAGAAGGGCGACTTCGCTGGCATCGAGCGTTGGCAGTACATTGCCATCCTTATGCAGGGCCTTCGTATCGCCATCCCGGCAGTACTTCTGTGCATCATCCCGGCCGAGGCAGTTACCAACGCGCTTAACGCTATGCCCGACTGGCTGTCCGGCGGCATGGCTGTCGGCGGCGGCATGGTCGCTTCCGTCGGTTACGCCATGGTCATTAACATGATGGCCACCAAGGAGACCTGGCCGTTCTTCATCCTCGGCTTTGTCCTTGCTGCCATCCCTCAGCTCACGCTGATCGCCCTTGGCCTCATCGGCATCTCCCTTGCCCTCATCTACCTTGGCCTTAAGGATCTGGCCAAGCAGGGTGGCGGCATGGGCGGTGGCTCCGGTGACCCGCTCGGCGACATTCTGAACGATTACGAGTAGGAGGGGAGTGATACATATGGCAGAGAACAAGATTCAGCTCACCAAGGCTGACCGCAAGAAGGTTTGCTTCCGTCATCAGTTCCTTCAGGGCTCGTGGAACTACGAGCGTATGCAGAACGGCGGCTGGTGCTTCGCAATGATCCCTGCGATCAAGAAGCTCTACACCAGCAAGGATGACCAGATTGCCGCTCTTAAGCGCCACCTGGAGTTCTATAACACCCACCCCTATGTTTCCGCCCCCGTCATTGGCGTTACCCTCGCTCTCGAGGAGGAGCGCGCCAACGGTGCACCGATCGACGACGTCGCCATTCAGGGCGTCAAGGTCGGTATGATGGGCCCGCTCGCCGGCGTCGGCGACCCCGCCTTCTGGTTCACCCTTCGCCCGATCCTGGGTGCTCTGGGTGCTTCCCTGGCCCTGTCCGGCAGCATCGCCGGTCCGCTGCTGTTCTTCTTCGCGTGGAACATCATCCGTTACGCTTTCCTGTGGTACACGCAGGAGTTTGGCTACAAGGTCGGCTCCTCCATCGCCAAGGACCTCTCCGGCGGTCTGATGGGCAAGGTTACCGAGGGTGCTTCCATCCTGGGTATGTTCATCATCGGCGCCCTGGTCGAGCGCTGGGTGTCCATCTCCTTCACCCCGGTCGTCTCCAAGGTCACGCAGTCTGCTGGCGCCTTTATCGACTGGGCTAACCTGCCCTCCGGTTCTGAGGGTATCAAGGAAGCACTGACGATGTATAACTCCATCGGTGCTAACGCCCTTGATCAGGTTAAGGTCACCACGCTTCAGGCTAACCTCGATCAGCTCATCCCCGGCCTTGCCGCCGTGTGCCTGACCCTGCTGGTCTGCAAGCTCCTCAAGAAGAAGGTCAGCCCGATCGTCATCATCCTGGCTCTCTTCGCCGTCGGCATCATCGGTCGCGTCTGCGGCTTCATGTAAGCACGCTTCGGCTTAAGACCGAGAGTTGCTAGGTAAGGGCTTTTGAGCCATTGAAACGGACCGCACCCGGTGGGTACACTGGATGCGGTCCGATTGTTTTTATTGGAGGGCGAGGCGCGTATGGCGCAATCTCAGAACAGCACGGTCGATCTGGCAACGCCGGCAACCTGCCTGATGGGGCTTACCAGCCACGGTAACGTGATGGTGGGCAATAAGGCGTTCGAGTACTATAACGAGCGCAATCCCGAGGATTATATTCAAATCCCGTGGGACGAGGTCGACTATATTGCCGCCGAGGTTTTGCGCGGCACCAAGAAGATCACGCGTTTTGCCATCTTTACCAAAGATAACGGCCACTTTACGTTTTCGACGCGCGACGACAAAGAGACGCTTCGTGCGGTCCGTAAGTACGTCGATGAGGATAAGCTCGTGCGTTCGCCCGATTTTATCGACGTAACGACCAAGGGCGCCAAGAGCATCCCCGCTGCCATCAAGAGCCTTTTCCACAGAGACAGCTAATCGTTGGCGATAGATGGCGGAAAATGCATCCCGGAATTTGTTCTCATTCCGGGATGCATTTTCCTTTTGAGGGCCAGTTGGGAAAGCTTGTCCCATTATTTCGCGTTATTCCGGGTTATTCTTTCCGATATTGAGGATTGCCCTCGGAAACTATTCGCTATAGAGCCTTCTCGATGAGTGGCCATGCGCTACATGGCAAAGGGGTAAATCTGCTACACTAGTACAACATGCCTCCGTAGCTCAGGGGATAGAGCACCGCTCTCCTAAAGCGGGTGTCGACGGTTCGAATCCGCCCGGGGGCACCAGAGAAATAGCAGGTCAGACGGTATAAATCGTCTGACCTGTTTCTGTATGGATAGGGGTAAAACCCGCCTGAGGGGTGAAAAAGGGGTGAAAGTTCATTCTATGGGGAAAACATCGCGACTTCATATTTCACCCCAGAGTTTCACCCTCAGGGCCGGTTTTCAACCCTTCCCACAGCCTACGGGCTGGATGTGGGACCCTCCGGCTATGGAAAGCGTTGAAAACCTAGGCTGTCGTTGCCGTAGGGCAAGCCAGTTTCCGGCAGCCCTTTGATACCTTTTGATTGCTATTGAAGCCCTGTTGGACATTAGATGACGTTGGAAGTCTGTCCTTTCGTTCTAATTCGATTTGTGCTCTGTCTTATTTGACAAAGAGGTCAGAGTTGAAGAACTCTTTCAGGGAAACGCCGAGCCCTTGTGCAATCCGGTCGATATTTTCAATTGATATGTTCCGCTTGCCGGTTTCGACCTCAGCGAAGTATGTTCGGGACATTTCGATAGAGTACGCAATAGTTTCCTGGCTATAGCCGAGTTCGTTTCTCAACTCTTTTATTCTCAGCCCGACCCTCATCTTTATATCTAACTGAGTCATTGGCACCTCCTAATAGGTTGTGCCAATGATTCGTTTCGGTTCTATATGAGTCACACCTATATAAGTGACAATTTGGAATACAATGCCGCTAAGTTAGACCTCTGATAATTGAACTGGAGTTTGCCGATGGATGAGTACGGCTCTCGGGAAATTAAACGATCGGATTCGACGAAGGAGGAGAATGCTAAGAAGCCGCTCGTGCTCTTCGGGCGCGAGTTCTCCCGTAAGCAGGTCTGCGCGGCTGGTGCGGGAATCCTCTGTGCGGCGCTTCTCATCGGCGGCGGTGGGTATGCCATCACACATGCCGGGTGGACGGGCAAAGCGAATGTCCCTGCGGTGTCCCAGTCGAAGGACGATGAGAAGCAGGACATGGTACTTACCCTTGAGGTGAAGGCTGACGGCTGGGATGCGGACACCTCCACGCCCATTATCGCCCATATAGAGGATGCGGACGGGGAAGTAGACTTCTACACCGCCATCGCTGCGAACAAGCAGGTGACCGTGAGGGTCGGCAAGTCCGGTACCTACACCGTCACATTCATTTCACCGGTGAACGCCGACGGTTCCATCTATAAGGTGTCATCGAAGAAGGTTACCGCCGGGAAGGCCGATAAGAAGACGGCCAGCACGGGTGTAACTTTCAACAAGGTGGATGCGGATAAGGTGACGAAGGATGACCTGACCGCCATCGCCAAGGACGTTGCAGCAGCCGTGAAGAAGGGCGATTCCACCCTGACCGGAGAAAAGGGTGCCGAGGTCGTGAAGAAGTTCGAGGACAACATCAAGAAGAACCCGAACGCCGATACCGATGCCGTCGAGAAGGAGACCGAGAAGGCTCAGGAGACCGCCAAGGAAGAGAAGTCCGACGCGAAGACCCCGGAAACTTCCGACAGCAAGAAGAGCGATTCAGGCTCATCCAACGGCTCCAAGAAGGATAATGGGAAGACCACAGGCAGCTCCGATAATTCTGGAAACAAGAGCAATTCATCCTCCAAGAAAGACGAAGGAAAATCCGATAGCAAGCCGAGTGGCGGCAACAGCAGCAACTCCAGCTCAAACTCCAATTCAGGCAGTTCATCGAAAAAGGATGACACCCCGGCGCATCAGCACAACTGGGTTGCCCAGACAAAAACCGTCCATCACGACGCTCAGTACAAGACCGTCCACCACGATGCGGTGACGCATCAGGTGTGGCATGACCCGGTGACGGAGGAGCACTATATCTGCAATCAGTGTGGTGCGGATATCACGTCTGACCCTTGGGGACACATTGACAACTCCCTTCTGAACGGCGGCAACTGCGGTGGTTATCATTCTTCCTATGTGACTGTGAAGCAGGGTTACTATGAAACCGTAACCGACAAGGCGGCATATGACGAGCAGGTGCAGCTGAGCGCGGCATGGAACGAGACCGTGACCACCGGGTATAAGTGCTCGGGCTGCGGTGCCACGAAGTAGCGGAAGCCGCCGAATTCTAGGCCGTAGCGGTCAAGCATCAGGTTGAGATCTATTGATGCCGCCGGGTGCATGGGTCTCAGTATCCTCCATGTTCCCGAGTCGCCTTGGCCAAGGCTCCAAGGGGCGCCGCCCCTTGGCGTGCAGAGGTTCGGGGATGGCACGAGGCATCCCCGAAAAAGCTGGCGCGGGCACGCCGATGGCATACCCGCGTTCTCTGTATGCGCCTCACCCCTCTCCGGCAACGTACGCGGTCCGGCCGCTCCCGCAGTCGATGCTCTCCACGTCGCCGAATCCGATGCGGACGGCAGCCCATCCGCCCCCGTCCTCCACCAAGGCGTCGGCCTCGTCGCGTGCTTCCGAGACGAGTCGCCCGAGTTCTGGCGACCCCTCCGGAGCGGTGCCTATCTCGAACGCCCCGCCCTCGCCGCGCGACTCGAACTCGACGACGACAGTCAGCCCGACGGCTCCGCCCGGGGACTTGCCGAATCTGCCCGCGGCGTCAAACTCGTCCATCTCCATGGAGCTACCTCCCCCTGACGGCGCTAAGCAACTTCGGCTCGAAGTGCTCGTCGCGTTCGATGGCGGCGAACCCCATCTGGCGGTTCAGCTCGGCCATCTCCTTGATGCTGAAGTAGCCGAGCTCGTCGTCGTAGCCCTCGACGAGGCCGAACGCCTCGTCCGTCCCATCGAACTCGAGCAGCCACCAGTCCCATCCGTTCACGCACGAGAAGTAGTGGACGTAGACCGAGGGGTCCTCCGCCCCGTCCTGCTCGTAGAGCCTCGGTAGCCCCTCCGCAATCTCCCTCGTCATCAGCTCCTGCATGTCTTCCTCCGTTTCCGGGCACGCTGCCCTGAACATCTCGCCCTTGCGGGCAAAGCCGAATGGCGACGCCGCGCGTCGTCGTCGGCTTTGCTCCCTGCAAAGCCGCACCGGAGCGAAGACGGGTCAAGGGAGTCCATGACGACCTCCACCAACCGGAGCGGAGCGGAGGTTTGTGCGGGGTCTCATGGGCCCCTTGACGCGGCGTAGCGGAGGTGCCACCCACGTAACGGATACAAGGTCATGACCGGCGAATGCCGCCGAAACGTTGGAAATCATGGGTCAAGCCTGAAGAGAGGCGGCCGCCCCTAACGGACGGCCGCCTTAGCAAGCCTTACTAATTCGGTTCTGGTATATGATCCGAGATGCCCGCTGGGCAAATCCCGACGATACTAGTGATAGTCGTTTGCGAAGGAGCCGTAGAAGAGCGCCTTACAGTCGACATCGCTATAGGACATGATGGCATCCTGGACCTCGGGGCGCAGGAGGTTGAGCACCTTGTACTCACCGTTTCCCATATCCCCCACAAAGAGCACCTGTTTGAAGACATCAGGGTACTCGCGCAAGTAGGTCACGTAACCTCTGAGCTTTGCCAGTGTGTCGCCGAGGAACTCGCCGTGGGGGTCGACGATGGACGGCCTGATGACGCCCTCTGCATCCTTCACGAAGAAGAGGAAATCTGGATGCAGGGCTTTGCGTCCCACCGAAGACATGTACGGGATCGAAAACGCCTTGGCAGACATGCTGCCCGACGGATTGCGATAGAAGGCAACCGTGCGATTCTTTGCCAATTCGTTCCTAACGATATAGTCTTCCGCCGGGTTCAGGTCGAGCGGGCAGAAGCCGTCCTCTTTCTGCACGATATGGCACGGATACTTAGCGAAGTCGTCCGACGTGCTGGTAGACGTGGGCCACTCTATCTTTGTGAGACGCTTGCCCTCGGTTTCACGGGCCAGCTCGTCGTAGCGTTGCTTTGCCGCGTCGTTAAGGTAGTCATAATCGCCAGATCCATCGACCTTATCGAAGTATCCCTTTCGGCATTGAGCCGCCCAGCCCTCGAGCGCATCAACGATGGCCTGCGTGCGAACCGCTGCGGCAAGGCGCAGGTCGCACTCGGGCCGCCCAAGCTCCTTGAAGTTGGCGCGACGATACTCATTCGCAAACTCCTTAGTGAAATGCATGTCGGCGTCGCGGGCGGCCTTCCTGAGGCCCTCGGCGTCCGTGCGAGCCTCCTCCTGCTCCTGGTCCTCGGTCTCGTTGAGCTTGTCGAGCGTGATCTTGACGGTCTCGGCAACCTCTACGTCGTGTTTGGCTTCGCGGTACTCGTCCTCGTTAGCAACGATGTATCCCTTGAGCTTCTGGACGAACTGTTTTTTCACGTCGGCTGCGGCATTGACATCGAGGCCGGTCTCGACAAGCAGAGTCGCCGTCTTAACCAGGCTCTGGAATTCGTTTCTGGCCTTCTTCGGAATGCGCTGGACGGGGATGGAATCGAAGGCTGTGCGGATGCCCTGCCACTCCTGGTGCGTGAAAGACTGCTCGCGCTTGGTGGGCGGCTTGGGCTTTGCCATGGGCACGGGTTTTACGACCGAGACGGGCTGGGTCGGCTCGGTCTGTGTGGAACTTGGCTCAGGGGTCGCAGGTTGCTGCGGGGCAGGCGCTGCAACGTAGTTGCCCGTTGCGGGCTGAGGCGCCGGCTCCGCTTCTGGCGCCGGGACGTCGACGGGCCCGACCGCCGAGGCAAGCGAGGGCTGCGTTCCCTGCATGTCCAACGGCTCCTGAATCGCGATGCCGGCAAGCGGCGCCTGGTAGCCGGGTTGTGCCTGCCGCGCCGCCTCGATGGCCATCTCGTTCTCCTCGTACGCCTTGAGCTCCTGTTGGTAGTCGGCTTCGGACTTGGGCGCAGCCGCCGTGATGGTCACGGGGTTGAGAACGATGTTCTGCTTGCCGATGGAGCTCTCACCCATGTCGTCCTTGCGACCCATGAGGTAGTCGACCACGTCCTGAGTGCTCTCGGGATTGAACTGGGGCAGGTAGCAGGCGACGGAGTTCAAAAGATCATCGGATTCGATGCGCCGCGCAAGCGGGGTGCGTACCATACGTCCCACGAGCTGTGCGATATAGGTCGAGTCCGAACGCCTGCGCTGCGAGAAGATAACCTCCGCTCGCGGGCAGTCCCATCCGTTGGAGACAGCTTCCTTGGCGAAGAGCACGCGAATGCGCGAGGTGTCCTGAACGAACTCGGGCTCGACATAGGGAATGAGGTATTTTCCCGCCGCGATGTCCTTATGCTCGCCGAAGACGTTGGCGAACGACATCGCCTCGGAAAGGCCGGGGACCAGGCCCGTGATCTGGTCGCACATCTCAGCCAGGGCCGAGTTGCTCACGTTGTCCGCCGCTTGGATGAGCAGCAGCGGGTTGACGGGACTCTCGCCCTCACGGGCACAGTACTCGCCCCACTCGCGGCAGGCCAGGGCATAGCGCTCGCACGCCATAGTGAGGTACTGGTGCTCGACTGGGTCGTCCTTCTCTGGCACGCGCAACTCGATGATGTCCTTGAGCAGACCTGACTCCTGGACCTCGCGAGGGGTCACAGCGACCTTTGGCATACGCACGCGATCGGCGCGCTGGTCCATGGCCGCCTCGAACCTCTGCGGCGTAGCAGAGACCCCGACGACGACGGGCATCGCCGCGCGGCCGTCCAGGCCGTCGATGAGGTTAGCATAGATCGTCGCGGTGCCGCGCTCACTTGATGCATTGGCCCCCAGGCCGCGGTGGGCCTCGTCTATGAACAGATAGAGGTTACGCTCCGGGTCCCTGATGGTGCGGTCAAGGATATCCCAGAACACGCGGCCGGAGTTGGCCTCACCACCCTTGGTGAGCAGGCCATTCTTGCTAAGCAGGTCCTTGCTGAGGAAATAGACATGGCGCGGTTCGAGAATGTCGTGCGCGGCTCCGAAGTCGTTGGTAATCGTGACCAGATGGCGCCTGTCGAGGATGCTGTCTGCCAGCTTGTCCGCCACGTTGGAAAAACGCACGCTCGTTTGCTCGTTCAGGCTCGGGGAATCCGAGAGCCAAAGAACAACGGCATTCTCGTCGGGCATGAGGCCCAGATCATCGTCTCCGAAGAAGAGTGCTTCGATCGTCGCCGCGCACATGACCGTCTTGCCCGAGCCCGTGGGAGATGCGAGGCACACCGAAGACAGTTCGCCGTCCTGCTCATAGCGTCGGCGCATCGACTGCAACTTGTTTGCCAGGGTCGCGACTGCCCCGGCTTGGAAATCCTTAAGTTCGACTCTCATGCTTACCTCACCGCATCCTCGGCGGCAATCTTGAACGATTGCAGGTAGTTCTCGTACAGGCGGACGACGTCGACCCCGGGCAGCTGTGCCTTGACGGAGGCGTATCGAGCCGTGTCGTCCGTGATCACATAAGCGCACCCTATGCTGGCATTCTGCTTGACGGCGTCTATGAAAGCGCCGACCGAAGCAAAGTCGAAAAGGACGGCGTAGGCGTCGACCATGGCAAAGCCCGGCTGCTCGTGCTTGATGATGCTGCCACGCGAACCAGCGCGCAGCCAGAGCAGGGGCGCGATCTCCTCGAAGGCCACGCCCAGCTCGACGGCGTCTGGGTCTGCGTAGGTGAGGTCAAAGAAGACGGCGTTTTCCTCGAAGCCGTCGGCCATGGGAAACTCGTCGGTGAACTTGTAGTCACCCTTGATGGGATCGCCCTCGGGCGTCTTGCCCGTGATGGCCGCCGTGACGCGAGGTTTGGTAACGTACTGGCAGATGCCCAGTGCCTCCCATTCGGGGTCGCCCTGGCGAAGACCGCGCTTGGTGAGCTTTTTGGATTCGTCCTCGGAGACCTCGTTGTTCGTTACGCTGATGGAACGCCTGCGCCCGCCGTCCTGATGGTTCAGACGCATGACGGCGTGCGCCGTGGTGCCCGACCCTGAGAAGAAGTCGACTATAAGGGCATCGGGCTTGTCGGCGACAACGGAAGCGATTGAGAGCTCGGTCGCATATAGGGACTTTGGAAATGTGAAGCGCCTATCGCCGATAAACTTTTTGATATATCGGCTCCCGTATTCACCGGCAGAGAACTGCGTGCCACTCCAAACGGTTGTTGGAATGGCAGAGCGTTCTCCCTGCTCTTCGAGAAGCAGGGACCCATCCTCAGCCTTGCCGATGAGTTTAATTTCTCCATTCTTGAGACGCTCCTCTTGGGAATCTCCTAGGTAAAGGAGGGAGTACCGATCACTCTTTTTGTTGTACTCACCTACTTTTGCGCACCCGCGATCAAGCTTGGCCTGTAGAGCATTCTGGGAGATCCTCCAAGTCGCCTCTCGGCCATCGGTCCTAATAGGCCAAACTGCCCTGAGACCCGTTTTTGTCGGTATCTTTGTCCAGTCTTGTTCAAGGGGGAGAGAAGCGCCGAGCTCCTTAATTGTCGCGGTCTCCTCATCGATATAGATGGGATAAAAGAGGTTCGGCCTTGCGGTGCGAGCGGCATTGGGACCGCCCCTCAGCAGCCACTTTTT
>CAJLAV010000005.1:0-29662 GCA_905204735.1 uncultured Collinsella sp. | reverse complement strand
GAGCCGGTCGCTGCCCCTGTTACTGTCGCAGAGTCTGACGCAAAGCCCGCGCTCGATTCTACAGCCGGTCTGGATATTCTGGCGCCTGCCGCTCCGGCACAGGTTGAAGACGAGACCGCCGACGAAGACTATGACGAGTATCCGCAGCGCGTGTCCTATGAGAGTGACACCGATTTCTCGGCCGAGCTTCCCTCGACAACGCCCCATGCCGATATCGCTTCCGCGTTCTCCTCGATTGGTGCCAGCGCTTCGAGCTTCTTTAAGGGTGCCTTTGCGAAGGGCAAGAAGTTCGTCGACGACTTTGAGGAAAAGCGCGCCGCTGCCCGCGAGGCCGCCGAGCGGGAGGCCATCGCCCAGCAGCAGGCCGCCGAGGCCGAGCGTGAGCGTGCGGCACAGGAGTTCGAGCAGAGCGAGGCCGAGCAGCCGGAATCTGCGGATGTCGCCGACGCCACGACGTCCTTCGAGGCTCCGCAGCCGACATCCGCTGACGTTGCCGAGGCTACGACGTCCTTTGAGGCGCAGCAGCCGGTCGATGGCACCATGTCATTCGATGCCACGATGACGTTTGAGAAGCAGGGCACCGCAATTGCCGAGCCCCTTTCCATCTCCGATGATGCCCAGGACGCCGCCGATGATTCGGTTGTCGACGAGGCCGATTCCGTTGAGGCCAGCGCACCCGAGCAGGTCGAGGCTCCTGTTATGGAGCGGGAACCCCCTGCGATTGACGAGGCTCCCAAGACTGATGAGTCCAGGCCTTATTCTACGCAGATCTTTACCATGCCCGCGCCGAGCGACCCCGGTGCCACGGTGGCCAATGCCGCTCCCACGCAGGACGAGACGGTTGACTCCCTCATGGCGCAGATTTCGTCTCAGGTGCCTCCGCGCCAGCAAATGAATATCCCCGATCCGGCCTCCGCGCCCGCGCCCTCTTCGTCGCCGCTGGCCTCGGTCCCCGATCCGTCACTGCCTTCGATGCAACAGGCCAACGTCGCGTCCCGCACGTCGCTGTTCGATCTTCCCGATCCTTCGGCACAGACAAATGATCCCTTTGCGACGGCGCAGGGCCCCGAGCCCACATCGGCACCGGTCGCGACCCCCATGCCCATCTCTTCGGGCGCACAGCCGCTCGAGACCATCTCGGCTCCTGCTTCGACGGGTGCCAAGCCGCAGAAGCGTGGCCTGGGTGGCTTGTTCGGTCGCAAAAAGAAGAACGAGCAGGACAGCATGAGCGACTGGCTGGGCGTCGAAGACGATTACGATGCCAAGAAGTCTGGTCGCGGCATTGGCTCGTGGGATAACTTTGAGGATGACGACGACGGTTGGAAGGGCGGCGCCACCTCCTCCGATGGTGCTTCTGCCGAGGATATGCTCTCGGCCGTTGCCTCCATGGGTGACGATGAGCTGCTCGGCCACGATATCTGGTTCGTCGCAACGGGCGCGTCCGATTGCGATGGCGCCGGCATGAGGGCGTTTTTGGCCTCGCATCGCGACAAGCTCCGCGGTGTGTTCTTCATCAACCTCGAGGCTATCGGTGCTGGCAGGCTTTCGGTGGTAACGGTCGAGGGCGAGCAGCAGCTGTTTAAGGGCGACCGCCGCATCATGAACCTTGTCAGCAAGGTGTGTAAGTCGTTCCACGTCGATTGCGGCGCGTTCGAGATGCCCTATGCAAAAACCGATGCATCCGCAGCGCTCGAGGCGAGCCGTCGCGCCCTTACGATCGCCGGTGTGGACGGCCCGCGCCTTGCCTGCGCTCGCACCGAGGATGACCTGCCGTACAACGTCAATCCGACCAATATCGCTACGGTGTCCGAGGTCGTGACCGAGGTCATTCGTCGTTCGTAGACAGACCCGCTAAGGAGTCAGCGTGTTTTCGTACATCAAGCGCCATTGGCCCATCTATTTGATCTTGACCCTGATCGCTATCGCATTGGGTTTTGGGGCCGCGTATGTCGTTGGCGTTAAGGGCTCGACGCCCGAGACAACAATGAACGAAGAGGTGGAGCAAGAGCAAAGTTTGGGTGCCGACGGTATTTCCGAGTCCGATCAGGCAGCCATCGATGGCGGTTCGTCATCTGCTGAATAGCCGATTCATCGTTTATGCCCAAGGCGGGCGAGCCGGGAGACTGGCTCGCCCGCCTATTTATCGTGCTAGCGCTTCTTTGTGGCTGACTTAAGGCGAGCGAACCATAGGGCCGCAGTGCCCGAGGTCAGGAGTGCAGTGATGCATGCGGCGACGGTAACAGATCCCGTTGCCGGCAGGTTCTGAGGCAGGGCGCATCGTTGGATGACGCGGTCCTCATCATGCGCCTCGAGTTTATCGCCACCGCCGTTGCGGCAAAGATCGACGCGCGCGCTGTTGGCAAGTGCGGTTTGGGGCGTATAGGACGACGTTGCCTGCATATGCACGACTGCGCCTCGGGCATCCGAGTTAAGGGCCGCCTTGGCATCGTCGAGATCGTCGTGTTCGTCTTTAAGGTCGTCCCGGGTCCAAGAGCCCGCCTCGCTTCTGGTTGTAAAGTCGGCGGCTACCGCACCGTATTCAAAACGGATACCCGTGATGACGGCGTCGTCTGTAAGATCAATCTCTTTCGTATCGAGCGTGACGGACTTGTCCGTCGGGATATCTGCTTTCCATAGGTGCCACCCGTCGTAATCGACGAGACGTACATCGTCGCCCAGCAGCTTTGTAACCTCTTCCGTTTCGAGCCAAGGATTGCGATGCTCGTCGTTAAGTGTTGCATTGGCCTGCTTGCCCGTATCGCTTGTTCCTGCCGGAGACGTTCGATACCACACGTTGCACAGCCCGTTTAGATCACCGACCGCAATAGGGGTTTCAACGGCAACAAGTTTCGCTGCGCCATCTTTGGCGCACTCGAGGTCGTCGGTGATGGTCAACTCGTCGACCCAGGCGCTCGACTCATTTTTGGCGTCGATGGTATAGGAGAAGGCGCCTTGCGTATCGGCCCGTGCTTTGGCTCGGTTTTTTCCGTCGCCGTTGGCAACGAGTTTGCTTACGACTGGTTGTGCAATCTCTTGGCGCTTATCGACGCTTCCCCTGATCTCGATGGGGGCATCCTTCATGGCCATGGTTTGAACTTCTCCCGTGGCCTTTACTTCAAATGTTATCTCTTCGGCAAGGTCGTAGGTACGCGGAGACATCGTTTCGCGCAGGGTGTAGGTGCCGGGTGAAAGGTGCTCAATGCGGTGTGGTTTGCCGGATGAAGTCCAAGAATCAATTTCGTTGCCATTGGAGTCGCAGAGGACAAGCTCAGCGCCTGTCACTTCCTGACCTCCGCACGCGTCGACTTTGGAGACATCGAGCTTGGTGTAGTCGTTGGAAACGTCAAGGTGCACTTCGATTACGGGCGTTTGCTGGTCAGCGTACGACAACTTCACAGTGTGTGGGGTCGGGTTGAGCAGATAACCTTCGGGCGCCTGCGTCTCGACGACCTCGTAGGTGGCGGTACCGCATCCCAACGAAAGATGGTCGACTCGCGCATGCCCCCGTTCGTCGGTTGTAACGGTGGCGACGGTTTCGCCATCCAGGGCGACGATGCTGCCGTCGGTTCGCACGATGTCGCCGTCAGCGCGGATGTCAAACGTGGCTCCAGCGAGGGCGCGCCCATCTACAACATCCGTCTTAATGATTTCGATGCTTCCGGTTGCGGCGTTGTCATAGAACGAGGCGACGGCGACCGGCGTCAGATTTCTGTCGGCGGGAATCGTTATTTCCAGGTCTTCTCCGCGCAGATACGGTTCCTTGGCCGATGCCTCGTGCACGTAGTATGTTCCGGGATTAAGTGATTCGGGCAGCGTGACGGCTCCGGCTGTATCGGTTGTGAAGGTATTCATTACATTGTGGGCCGGATACCAACATGTTTGCGAGACGGGCTCGTGGTGGCTATCGAGCAGCTGGAACGTAAAACCGGCAAGTGGTACGGTGCCGCCGGTTTGAGCATCGCGCTTTACGATTTGAAGGTGTGTCGATAGGGCATGGTTGTCAATGATGTACTGAAGCTCGGCGCCGTCTGTGGACTGCTCTGCTGTGATGGTCCATTCCCCTGCTTGCTTAAATCCTTCAGGGACCGTTTCTGCAACCTCGCGAACGGTGTAGCCCGCGCGGTCGTAGGGAATGGCACCGTGGGCGCCGGCGGGTCGCTTGCCTGCGCCAAACCATGCTTCGGGCTGGTCTTTGGTGGAGGCAAAGCCGTAAACGTTTGTGGTCAACGTGCCGACGACTTGTTGGGAGCTATTGCTGACAACTTCAAAGACGACGCCTCCCGCCGGCTGCTCGAGGCCGGACTCATCGTTATCGCCATGGTCCTTAAACTTCGAGATTTCAAGGTCAAAGGCGATGGGGATGTTGGGAATACGGCTTTCGAGCTCAACGATGCCCGTATCTCCGAGCTGCTCAGCACCGACGGTGTAGCTCCAACAGTCGTTTGCAATCAGGTAGCCCTCGGGCGCTTTCGATTCGTAGATGGTAAAGGTGCCCAGAGGAACGTCATTGAGGATCGCCCGTCCGTTTTCGTCGGTCGTAAGGGTGCGAGTCCAGCCGGGAGTTGATTGCGAGACGCAGGTAAATTCAGCGCCCGCAAGCGACGCCCCAACCTGGGCGCCGGCATCCGTGGCGGCATCGACTTTTGCAATACGCAAGGTGATGGTGCCGGGCTGCTCGTTGACGGTGACATGTTCACCGCTGTTTTGTGTGGTGAAGGCTATTCGGTCGCTTCGAGGGATATAGCCTGCCGGGGCTTTGGTTTCGACCAGGTAATATGCCGTATTGGGCGAAAGCGTTGCTTGTGCATGCCCATTTTCGTCCGTCTGGATAGTGCCGACACGTGCATCGCCTGCACTTTCAAAGATATCGAAGGTTGCGCTACCGAGCCTGTAGGCGTCGTTACCGGCGGTGATGTCAGCCTGGGACGATTGTTTTTGGAACGATACGGAGACGGCGGGCAGAACATAGAGCATGTCCTGGTGTCGACCCTCGCCCGAGACCGGGCCGTGATAACGCCTGGCTCGATGTGGGGCCGCCTTAATGGATCCGGACTTAGCGCTGTCGTAGAGCCAACGTGCAGCCGCTACGGCCTCGGCGTTTTCGTAAAACCTACCGGTCCTGGCAACTCCCTTGCTGTTTGTATACGAATAGGTGCCGTCGGGGCGCGTGGTTCCGTTGAGCATCCAAACGGCAATCTGGGTGGCGGCACGGGCGAGATCGGGCGACAGGTTGTGGCCGCCAAAGGATGTATTGGAGGGGTATCCGTGACAGACGATGGCGGCAAATTCGTCATCGAGCCATGTCCAGCCCTGGTTATATGTACGCCATGGCCCTCCCGGCTTGCTGGGGCCGGGGCAGTCTTGATTCATGCAGTACGAAATCGAAGTGTCCTGTGCCTCGTATTTACCGACACCGAAGGGGCCGCAGCCGTCGCTTATGGTGCGGAAATTAAGGGCGTCACTCCCGTCGACGGCGAGCGCGGCCCCTGGGGCCAGACAGCCGATCAGAAAAAAGAGGAGCAGGAGCAGCGGACCTGTTGCGATTGCGCTGTGGACAGAGTGCGTGGGTGCGTTGGACATGGCTGCTCCTTATCCCTCGTGCGCCGCACGGGGAGGCCGCGGCGCTTGGGATGAGGCTACCGCCATGGTTCATGCGGGTAAGTACCAGAAGCTGACCAAAAGCTTGCCCGATTTGTGACAAATCGGGCTCAAATACAACAATCAGATAAAAGCGCAGGTAGAAGTAAATGAAAAAGGACCCCCACGGGTCCTTATCTCCATATATTTATGAAGTTATAGAAATAAATTCATAAATTAAACAAGAAAAAAGATATTTGGATCGATGTGAAGACGATAATCTCACATCGATCCAAATACAAGTCTATGACAGGAGCTGTTCGATTGTTGCCTTTTGGTCATCACTGGCCTGTATGGCGGGATCGAAGATCGCGGTCGAGATTGGAAGACCCTTTATATTGACCGCTACTTTGATGGCAGATACAAACAAATCGCAGGCGTCGTAGACGGCCATGAGCGACGAGATGCGCTTGGCGCACTCGATGGCGGTCGCGAAGTCGCCTGCCTGGTAGGCGCCGTGCAGCCTCACAAAGAGCTCGGGCTCCACGTTGGTGAGGCCACACAGAACGCCGTTGCCGCCGCTCGCGCGGTTGACCAGGTAGTACTCGTCGAAGCCGGAAAGGACCGAGAACTCGGGGTTGACCTTGCGGACGGCGCGGATGACCTTGCGCGTGTGACTGATGGTGTCGACCGTGTCCTTGATGCCGCAGATATTCGGATGGGCGGCGGCGAGCCTGGCCACGAGCTCGGGCGACAGGTCGGTGCCGGTGCGCGCCGGAAAGTTGTATAGCACGACGGGTAGGTCGGTGGCGTCTGCGATGCCACCAAAGTACTTTTCGGCAGCGTCGTCGGTGGGCCCGAAGTAGTACGGCGAGACCGCCAGAACCGCGTCGGCACCGGCCTTCTTGGCATAGCGCGTGAGTTCGAGGACGTTGTCGTAGGTGGTGTCACCCACGCCGACGAAGACCTTCATGCGGCCGGCGACCCGCTCGACGGCAAAGTCGATGACCGACTTCTTGTCCTCGAGGCTCACGCTGTAGAACTCGCCGATGCTGCCAAACAACAGCACGCCGTTGATGCCCGCGTCGGCCAGGTGGTCCAGGTGCCTGCCCCACAGCTCGTAATCGATCTTTCCATCATCGTCGGTGATGGTGATGGAGGGGCAGAAGACTCCCTCAAACATGTGTCACTCGCTTTCCGGGGTCACACCCCCACAAATCCCTGCACTGCCGAGAAGGACCTAGAGGTAGTAGGCCTTGACGGAGTTATCGTAGAAGACACCCTGCTTCTCGGCGTCGGTGAAGACGTCGGAGTCCTCGATGAAGCTATAGAGGTCCTTGTAGTCGAACTTGGTGAGGACACAGGGGGAGTCAGTGCCCCAAATGATCTTGTCGGCGCCCAGGACGTCCTTCGCCATCGCGATGTACTCGAGCGCGGTGGGATACGGGTAGGCCTCGGGAGCAACGTTCCAAGGCAGCGCGGAGAGATCGACCCAGACGTTATCGTGGGCGAGGTACGGAAGCGCGCACTTGAGGACGTCGCCGTCCTCAAGGGACGGGGCGAGCAGGTGGCAGACGACAATGTGCAGGCCGGGGTACTTCTTGGCCAGGCGATATACGGCCTCGGGCTGGCAGCTGGACTGGTTGGGGCTGCCGATGTCGAGCACCAGAGTGGCGTCCTCGACCTGGGCGATCCTGTCGATGAGGACCGTCATCTCGGGGCCGTCGACCGCGAAATCGCGGTGGTAACCGGAAAGGCCGCCGCCCACAGAGACCTCGAACTTGAAGACGTGGGCGTGCAGATCGTTGATGAAGTGCTCGAGGATCTGCTGGGCGCAGCGGCAGAAGGGGTCGAGCATGACCGCAGCTTTGAAGCGGTCAGGGTACTTCTCGGCGCATTCCATGGCGTACTCGTTCTGCAGGCCGTACAGGACGCCCTGCAGCAGGATGGCCTTCTCGACGTCGTTCTCGTCCATGACGTCCATGAAGGTCTCAACGAGGTACTCCTTGTCTCCCTTGCCCTCGGGGATGATACGGAACTCTTCGCCGGTGGCCCAGCGACAGTTGCCGTTGCCTAGGGGGCGCAGCTCTCCGGCCTTGCCCATGGAGCCGATGTGGTCAAAGACGTGGGCGTGTGCGTCGATCTTCTTCATTTTGTTCTCCTTACGTCAAACAATGTCTAATGGATATATGGTCAGTGACGGATACGCTTTGCTGCCAGGTGGGCACCACCTCCAGTCGAACCCGCAGGCGCGGGACATAGAGTGGCCTTGCAATCCGGACGCTAGGCGGACTGCTCCTCGGCCTCCATCTCCTCCTCGGTCACGTCGTCGATCGGGACGAAGAGCGTGAACAGGAAGGCGAGGCCAAAGGCGAGCGCCAGCGAGATGCAGAAGGGAACGAATGCGCGGCTCATGAAGACGGGCAGCGTGGTGAGCGCGGGCAGAGCGAAGGCGGTGCCGGCGCAACCGAACACGCCTGCCACGGCGGAGCCAATGCCGCCGGCGACGCATGCGCAGACCATGGGCTTCTTGAGGCGCAGGTTCACGCCGTACATCGCGGGCTCGGTGATGCCCAGCAGCGTGGTGAGCGAGGCGGAGATCGCCTGGGAGCGGAACTTCTTGTTCTTGGTCTTGAGGGCGACGGCGAGCGCGGCACCGCCCTGGGCGAAGATCGCGCCGCCGAACAGGGCCATGATGGTGTCGAAGCCGTAGACCGCGACGTTGTTCATAGCAATGGGGAACAGGGCCCAGTGCAGGCCGAGGATGACGAGGAACGGCTGGAACGCGCCGATCAGCGCGCCGGCGACGAGCGGCGAGAGGCTGTAGACGGCCTCGTAGCCCTGCGCGAGCCAACCGCCCACGACGGTGCCGAGGGGGCCGAAGACGGCCAGGGTGAGCGGGACGATAACGATGATCGTGATAGGCGGCGTGAACAGGCCGCGGAAGGTCTCAGGGATGATCTTATAGCAGGCCTTCTGGACCCAGCTCGCGCAGTAGATGGCAAGAAGGATGGGGATGACGGAGCTGGAGTACGTCGCCTTTGAGAGCTCGAGGCCAAACAGGTAAACGGGCGCGTCCGCCGCCATGATGGTGGTGATGGACGGATACACCAGGATGCAGCCGAGAAGGACGGCGGTCACCGTGTCAACATCGAAGCGCTTTGACGAGGTGTAAGCAAGGAACACCGGGATGAAGTAGAACAGCGAGTCGGCCATCGCGTTGAGGATTGCATACGTGGTCGAGTCGTCGGTGACCATGCCCGAGACCTGCAGAAGCGTCAGGATGCCCTTGAGGATACCGACGGAGACGAGCAGGTTGATGATCGGGAGGAAGAACGAGGACAGCAGGTCGATGACCGCGTTGACGCCGCGCTGGAACGCGTTGGGCGTCTTTTCGGGGGCTTGCGTGGTTGTCACGGTTTCTCTCCTTTCTGGAGCGTCCTGTCAGACGCTGGCCTACATATAGTTGCAGATGTGCGGAAGGGCGGTCTCGGTATAGCCAAGTGCCTCGGCGCAGACCTTGCGGCCGTTGCAGACGGCGATGATGTCGTCGAGCATCCTGTCGCGCATCTCCTCCATGGACTCGGGGCCGTAGATCGTCGGGCTTGCGTCGAGGTCGGTGTTGTCCCTCATGGTCTCGTAGGTGCGCTTGTTGGCAGTCAGGCGATACACGGGCGCGATGGCATTTCCGGTGGGGGTGCCAAGACCGGTCGAGAAGACCACGAGCTGGCAGCCGCCGGCGATGATGCCGCCCACGCTGGAGGGGTCATTGCCGGGGGTGTCCATCACGACGAGGCCCTCGTGCGGATTGAGCTGCGCCGCGTACGGATAGACGGCGTTGAGGGGGCTGTGGCCTCCCTTGTGAACGCAGCCGAGAGACTTCTCCTCGAGGGTCGTGAGTCCGCCAGCCATATTTCCAGGGCTGGGGTTGCCCTCTCGCATCTCGGCGCCAAACATCTGGACGTACTTCTCGTAGTCGTAGACGATCTTGAGGATGTCGTCCGAAACCTGTTTGTCCTTCGCGCGGCGGGCGAGGATGTGCTCGGCGCCAAAGAGCTCGGGCGTCTCGCACAGCACGGAGGTGGCACCATGGTTGACGAGCCAGTCGGAGACCTCGCCGATCAGCGGATTGGAGCCAAGGCCGCTTGAGGGGTCGGAGCCGCCGCAGTTGGTGCCGAAGATGAGCTCGGAGATGTCAGTGGGCTCGCGGACGCACCGGTCCGCCTCGGCGACCATCTTGCGGGCAAGGCGCGTACCCTCCTCGATCGCCCTAATGGAGCCGCCGACCTTTTGGATGACCAGGGTCTCGACGGGCTTGTTGGTGCGCTCGCGAATCGCGTCGACCACGATGTCGTTCTGGCAGCCCTCGCAGCCCAGGGAGACGCAAACGACGCCATAGATGTTCGGGTTCGCAGCGTAGCCTGCCAAGGCAGCAATAGTCACCTTCTGGTCGCAGTCGACCTGCGAGCAGCCATTCTGGTTGTGGAAGGAGACGCAGCCCTCAACCGCGTTCGCGATCCTCTCCGTGGTGTCGGAGGCACAGATGCTCGTGGGAAGGATCAGGACGTGGTTGCGGATGCCGACACGACCGTCCGGGCGACGGTAGCCCATGAAGGTGCGCGTGCCCTCCGCGGGCGAGGAGGTCTTGGTGGCGACGGAGTCGGTGTCGGCGACGACGGAGTCCTTCAGGTCGTCGGAGCTGGCGCAGTTATGCGTATGAACATGCTGCCCGCGCTTGATGTCTGTGGTGGCCACACCGATGAACTCACCATACTTGACGACCTTCTCACCCTTGGGGATGTCCACGAGGGCAATCTTGTGGAACAGCGGGATGTCGTCGGTCACGGTAACGCTCGCCAGCGTGCCGTCCGGCATGGGGTAGCGGGCCTCGGCGTCCGCCTCCAGTTGGTAGGTGGCGACGGCGACGTTGTCCCTCTGATCGATGACAACGGCGTTTTGGCCTTGGCTTACAACGTCTGACATGTTTCCTCCCTATGTCCACTTGAATAGCGTTCGTATTTACGAACGCTATTCGTTATACGGAACAGTATAGATGAAATGCAAAAGACCTCACACGGGCCCGCCGCGAATGGTTTTGGTTGGCCGGTGAACGGTTGCTTTAAGGGGCACGCCGCTATACTTACGGGGAAAGTCTGGGCGTTAATGAACAAGGAGAGTTGCCATGCCCTCGCGATATAATCCTGCTGGCCACCGTTCTACCTTGCGGGTTCTATCAATCTTTGAAGCCCTTTCGGCTACAAAGAGCGGACTTACCATGGCAGAGATATGCCGCATTGTCGGCGCTCCAAAGAGTAGCCTCTTCTCGATTCTGCACACCATGGCCGATTCGGATTACGTTAGTTATGACGAGACTACCGGTAGGTATTCGATTGGGCTTAAGACGTATCTGCTGGGCAAGGCATTCGATCGTGAGAGTGGGGGATTGTCCTCTTTTGAGACAGCCATGCGAAAGGTTGTCGCATCGTGCGGAGAGACCTGTCAGCTCGGTGTGCTCGACCACGGTCGTGTCCTCTATATTTCGCGCGTTGATTCCCCCCAGCACATCCGTCTTTCATCGGAAATCGGTAAGACCCTTCCTGCACACTGCACGGCAATTGGAAAGGCGATTCTATCTCGATGGGATGAGGAGTTGGTTCGCTCGCTGCTTCCTGTCCCATTCGAAAAAACGACTGAGCATGCGGTAAAACACATAGATGACCTGATGCGGCAGCTCGAGGAGGTCCGACGGTGTGGTTTTGCATATGATCATCAGGAGATGGCAGAAGGGGTTGAGTGCATCGCCGTTCCCATAGAAAAAGGCGGGCGTCTCTATGGTTTAAGCGTTTCGGTCCCTGCGTATCGTTTTGACACTGAGGTGCAAAACGAGGTAGAACACGTGCTTTCTGATGCAAGGGACCAGTTGGAGCGCGTTTCGTAGGCTTTTGTGCCGCAGTGCGCGGTGCGCGATTGCATAGTGATAACACGCCGCATTCATATTGCCCCCTTGAAATGCTCGGTATATACTATCCAAGCATTTAATTTATCCCAATGCGCAATTGCGGGCATCGCCAAGTGGTAAGGCATCAGCTTCCCAAGCTGACACTCGCGGGTTCGAGTCCCGTTGCCCGCTCCAGTTAAAAGCACAAGCACGGCACCATTCCGGTTCCGTGCTTTTTTCAATAAGGCCGGCGATGATGGATCCCTCTCCGACGTTGGGTGTTTCGACGGTTGGGGAAGATGGAGTTTGAGAAATAGCTTGCCATGCGTGCCCCTTGCCGCTCATGCATAGAGCGGCAAGGGGCTATTTTGCTGTATAGCGCTGGCGGTCAGCAAGATTGCAGTGTTCGATTGGGTGTCAATTCCAGTCTGATTTAGCATATGTGCTGCCGCCCAACACTGTGTTCTATCGCGACTGACAGCCGGGCGCATTCTGGGCTAGTTGCGCACTTGGCTTGGAATGTACCTGTTTGGCAGAATTGAAATCGCGAGCCATATCACTCGACTATGTGCCACTCAGCTGCCGAAGTGCTTCCAGCGTTGGTGATGCGGCCAGCTTTCCGTAGGCTTTGGAGCAGATAGCTTACATGGTCGCCTTTTTGCTTTGTCGTAAGGTCTGCCGGCAGAGCATGATCCAGTCCTGCGATAATCTCCGCTCTTGAACATGGGCGCACGCGCAGAAGTTCCAAAATCAGTTCCTTGAAGACACTATTGTCTACGCCCTTGTTTCGCACATACTCGCTGTGGGCACCGGTGGCCGCTGCCACTTCGGCAGAGACCGTCAGCTTAGGGTAACGACCTCTAACGAGGCCCTGTTCGTGAAGCAGGCGTGACTGTTCCTTTGTGACGGGTAGCCCCTTCTGAACGAGGTCCAACAGCAGCACTGTCGCCAAATCAAGATTTCGATTGCTTGCGAGAAGTCGAGAATAGTCCTCGTTGAGTACTGTGCCGTACAGTGTTACGGCAACGCGTCCAACCTCAGATAGATCGTAGGTGGGCATTGGTAGCAGGCGGTTACGCTGAATATCGAAGACGTTGCGAATACCTATGGCGTTGCGGTCCATCATGCCCGTCTTATTCATGGCACTTGAAAGCAGGGGATTACGATAGTACGGCGGCTTGTAACCGCTCGCGAGCGCATTCTCTATCGTCCCGGGGATAAAAGCGCCCTCGTTCTTGAATACAAGCCTGTCCTCATATTCAAGAACGTTAATTTTCCCCGACATTCTAAAATCTTGGTGAGCTATGGCGTTGTGAAGAAGCTCTCGGATGACTTCGGGGCTGTAGCGATGTGCTTCGGTGGGGAACAATGTCTCTTCGCGGTCGAAGAACCGGTATTTTTCGTTTCTTATCTTTCCCAGGATACGATCGACCTGCAGAATGAAGGGCGGCTCAAAGTGCTCATAGGCCATAGTGGAGCCGTCGCTCGCGTAGAGCGTCCAAGTGATGCGTGGCTCGATACCACCCAGAAAGACGCTCGATTCCGGTTTGCCCAGAAGAACGAGCGCCGCATTGCTCACGTGGCCGTGGATTACAAGCGCCATCTTGCTGAGGATGGATTCTTCATCGAGGCTACGAATGGCTGGCTGGCTTTCTCCGAACTTTTCGACGAATTTGGAGCACGCAAAGCTAACTGCCTCTGGATCAAGGTCATCGAGGTTTGCCTCGTAGGCAATCTGACGCGACCAGTCGGGTCGACTCTGCCCGTAGATGGCGTCGAGTTTGAACTTGGGCATCTCTACGAGGGATTCATTCTCACGTGACCAGGGGATTCCGTGCCAAGTCGTTGGCGTTGCGAAGCTGCCGGCCGGTATCTGGAAAGCAATGACTCTCTTGCCATCAACCTCAAACTCGTAAATCTCTTCGAAAGTCATGCCGTTATTTGTGTATTGAGCGATCTCGTGCTTTAGGCGTCGCAGGCCGACGCTTGGCGTTTGGGATTCTTTACGGTAAGCGGTCCCCTTTATTTGGCGGTCGTTTGAAATGCCAAAGAAAAGCCATCCACACTCTGCCTTGCGCAAATTGGCCTCATTGCTGAGGGCGGAGAAATACTTGCCAATGTCCTCGAAATCATAGTTCTGCTTTGCTGCCTTGTATTCGACGACCTCGGTCTCGACGTCGGCAATGATGCGCAGAAGCAAGGAGGGCATCTCACTTGTTTTCCGTATCATGGTACTCCATATAATGTAATTCGATTAGCAACTAATGTAATTATAGCTCTCATTACATTAGTTATCGGCGCATAAGGACGTAGGTCGGTTGTACGCCCCGACGCTTCAATACGTTCAACGTTCTTGCTAGTTATTGAATGCGAAGGCAACTGCCAGAGAAAACGGCAAATAGCACAGCTTCCTCTAATGTAATTACACATGTAATAATACATACAACGGATGGGATTACATTAGTTCGCGGGGCTTTCGTTGCCCGCTATAGTCGTGTCCACCGTTCACCTCCCTTGCCCACTCCGATTCCAATTCCAAAATGTTAGGTTAATGCCTGCTGCCCATACTCGCACCTGCGCACGGTACAATGGTTGGGTTACGACCAACGTGCCAATAACCAAAAAGGAGCCGCTATGATCGATCGCTATACCCGCCCGGAGATGGGACACATCTTCTCCCTCGAGAACAAGTACGCCATTTGGCAGGAGATCGAGGTTCTGGCCTGCGAGGCCCAGGCGGAGCTCGGCAAGATCGGTATTTCCAAAGACGAGGCCCAGTGGATCCGCGACCATGCCAACTTTGAGAAGGCGAAGGTCGATGAGATCGAGGAAGTCACGCGCCATGACGTCATTGCCTTTCTGACCAACATGAAGGAATACATCGATGCCGATGTTCCCGAGGGCGACCCCAAGCCCAGCCGCTGGGTTCACTATGGCATGACCAGCTCCGATCTGGGCGACACGGCCCTGTGCTACCAGCTCACCCAGGCCTGCGACCTGATCATCGAGGATGTCAAGAAGCTCGGCGAGATTTGCAAGCGTCGTGCCTTCGAGGAGCGCAACACGCTCTGCGCCGGCCGTACTCATGGCATCCATGCCGAGCCGATGACCTTTGGCATGAAGTTTGGCTCTTGGGCCTGGGAGCTCAAGCGCGATCTGGATCGTCTTGAGGACGCCCGCAAGAACGTTGCCTTCGGTGCCATCTCGGGCGCTGTCGGCACGTACAGCTCCATCGAGCCGTTCGTGGAGGAGTATGTCTGCGAGCACCTTGGTCTGGTTCACGATCCGCTGTCTACGCAGGTCATCAGCCGTGACCACCACGCCTACCTTGCCGGCGTGCTCGCTACCACGGCAGCTACCTGCGAGCGCATTGCGACCGAGGTTCGCAACCTGCAGAAGACCGATACGCTCGAGGCCGAGGAGCCGTTCCGCAAGGGTCAAAAGGGCAGCTCCGCCATGCCGCACAAGCGCAACCCCATCACTATGGAGAAGGTCTGCGGCCTTTCGCGCATCGTCAAGTCCAACGCCCAGGTCGCCTTCGACAACGTTGCCCTGTGGCACGAGCGCGACATTTCGCACTCCTCTGCCGAGCGCGTCGCCCAGGCCGATAGCTTCATCGCCCTTGACCACATGTTCCAGTGCCTCATCCGCGTCATCGACGGCCTGCAGCTGTACCCTGCCCGCATGATGGCCAATCTCAACAAGACCCGCGGCCTCATCTTCTCCTCCAAGGTGCTGCTGGCTCTCGTCGATACAGGCATCACCCGCGAGGATGCCTATGCCATCGTGCAGGAAAACGCCATGGCCACGTGGCACGAGGTGCAGGATTGCGTCTCCGGTCCTACCTTTAAGGAGCGCCTCGAGGCCGATCCGCGCTGCACCGTCAGCCAGGAGAAGCTCGACGAGATCTTTGACCCGTGGGACTTCCTCACCCGCATCGACACGGTCTTCGATCGCCTGGAGCAGCTCGAGTTCTAATTGACCGATCGGGGAGGTAGTCAAATCGATCAATTCTCCGCGGCCCTCGTTCGAGTGCGACTTTCCAACACAAGCCCCGCTCGCAGCTCGCTCTGCCAGCGGGGCTTGTGCATGAGCGCACCTAGAAAGCTGGACGTCAGCGATATATGCGCGTCAACTGTGCTGCTTGCCGATAATTTGAGACATCTGACAAACATTACCTTGCCGGTAACTGTCGGGGGGGGGGTATCCTTAAGCCAATTTTAAGGTGTGGGAGAATGCTGCGTTTTTTCACGAGAGATTGGACTTAGGGGAATGAGAAAAGGGTTTTGGAGGATAGCCACAGGCATCTGTGTTGCTTTAACGGCGGCAACGTTTGGGCTGACGGTGGCCGCTCCGCATGCGGATGCTGTCATGCTGGAGTCGCAGGACGGTTCCATGGGTGCATCGTTTCTCCCATACGATTCGTCTACAGGCGATGTGTGGTCAGAATTTGATGTCGCTGTTGGACAGACGGTGAAAGGAAGGCTTTCCTTTTTTAATAAAAATCACGAATGGGCGCACATTGACCCTAGCGATATCGATATCACATCGTCTGACGAGGATATCGCTAAGGTAAGTTATGAGTCACATAGTTGGGTATTGACAATTAGCCCCACCAAAGTTGGCACAACGACTATAACCCTGAAGAGCAAGACCGACGAGAGTTTAAACGGTTCTCTTAAGATTAAAAGTGTGGCTAAAGTCAATCCAATTAAGGTCAGTTTCGTTTCTTACGACCAATCTGGTGCGACAACAAACACCGCAACGCTGGGTTACACGGATGATTGTCCGCAAAAATGCGGGAACACGCATTATGCATTACTAGAGGGGAGAGTTGACGTTCGTCCCGTGGACGAGAGCCGTGCGGCCACATATTTTGTTATTAAGGAAGACCCCTCAAAGGATTCCAAAGTCCAGGCAAGGGTGAATTCGAATTATTCATCATATGGAACTTCCGAGCTAAGCGCTTCTTTGCAACTCGAGGCGTTGTCGAAAGATGCTAAAGAGGCCAAGGTTCTTGTCGACTATTGCAACGGTGAAGTTGAGACGAAGAAGCTATGTGATGTTGTAACCGAGAATCAGGAGCCCGGATTCAATGAGCGTGGGAACAAAAAGCAAAAGATGCTGGTTGGGGACAGCTATTATCTGACTGCCATTCTCAACGTTTCTCCAAATGAAGTACTGAAGGCATGCCAGCGCGCACATTGGGGTGCGGACTTTGGCGCTGTAACCTATTCTCTGGAAAGCAACGATGTCGTTGAGCTTATCGGTGGTGAAAACTCGTTTAAGGCAATAAAGCCTGGCACCGTTAAGGCTCATGCTCGTGATGGCCTTGGCAATGACCATCCCTTTGAGATAGAGGTTGTCGACCCTGCGGAAGTGAGCCTTTCGAAGGCCAAGTTTGTGTCGAGCGATTATACATTTCCCTGTGAGGTCAGTTCAGATAGTATATCCAAAGATTGGCTTTGGCTGGAATGTGACAGGGGGTTTGAATATCCAAAGGGCGTGCTGAGTAAAAGCGCTGAGGAATTGATGGACTCCTATGCCGGCGCAAAGTATTCTTTCACTTCAGATAATCCGGATGTCCTCGAGGTAAAAGGACCGATGTTTAGTGGTGGCAGTTACTTGGGGTATTTAGTGCCTCATAGTTACGGCGATGCAACGGTTTCAATGTACTTGGGTGGTCGTCTCTGCGACACGATGACCGTTCATGTTGTCAAGCCTGGCGAGGAGCCTGCAAAGACTGCGGTTTCCATTGCGGACAGCTACTCAACCTCCATGGATAAAGGCACGACTCAGCAGCTGAAGGCAAAGGTCTCCCCTGATGACAAGGCCAGCCAAGTTGTTTGGTCCTCTTCCAACGAGAGCGTCCTTACCGTCGACGCTAACGGTCTTGTTACCGCTGTCGGTGACGGTGATGCCACGATCACGGCAACGGTTGATGGGGTCTCTGCAACCACGGATGCGATTACGGTAACCACTCCGGTTGTAAAGGTGTCGGGCGTCAAACTCAGCGCTGCGAACCTTAAGCTTGCTGTGGGTGGTGAACCCTCGACGTTGACCGCAACGGTTGAGCCCGATAACGCAACGAATAAGAACGTGTCCTGGTCGTCGAGCGATCCTACGGTTGCCACGGTTGTGGCCGGCGTCGTGACCCCGGTCAAGGCCGGTGCCGCCACGATCACCGTCACCACTGAGGACGGCGATCATAGTGCCGCGTGCAAGGTGACGGTTATTCAACCTGCCACGGGTATCACGCTTGATAAGCAGAAAGTCGCGCTTGTAGGCGCTGCAGTCGAGCAGCTTAAGGCAGCGGTCGTTCCCGCGGAAGCTAACCAGACAGTTGTCTGGAAGTCCAGCAACGAAAGTGTCGCTACGGTCGATCAGGCCGGAAAGGTGACGCCTGTTTCCAAAGGCACCGCAACCATTACTGCTTCGACCGAAGACGGAAACTATTCTCAAGATTGTGCTGTGACTGTTTCCAACCCCGCAACAAATCTTGCGGTCGACCAGAGCGCCCTCAACCTCAAGAAGGGCGAAGAAGGCACCGTAAAGGTTTCTCTTGCCGGAGCCCTTGCGGGTGATGTCGACGAGACCAAGCTTGCTCTGGATGACACGGGCGCTTCGAAAGCATTTAAGGTTGTCGACAACGGCGATGGCTCCTACACCGTTACCGCTCTCAAGACAGGTTCCGGTTCATTTGTCATCACAGCAGAGTCGCTCTCCCAGACCGTTTCTGTGACCGTTATCAATCCCGTCCAGAAGGTCGAACTCAACAAGACGAGCCTGTCCCTTACTGTGGGCGATGCCTCCGCAAAGCTCTCCGCAACGGTGAGTCCTGCCGATGCAGACGATACGACGGTGAGCTGGACCTCCAGCGACTCGTCGATCGCTGCGGTCAAAGACGGCGTCGTGACGCCGCTTAAGGCCGGTACCGCCACGATCACCGTCACCTGTGGTGACAAAACAATGACCTGTACCGTTACTGTAGCGGCGAGGACCATTGCGGGCGTTGCAGGTAGCGACGGAACGGACGTTAGCGTAAGCGCCGAGAACAATGCCGCTGCCGGCATTGCCCAGAACAACAGCATCTCTCTTGTGGTCGAGGAACCGACAAATCTTACCGACGCCGCCAATGCTACGATTTCCGGCCTTGAGCAGGGGGCTACCAAGGTTGCCGAGAAGCTCGATATCAAGCTTCTCAAGAATGGCGAGGTTATCGAGGACTTCGATGGCATGTCCTTCATCGTTCGTGTCAAGATGACCGCAGCCATGAAGGCGCTCACCAATCTCAAGGTGCTCTACGTTGCTGAGGATGGTTCCACTCAGGCTATGGATACGTGGACCGAGGGCGACTACCTTTGCTTCCGCACGAGCCACTTCTCGACGTACGTGGTGACGGGCGAGGGGGGCAAGGGGGAGCCGACTCAGCCCGCGACGCCGTCCCAGCCCGGTCAGCAGACGACGACCAAGGTAACCAAAAAGTCTGCTAAGACTACTAAGGGTGCGCTCGCCAACACGGGCGACCAGGCCCTTGCCGTCGCCCTTATTATGGCCGTTGCCGGCGCTTCGCTGATTGCCTTCGCGCTTATGCGCAAACGTTTCGAGCGTTAGGGCGCCCCTCTCGTTTAAGCGCGACCTTTCAGTCCAAGCCCCGTTGGTAACGTGTTTGACCAACGGGGCTTTTGCGTTAAAGACTTCAGCCCGTGTGTCGCGCGCAGTGCGGCGCATCGGAAACCGCCAGAGACGCGGTCGGCGCCAACGGCCTGAACGAGGCAGCGGTCGGGGGCGCATCCTGGAGCAGCTGAACTTCGAGTAGGATTAACCTAATTCGACCGCTTGCGGATGCATTTCAACCTTTGGCGCCTTGCCCATCTTGGGTGAGGCGCTTTTTTATTGCCGCATCAGCCCCGGGTATACAATGAAATCCGACTGCTGTTTCGATGAAGGGAGGCGCGTGCCCGGACGCACCAAGCGAGCCGCCATCGTCTCGTTTACGCTCATGCTCCTTGTTGCCGCCTGTTTGGCCGCCCTGACGTATACCGTTCGAAGCAGTTCTTCCTCCTCGAATGAAGGCGACAAAGATCTCCCGGTACTCAAAATCGGCGTTACGGATAACGACCCCTATGTGTATGTCGATACCACGGGCGATTACGCTGGTATCGATATCGACATCGCCCGCGAGGCCTGCAAGCGTGCGGGGCTCAAGCCACAGTTTGTCGATATTGACTGGAACGATCGCGACCGGCTGCTCAAAACGGTGATATCGATTGCCTGTGGTGTGATTATTCTCCCTGTTATCGCGAGGATAAGTATTACTGGACCGAGCCGTATCTAACCGTGACGGTTTCGGTTGTCGCCAAGAAAACGAGTGGCATCAAGTCCTTGGCGCATCTCGATGGAAGCAAGACCATCGCGGTGATTGCGGGCTCGGTGAGCGAACGCCGATTGCTCGCAGGGGATCTGGAAATCTCGCCGGACGTGCAAATCAAATCGTATGGTTCTGCCGAGCTCTGCAAAGCCGCCCTCGCCAAAGGGTATGTCGACTGTTGGATGGCGGACGTTCAATCGCTTGATCGACTCGTCGCCCAGTATCCCGGCGTTTATCGTGTGTTTGCCGACAACGTTATGACGGTTGACCTGGGCGTTGCATTTGATGTTGCCTATGAGGGAGAGTGCGTCAAAAACCTCAATACCGCGCTGTTCGACATGGATCGAGACGGCACGATAGAGCGCATTGTGGACAATTACAAGGCAGGAGCGACGACGGGCGGGCAAGGAGCGGAATCATGACAAATGACAAGCACCGCTTGCGTCGAAAGACTCTGACCGTCATAGCTGTCGGCGTTATTGTCAGCGCTGTCTTATTAGGCCTGTTGTATGCGGTTGGAACCCATCGCTGCCTCGAAAAAACGCTTGGGTTTGGCCAAGAAACCATGGTGTTTTTGGAAAACGCTTGCGAAAAATATGACCGCTACGAACAGGGGAGAAAAACCGAGGAGACGCACGATTTGCTCGCCGCGGTCGAATCGTTTGCGACGTCCCTGTCCTCTGATCGCGTTGAGGTTAACAACGACCTTATCGAGCAATTTGTCCATGCCGAGAGCCTTTCGGGGTTGATGGTCATGGACTCCGACGGTCATATGGCCGCCCACTACGACATCGATGGTCGCGATCCGCTCATGTTGTGGCGAGAGGAGCTGGCATGTTCGCCGGTCACATCGATGTATCAAGGTTCCAAAGTGTCCTACTCAACTGTCGTCGAGCGCCGTGGTGTTGTGTTTGCCGTCTGTGCTGTCCCGTATGGCGACGGCGTTGCCCTGGCATACCGCTCATTTGTTCCCGATACGGCGGATGACTATTCATATGCCATAGCCGATGTGCTTGCGAACAACACCTTCCACCAAAGTCCCATGGTGCTTGTTATGGAGGATGCGGAGATTGTCTCATCCAACAGTGCCGATGCTGACGTGTCGCTCGCCCGACTCCTCACCAGTACAGGAGTTGAGTGGAAAGAAGACGGCCTGACGCGCATCGAATATCGAGGAGACAAATGGTATGCCGTGCGTGCGGCATATAAGGACTACCGCCTGTTTGCGCTATATCCCAAATCTGAGGTCATGTCTGACAGGATTTCATTTGTCGCCGTCGGCGTCTTGGTGTGCCTCGCGTTTTGGGTCGTGGTGCTGTTGGCTCGAAATATCGTTGACCACCGCAATTTGGTCGAAAAGGATAAACAGCTCGGCATTATCAATGCCATAAGCGCCATCTACGATTCGACCTTCCTTTTGCATCTCGACACCCTCGAGATCGAGGGAATCAATATGTCGCCGGCGATAGCGAAGATATTCGCCGAGCACAACGAGGCATATGACTTTATGGACACAGTCTGCCGGGATATCGTGAGCCCCGAAAGCCGCGAAGCGGTTGTGGGACTCGTAGATATAAGTACGCTTCGTGAACGTATGGAGGGCGTACCATACTTGGCTGCCGAGGTGCGAGATTGTCGAGGCGCTTGGTACTCGCTACAGGTTGTCCCCCAGCATCGCGATGAGCAAGGCCGGCTGGAGTCGGTTGTCGTGGCGACGCACAACATATCGATGGTCAAGCATGCCGAGGAGCTGTCATACCAAGATAAACTGACGGGGCTTCGCAACCGCAACTATCTTGAATCGCGTGGAGATAGCCTGGTAAACGAGGACTTGCCGGTGAGCGTGATTATGGTGGACTGTAATTATCTCAAGCGGACCAACGACATCTATGGTCACGAGATGGGGGATGAGCTGCTGCGACGGACGGCGTCCGTGCTGCGGCGGGTGGCTGGTGCGGATTACCTGCCGATGCGCGTTGGCGGCGACGAGTTTTTGCTGGTTTGCCCCCATACTGACAACGAGTCTGCGCTCGGGCTGGAACAGGACCTTCGTCTCGGTCTTGCCGCGGTAAGCGATGAGACCCTGACGGTCAGCGCATCGATTGGCGTGGCGACCGTCGAGACGGCTGGAAATACGCTGGCCGATGTATATCGCGTCGCCGACCACAATATGTATCGTGAGAAGCGCATGGTCCACGTACAGGGTGCGGACTGCTAATCTTGCCCCCACCAGTCCAAGCATCGTAGGATGTTGAATCGGTGCTTGCGATAATAAGTCGGTCCAGGCGGGGATAATAGACGTCTGAAATTTCTTTCTGAGAGGGGATCTCAATGATTAGTTTTGACTACAAGCCTCAGGGTGTATGCTCTCGCAATATTCACCTCAATCTCTCTGACGATGGCAGCAAGGTGCTGGGCGTCGAGTTTACTGGCGGCTGCGATGGCAACCTCAAGGCAATCTCCAAGCTGGTCGAGGGCGCTCCTGCCGATCGCGTAATCGAGGTTCTCGCCGGTAATACCTGCGGTATGAAAAAGACCTCCTGCGCCGACCAGCTTACGCGCGCCATCGAGGCCGCTCGCACCGAGATCGCCTAATGGGTATCGCCGATCACATCAAGAACGGAATATCGCGTCGCGGCTTTGTACTCGGTGGGGCTGCCGCGGGCGCTGCCACGGTGCTTGCCGGATGCTCGAAAAAAACGGGCACCAGCGATGATGCCGCCGGCGAGCCGCAGGTTATCAAGGATGATTCCAAAATCATCTCGATTACGGATGAGTACGAGGCAGTCGACATCGATCTTGAGCCGGCGGCGTCGTGGACGCTGCCTCTGGGTACGCTGCTGTACTACTGCGACGGCGATTACGCCGCGGCAATGATGGCGCCCGCATCGGCACTGCACGCCAACACGCTCGGTGTGCTTAACCTGGGCGATGGCTCGCTTACTACATTAATCGAGGACCCTATCGAGGGCACGGGATATGCATTTTACGATGTCCGTGCCGGCGATGGCGTGTTTGCGTGGGTTGAGATGAACTTTGCCAATTCATCGTGGAAGCTCTACGCTCAAAATCTGTCGGGCGCTTCGCTCTCTGGCGATGTGGTTGAGCTCGATCGAGGTGGCAAGGACTATGATCCGCCCCTGTTTACGGCGTTCGGGTCATCAGTCATCTGGTATAAAATGCCTTCGGCAGGCGGCAATAAAACGAGTAGTGATTCGTTTTGCTATCGTCGCTCGCTTGATGAATCCAAGGCCGAGGCAATTTGGAAATCGACGGGCCGCTTTGCATCGGCCCCGCGCGCGAGCGACGGCATTTTGACCATCTCGCCGCGTGTCCGCAACGACGAGGGCGTCTACTACGGCATTACGGCAATCGATCTGACCGACGGCAACAACACCAAGCGTGCCCAGCTGGTCCTCCCTTCGTCAGTTTCGCCTTTCGAGGCCGTGTATATGGGCGATACCTTCGTGTTTTCTATCGAGGCGGCCTATAGCGGCGTGGGCAGCCTGGGCAATATGGGCACGTATATCGGTAATGAGGGAGGGCCGTACCTCTTTCTGTCACGCGAGCCGCTCGCATGTGCGGCTGGCAAGAAGAATAAATACCTTGTTAAGGTACAGGCGTCGCATTTCCTGATCGACACCTCTGCCAAGACCTATGGCTCGCTGCTGTCGCCCGACCGCGCTTTGGAGTATGGCGATTATCCAGCTACGGCGGGAAAATCGGACTCATTCCTTACGTACGCCACGGTGCGCAACAGCCAGGGTATACCAGAGACGGTCACTGCACGCCTATTCTCTCTTTAAGCTTAGAGGGGTTAAAAAGGCGCCAACAGGGGAATAAACGCGTTGTAATTGTGAGTACCGCCTGCCGAGCTGTCGCGTCATAGCGGCATCCGGCGGGCTCAGGTGCGTTAAAATGGGCTTGTTCTTAGCTAATTGAGACAGGGGGGCCGTGTTATGGCTTCAGATGCAAAAAAGATTCTGCTGGTCGAGGATGAGAAGGCAATCCGTGACGCCGTCGCTGCCTATCTCGAGCGCGAAGGCTACTGGGTTGTGGGCGTCGGCGACGGCCAGTCCGCGATCGAGGAGTTCGAGAAGCATCAGTTCGACCTGGTCGTGCTCGACCTTATGCTCCCCAAGATTCCCGGCGAGCGCGTTTGCCGCACCATTCGCGATACCTCGGATGTCCCCATCATCATGCTGACGGCTAAGGGCGAGATCGAGGACCGTATTATCGGTCTTGAGCTCGGCGCCGACGACTATCTGATTAAGCCGTTCTCGCCGCGCGAGCTCGTCGCCCGCGTTCGCGCTCTGTTCCGCCGTGCCCATCAGGCCGACGAGCCCGCCGTCGAGGTACTCGACTTCGGCGATCTGGTCATCGATATCTCGGGCCACAAGATCTTGGTCGAGGGCAAGGAAGTCGATCTGACGGCTTCCGAGTTTAAGCTGCTCACCACGCTTGCCCGCCATCCCGGCCGTGTGTATAACCGCATGGAGCTGGTCGAGAAAGTGCTCGGGTATGACTTTGAGGGCTATGAGCGCACCATCGATAGCCACGTGAAGAATCTTCGCGCCAAGCTGGGCGATGATCCCAAGAAGCCCAAGTGGCTCTACACCGTCCATGGTGTCGGCTATCGCTTCGAGGCTCCGGCCAAGACCGATAAGTCGGACGAGAAATAGGGAAATCACATATGACACCTGCGCGCTTTGAAATCGGACAAAAGCACAAGCAGGAGAGCGAGGCGGGTTCCAAGGCTAGTTGGAACACGCCTCGTTCCGATTCACGGCCAACGATGAGCTATCCCTCGCGCATGGCACTTGCTTTTGCTCTGACATCGCTCATGACGGTATTGGTGCTGGTGGGCGTTGTCTCTGTTGTGTGGGGCACGGTCTTTTCGGATTACACACGCTCCAATATCGTCGAAATCGCAAACTCCGCTGCCGAGAAGTTGGCGACCTCATATGAGGAAAACGGCTCTTGGACCGCGGGAGAACTGCGCACGGTCGCAACGTCGAGTTTAGTTTCCGACGATCTGGGCATGCAGGTCGTCAATAAAAAGGGTGTGATCGTTTATGACGATTCCTGGCCCTCGGCAAGCGCCACCGCCGATGTACGCGAAAACCAGGCTACGACCGACGACACGAGCGGCAAGAGGGCATCGCATAGCCCTGTCTCGTCTGCTCCAACCGACTCCGATAGCGTTGCTAACGTCGAGATTGTAACGTCTTCCGGCGAGCATGTCGGACAGGTAAAGCTGTGGGCCATCGGCTCCGACGCTCTGCTCACCAAGGCGGACTCTGCGTTTAGGGAGAAGACCTTTAACGCCATGGCCCTCGCCGCGGTTGTTGCAATCTGCATTTCGGTCGTTATCGGATCGCTCGTGTCGCGCATGCTCACCAAACCGATTCATCGCATCACCAGTACCGCAAAGCAAATCCGTGACGGCGACCTGTCGGCTCGCACGGGGCTGCGCGGCGATGACGAGATCGATCAGCTGGGAGAGACCTTCGACGAGATGGCCACCTCACTCGAAAAGGATATGAAGCACGAAAAGCGCCTGACCTCTGATGTTGCCCACGAGCTGCGCACGCCGCTCATGGCCATGCTGGCAACGGTCGAGGCCATGCAGGATGGCGTGTATCCCACCGACGATGAGCATTTGGAGACCGTTGCTTCCGAGACGCGTCGCTTGGCTCGTCTGGTGCAGCAGATGCTCGACCTGTCGCGCATGGAAAACAGCGCGGCTCCGCTCAACCTTGAGCCGGTGGACATGGTTCCTTTCGTGCGTTCCATCGTCAATGCCCAGGAGCGCCTGTTTGTCGACCGCGATCTGCGCCTGCGTTTTGCGGACGAGACCCAGGGTCACGACGATGTCGTCGAGGCCGATCCCGACATGATCACGCAATGTGTTATCAACCTCATGAGCAACGCCATGCGCTACACCCCCGAGGGCGGTTGGGTCGTGGTGTCGGTGCTCAGTGACCGCAAGCACGTCAGCATTGCCGTTTCTGATACCGGTATCGGTATTGCCAAGGACGATCTGTCGCGTATCTTCGGACGATTTTGGCGCGCCGATGCCAGCCGCGCCCGCGAAGCCGGCGGCCTGGGCGTTGGCCTCGCCGTGACCAAGCAGATCGTCGAGCGTCACCATGGCTACATATCCGTGGAGTCGGAGCTTGGAAAGGGTACGACTTTTACAATTCATCTGCCCCGCGAGCACACGGCAGACGCGGCATCTACTACAATGGAGCACTAGCTTTTCGCTATTCGGTGAAGGAGGGGCCGCGTCCCTGCCGCTCCGAGTTTGCGAAAACATGCGGGAAAGAACCCGCATTTCTGTCGTATTTAGGTAAGGAGTGACTCACGTGACAACGATGGAGCGTCGTCCGGATTCCCGTGGCAAGGTTCGTGATATTTACGATGCCGGTGAAAACCTGCTGATGGTCGCCACCGACCGCATTTCTGCGTTCGACTTCATTCTTCCCGACGAGATTCCGTTTAAGGGAGAGGTACTCAATCGCATCTCGGCATTCTGGTTCGATCAGTTTGCCGACATCGTCCCCAACCATCTCGTTTCCATCGACCCGGCGGATTTCCCCGAGGAGTTTGCTGAGTATCGTGACTACCTCGCTGGCCGCGCCATGCTGGTTAAGAAGGCCCAGACGATTCCTATCGAGTGCATCGTCCGCGGCTATCTGACCGGTTCGGGCAAGAAGACCTACGACGAGAACGGCACCGTCTGCGGCATCCAGCTGCCTGAGGGCCTGACCGAGGCTTCCAAGCTTCCTGAGCCGCTGTTCACGCCGTCCACGAAGGCCGAGATTGGTGACCACGACGAGAACATCTCGTTCGAGCGTTGCTGCGAGATCGTGGGCGAGGACATCGCCACGCAGATTCGCGACCTTTCCCTCAAGATCTACAAGGCTGCCGCCGAGTACGCCGCGACCCGTGGCATCATCATTGCCGACACCAAGTTCGAGTTTGGTGTTATTGATGGCAAGGTCACGCTGATTGACGAGTGTCTCACGCCCGACTCCAGCCGTTTCTGGCCTGCTGCCAGCTACGAGGAGGGCAAGATCCAGCCTAGCTACGACAAGCAATTCGTCCGCAATTGGCTCAAGGCCAACTGGGATATGACGGGGGAGACCCCGCACCTGCCCGCCGAGGTCATCGATGGCACGTCCGAGCGCTATCGCGAGGCCTTCCAGATCATCACGGGCTCCCAGTTCACAAGCATGAAGGAGAACGCATAAGTGAGTACCCGTAGCGCCACGAACAAGCGCACGCAATCCCACGAAGTTACCGGGGTTGCGCGCAAGTCTGCCGCATCTGCTAAGCCCGCCCGCCAAGCAGCGAGCTCCGTTCGCGTCGTGCCGGCTTCGTCTAAGGCACGCCGCAAAGAGCTCGAGAAGGGCGAGAACCTCGAGGGCCTCTCTAAAGAGGAGAAGCGCGCCCGCAAGGCTAAGCAGCGCGCCAAGGAGGACCGCATCTATACGGTGTCGAATATCCTCCTCAAGCAGGACGAGGACTACACCAAGCGCCGTCGCATCTGGTGGATTGTGCTCGCCATTGGCATGGTGCTCGTCGTGGCAATTTGGGCCTCGCTGTACTTCGCTCCCGCTGGCATGGTGTCCAGCCCTGTCCAGATGGTCGGCATCGTTTTGTCCTATGTCATCATCCTAGGTGACTTTATCTACGACTTCGCTCGTATTCGTCCCTTGCGCAACATGTACCGCGCGCAGGCCGAGGGCATGTCCGAGAACAAGCTCAACGCTCTTATCGAGCGCGCAGCTGCCGAGGAGGACAAGAAGGACTCCAAGAAGAAGTAGCGTTTGCATACATACTTATCGCTAAGATATAAGGCGCGTCGTTTTTGCGGCGCGCCTTTTTACTGTTCTATAGATAGATGGAGTGGCACATGATTCGAGCTGCCCTGACGGTCGAAGAGGCCCTGGAGGGTATGAAGTCCCTGGAGCCCAAGATTAAAAACTATGCGCGCCTGGTTGTCCGCAAGGGCGTAAACGTTAAGCCCGGCCAGGAAGTCGTCGTTCAGTCTCCGGTTGAGTGCGCGCCGTTTGCGCGCGTGGTGGTCGCGGAGGCCTATGCTGCCGGCGCCGGCCACGTGACGGTCATCTGGGCCGATGATGCCGTGACGAGGCTCACGTACGAGCATGTCGAGAAAAGCTATTTTGAGCAGACGCCCGAGTGGAAGCGCCTGCAGCTGGATTCCCTGGCCCAGGACGGTGCCTGCTTTATCTTTATCGAGGGTGCGGACCCCGCCGCCCTTAAGGGCATCGATCCCGCTAAGCCCGCTGCAGCTTCTAAGGCAAAGAACACGCAGTGCAAAGTTTTCCGCCGTGGACTGGATTACAACATCAATCCGTGGTGCATCGCCGGCGCTCCGGTCGTGGCTTGGGCGCGCGAGGTGTTCCCGGGAGACGCCGATGAGGTTGCAATCTATAAGCTGTGGAATGCGATTCTGCACACCGCTCGCGCCGATGGCCAGGACCCAGAGAGTGACTGGGAGCTCCATGACGCCGCATTCGAAAAGAACCTGCGTTTCCTGAACGACAATCGTTTCGACTGTCTGCATTACACCGCGGCAAATGGAACCGATCTGACGATTGGCATGACGAAGGGTCACGAGTGGGCCGGTGGCAAGGGCAAGACGCCCGATGGGCACCCCTTCTTCCCCAACATTCCCACCGAGGAAGTCTTCACTTCGCCTGATCGCATGCGCGCCGACGGTATCGTGTACTCGGCCATGCCGCTCATCCACCACGGTAATAAAGTCGACGATTTTTGGATTAAGTTCGAGGGCGGCCGCGTGGTGGACTACGACGCCCGCGTGGGCAAGGCAACGCTCGCAAGTATCATCGATACTGACGAGGGCGCTGCTCACCTGGGAGAGGTCGCGCTCATTTCCAAGAACACGCCGATCCGCGAAAGTGGTGTTCTGTTCTACGATACGCTCTATGACGAGAACGCTAGCTGCCATCTCGCGCTAGGTGTCGGTTTCCCCGAATGCATCGAGGGTGGGTATGACATGTCCAAGGAGGAGCTCCTGGAGCATGGTGTTAACGTCTCGAGCACGCACGTCGATTTTATGATCGGCACGGACGACATCGATATTACGGGCATTACGCCTGATGGACGTGAAGTTGTGATTTTCCAGAACGGCCAATGGAGTTGGGAATAGTCCCAGACCGTGGTACAATGCCACCCGCGGGCCGTTAGCTCAGCTGGCAGAGCAGGGGACTTTTAATCCCAAGGTCCAGGGTTCGAACCCCTGACGGCCCACCCAAAGATTGTTGAGACGGTCAACTTCGGTTGGCCGTCTTTTTTGTCGCCCTTTCATGGGTTCGAACCCGTATCTATCTATATATAAGAACGCTTGGCGAACAAAACCCGCCTTTTACCGATGGGAAACAAATAGCTGATGCCTTTGGAGTAAAGTAGCGCTCCAGAGATGACCGATGTCTCAATACTCGTAAAACAGCTGGTCATCGCCAATATCAGAAGCCAATGCTTCAGTTTTAACCTCAGTGACGCGACTGAGGGATCTATTCATTTGTGAACAAAATATGGAGTGCGCGATTCCCGCCCACGGCGCCCCTCCGGTCTGGCAATATATCTCCTTGCCGCGCGGCCCGGTCGGACCGGATCAGCCGCTAAGCGTGCACCTTGAGAACCGGATACTGCGAGGATGGACACATCGAGTGTCGCATCCGGGCAGACATCGAACCATTTGAAATGGTCTAACTTGGATTTGT
>CAJLAV010000004.1:0-30596 GCA_905204735.1 uncultured Collinsella sp. | reverse complement strand
TATCAGCTTCGACTTCTCCGATGACTCCACCGACGAGTACTTCGGGCAGATTGCGCCATTTGTGACGTACGCCTTTATGTCCATGGGCGACGCTTCCCTGGAGGATATCAAGGCGAAGCTCGAGTGGGTGAAGGCCCTTGGCCCTCAAATCGTATGCGCATCGCGCGGGAGCAAGGGCTCCGTCGCCTATGACGGCGAAAACTTCTACGAGCAGGGCATCAAGCCCGTGGCGCCCGAGGAGCTCAAAGACGCTATGGCGGCCGGCGATTCACTGCTGACGGCGTTTTTGGTCACCTATCTTTCCAAGAAGAAGGCCGGCGAGTGCGGCGAGGCCGCGATTCGCGAGAGCTTGGACTTCGCTGCCGGTTTTGCGGCGGAGACCTGCAAGATCGAGGGCAGTTGGGGCCACCCGCTGGTCTACGAGAACTAGTTTTTTGTCGTGGCGGGGTGTCTTGGGGCGCCCCGCATTGCGTTAGGAGTCAAGATGTCCGTTCGTGCCTGCGCGGCAGGATTTTGCTGCGCCGATGTCTACCAGAATCTGGATCCCCTGGGTTGCATCCAAGGGGGCCTCTCAGGAGCGCTTCGAGGGGTGCTTCTTGAGTATATGAAGGCAAAAGGGATATGCAATCTTCATATACGGCCTTCTTTTAGAGGGCGTTGTCCTTACTCTTTCATCTCCTTGCCTATGGACATTTTGTCCATAGGCAAGAGTCCATGGTCGAGATCATGGTGAAGTTCTGCGGCCAGTAATTACTGCATTACATATTCTGTTGTCACCTGGGAGGCTCGCTTTTGCGGGCCTCTTTGCGTTGCTAAGGGGCCATGGTCTGTCGATAAATAAAGCGCCCGCTTGCGGGGGAGCAAGCGGGCGCCGTTGAGCGAATATGTTTGCGGCCCTAGCCGCTGCGGGTGATGGGTCCTCGACTAGTTAGTCGTGCCGGAATCGTCGCCCGAATCGGAGCCAGAAAGCGAAACCGTCAACGTGATCGTGCTGTCGGTGGACTGCTTGCCGGTGGGGGAGACGCCCGTGACGGTGGCGTTTTCGTTGCCGCTCACGGGGTTGCCGTTCTGGTCGCAGAACGCGATGTTGTAGAAGCCGGCATTGTTGAGCGCGGTGACGGCGGCAGAGATGCTCTTACCGTACAGATTGCCCGGAACGCTCGCCTTGCCGGACTTCTTGGCAATGACGACGGTAATCGTGGCGCCGGGCTTCTGCTTGCCGCTGGGGTTCCAGCTAATCACCGTGCCCTCGGTAACCGAGTCGTTCTCCTGATAACTCACGTTAACGCCAAAGCCGGCCATGTCGAGCGCATTGCGCGCCTGGGACTCGGTCATGTCAGTCAGATCGGGAACAGAGGTGGTATCCGGGCCGCTCGAGACCTTGTACGAGATGGTCGTGCCCTTCTCGACTTCTTTGCCGGCATCGGTGCCCTGCTCAAAGACCTGGCCTTCCTCGGCTTCGTTGGCTTCCTCGGAAGCGCTGCCCTTAAGGCCAACGCTTGCCAGCGCTGCCTCGGCCTGGTCCTTGGTCAGGCCAACGAGCTGCGGAACCTCAACCTTCTCGGAGGGCTTGGGGCCCTTGGAGACCACCAGGTTCACGCGCGTGCCCTTGGGCTTCTTGGTGTTGCCGTTGGGCGTCTGCTCGGCGACCTTGCCCTCGTCGACATCGTCGTTGTAGCTTTGGTCGATGGTGCCGACCTCGAGGCCGGCTTCCTTGATCAGCTCGACGGCAGTCTGCTGGTCCTTGCCCAGCACATCGGGCACGGTGACCTGCTCGCCGCCAAAGAGTCCTGTGGCAAAGGCCACCACGATGCCGATGACGGCAACGGCTGCCACCACGGCGGCGATGATCTTGTTCTTGTTGGATTTGGGCTTTTCGACCTCGTAGGAGCCGGTGGAGCCCGAAACCGAGCTACGGGCGGTATTCTGGCCGCTCACGCCCGAGACGGGACGCACCATGGCGCGCGTCTGATCGGAAAGCTCGCGAGTCTTGGTGGCGCCCAGCTCACCGGGGGCACCGATGATGCGCGTGGGCTCCGAGACGTTGACGGCACGGCCCGACAGGTAGCTGTTGAGCACCTGACGCAGCTCGTCGGCGGTCTGGAAGCGGTTTGCCGGGTCCTTCTCCATGCACTTGAGGATGATGCGCTCAAGGTCGGCGTCGACACCGGAGTTGATCTGGCTCGGCGGAATAGGCAGCTCGTTGACCTGCTTGAGTGCGACCGAGATAGCGTCGTCACCGTCAAAGGGGACGCGGCCGGTGGCGCACTCGTACATCACGACGCCCAGCGAGTAGATATCCGAGGTGGGGCCGAGGTCCTGACCACGGGTCTGCTCGGGGCTGACGTAGTGGGCAGTTCCCAGCACGTTGTTGTCTTGCGTGAGGTGGCTGTTCTTGGCGCGCGCGATGCCAAAGTCCATCACCTTGATGTTGCCGTCGGGCAGCACCATGATGTTCTGCGGCTTAATGTCGCGGTGGATGATCTCGTGCTTGTGGGCGACCGAAAGCGCGGAGCTGATCTGCGAGCCGATCTGGGCGACCTTCTTGGGGTCGAGGGCGCCGTGGCTCTTGATGCCGCTCTTAAGGTCGGTGCCGCGCAGGTACTCCATGACGATGTAATAGGTGTCGCCGTCCTTGCCCCAATCGTAGACGCCCACGATATAGGGGGAGGAGAGACCGGCTGCTGCCTGGGCCTCCTGCTTAAAGCGTGCGGCGAAGGTTGCGTCGCCAGCATACTGCGGCAGCATGATCTTGACGGCAACCGTGCGGTCGAGGACCTGGTCCTGTGCACGGTAGACGGTCGCCATGCCGCCTGTTCCCACCTTATCCTTGAGGAGGTATCTTCCCCCGAGGACCCTCTGTTCCATTCCTGCTCCTAACATAACTATTCGCTCAACGATGTGTGTAGTACCTACGATGTGGCCGCTGGGGCCGTGTGGCGCGTTGCCGCTAACTCTTCGGCCGCGGCGCGCCTCGGGTGTCCGATTCGATCATGGGCATCACGCTCCCTGTGCGGCAAGCGCCGCGGTCAGGACGATACCGGCGATCTTGGCGGCCTCGACGTCATGCTTGTCGAAATCCTCCAAGGCCACCGAGATGGCGACCGTGGGTGAATCGTAAGGTGCAAAGCCAACGAACATCGAGTTGACGTTGGTGCCGCCGGTCTCGGCCGAGCCGGTCTTGCCGGCGACCTTGACGCCGGGGATCTGGGCATCGGTGCCGGTGCCGGACTGGACGACGGCAAGCATGGCCTGCTTGACCTGGTCGGCCGTGGCGGAGCTGACGGCCTGGCCCAGCGAGCGGGACTGCGTGGTCTTGACCACGGTTCCGTCCGGTGCGAGCACCTGGGAAACAAAGAACGGGTCCATGACCACACCGCTGTTGGCGATGGCCGCGGCGATCACGGCATTTTGCATGACCGTGGTCTGCGGGCCGGGTGTGTGGTCCATGCCGACGGGCTGGCCGGCACCTGCCCAGGCGGTCTCCCACTCGGTCATGAGCGACGGATCGGCCATGATGGAGGCCGTGGAGGTCAGGTCCTGGCCGAGCTTCTGGCCGTAGCCAAAGGCGTTGGCAAACTGCACGAGCGTGTTTGCGCCCACTTCGTTGGCCACCTGGCCAAAGACGACGTTGGAGGAGACGGCAAAGGCCTGCTGCAGCCTGATGGTGCCGTAGCTCTCGTTGGCGGAGTTGGTGACCGGCGCGTTGCCGATGTCCATGGAGCCGGGTGCCTGATAGGTGCTCGTGAGGCTGGCGGTTCCGGTCTCGAGTGCGGCGGAAAGCGTGACGACCTTAAAGGTGGAACCCGGGGTGTACAGCGCGTCCATGGCGCGGTCGTACATGGAGCCGTCCTCGCCGCCGCCCGTCTGCAGCAGGGCATCGATGTTGGTGTTGTCGTAGGTGGGCGAGCTGGCACATGCAAGCACCGCGCCGGTACGCGGGTCGATGACCACTACAGCGCCCTTAAAGCCCTTGAGCGCCTGCTCGGCCGCCGTCTGGATGCGCGAGTCGATGGTGAGCTTGGCGGTGTTGCCCGGCTGGGTCTGGCCCGCGAGCGACGCGATGGCGTTGTTCCAGCTGGAGTAATCCTTGGAGCCGGTGAGCGTATCGTTCATGACGCTCTCGATGCCGGCGGTGCCGTATTGCTGGCTCACGTAGCCCACCACGTGCGCGGCCATGTTGCCGTTGGGGTAGGAACGGGCGTAGGTGCCGTCCTCCTGCTGCAACGACTCGGCTAGCGTCACGCCGTCGGACGTGATGATGGAGCCACGCTGGATGTACTTGGAGCGGGCGATGGTGTGGTTGTTGGTCGGCATGTCCTGATAGTCCTTCGCCTTGATGACCTGGACATAGGTGAGGTTGCCGATAAGGATGGCGAACAGCGCCGTGAAAGCAAACACGGCACGAGTCAGACGGTTGGCAAGTGCCACGCGGCCGAGCACGCCGGACTCTGGCGTGTCGAGCAGGCGACGACGCATGCGAGAGCCCGCGGAGTGGTTGCCGTGGCTGTAGGAAGGTGCGCTGGCAAAACGCGTACCGGTCGGGGCGGCGGCGGATGCGACCTGGTCATCGGTGATGGCGGCCATGGTGCCGGTGCCGGTGAGCTCGGCTTCGCGTCCGGTTGCCTCGTCGCCGGCGCGCAGCAGCAGCGCGACGATGATAAAACTCGCCAGCAGCGAAGAACCGCCCTGGCTCATAAAGGGCAGGGTGACGCCGGTCAGCGGGATTAGGCGGGTTACGCCGCCAACGATTAAGAATGCCTGGAAGCTGATGGCCGCCGTAAGGCCGGTCGCGCTAAAGGCGGCAAGGTCGGACTTGGCGCGGGCTGCCGTGGTGAGGCCGCGCACGGCAAAAAGCATAAACAGGATGAGCACGGCGCCGCCGCCCAAAAGGCCCATTTCCTCGCCGATGGCCGAGAAGATAAAGTCGGACTCGACGACGGGGATGTTATTGGCCATACCGTTGCCAATGCCGACGCCAACAAGGCCGCCGTCGGCCAGCGAGAAGAGGGACTGGACAATCTGATAGCCCTGGCCCTGCGCGTCCTTAAAGGGATCGGCCCAGATCTGGAAACGCACCTGGACGTGCGACAGGAACTTGTAGGCGCCCACGGCCCCCACGGCCAAGAGCGCAAGGCCGATGATGACATACGAGAAGCGACCCGTGGCAACGTAGAGCATCAGCAAGAAGATGGTGTAGAACAGCAAGGCCGAGCCCAGGTCACGTTCGAAGACAACGACGAGCAGGCATACGCCCCAGACTGCGAACAGCGGCAGCAGCAGGCGCAGGCGCGGAATCTTAAGACCCAAGATCTTGCGGTTGGAGATAGAGAGCAGTTCGCGGTTTTCGGCCAGGTAACCGGCTAGGAACAGCACGATAAAGACCTTGGCGAACTCGCCGGGCTGAATGGTAAAGCCGGCGATGCGAATCCACAGTTTGGAGCCCGAGATCGTGGTGCCGATAAAGATGGGCAGCATCAGCAAGATGATGCCGATGATGCCAAAGGTGTACTTGTAGCGCATGACCACGTCGAGGTTTTTGACCAGCGCAAGCGTACCTACCATCAGCGCCACCGAGATAAACAGGATGACGAGCTGCGAGATGGCGAGCGTGGGCGCCAAGCGCGTCACAAACGTGATGCCAATGCCCGAGAGCACAAAGACGATGGGTAGGATGGCGGGGTCGGCGCCGGGCGCCAGGATGCGCACGGCGATATGCGCCGCGGCGAAGGCGGCGAACAGGCCGATCGGCACGGCGAGCGTCTCAAAGGAAATCGTGGCACCCGCGGTGAGCACGTACATCGCATAGAGCAGGATGACGGGGAACGCCGAGGCGATGAGCAAGAGCAGTTCGGTGTTGCGGCGACTCATAAGCGGCACTCCCTTTCTAATTCTTATCGGAGGCTTCGGCCTCGGCTGACTGTTCGGCGGTTTTCTCGGAATCTGACTCGGAGGTGGATTCCTGATCGGTGTTGTCGCGAATCGTTTGCGCGTCAATCACCTGACGGGTCTGCTCCTCGTCAATCTGATGGCGGTACTTGGAAATGGTGTCCTGCGCATCGTCGACGCTCGTTTGTGGAATGCCTGCCTTCAGGCGGTTTTGCGTGTCTTCGGGCAGGTCGGACAGCTTGATGCTGGTTTCGCTCTCGAGCCAGTGGAGCTCGACCCCGAGCGTCTTGCCGGGCAGGCCGCGCCAGACGGCGACATTGCCGTGGTAGGTTCCCAAGTAATAGGAGCCGGTGATGCCCGTGTATGCCCAGATGCCTGCTACCAGCACAAAGACAAGGGCCAAGACGGTGGCGATGGTGACATTGCGGCGTCGGACGCGTTTTGCCTCGCGCATGACGCCGTCGTCGACCAGGTCGACGACCACCACGGTCACATTGTCGTGGCCGCCGGCGGCAAGCGCCGCGTCCACTAGGTTGTCGACGCAGATTTGCGCGGTTGAGGACTGCGTGGCGATGTTCTCGATATCGCTATCGGGAATCATGCTCGAAAGACCGTCGGAGCACAGAATCAGGCGGTCGCCTTCCTCGATGTGCAGGGTAAAGTGGTCGGCATACATGGCGGGATCCGAGCCCAGCGCGCGGGTGATGACCGAGCGGTTGGGGTGGACGCGGGCCTCGTCGGCCGTAATCTCGCCAGCATCCACGAGCTCCTCCACGTAGGAGTGGTCGCGGGTCACGCGGATGAGCGTACCCTCGTGGAGCAGGTAGGCGCGCGAGTCGCCCACGTGGGCGATGGCGAGCGTGTCGTTTTCGATGTAGGCGCAGGTGGCCGTGCATCCCATGCCGGGTTTGCCCAGGCCGTTGAGGGCGGCCTCGATCACGGCGGCGTTGGCGGCCTCGACGGCTGCGGCCAGGCGCGCGGCGTCGGCGGACTGCGGTGCCGTCTTGGCGATTGTCTCGACGGCAATGGAGGATGCCACCTCGCCGGCGGCGTGTCCTCCCATGCCGTCGCACACGCAAAAGAGCGGTGACTGCACCAGATAGGAGTCCTCATTGTGCGGGCGTACACATCCGACGTCGGAGCGGGCACCCCACATAAGCTGCGTGGTGGTGCCGGCGTCGTAGGTCGAGTCGGTCTCGATGCGCTCGTCGGTCAGCGGCTCAAAGCTCATGGTCGAGCCGGGATCTTTGAGCTTTGCCTCCACGGCGGCGACATCGATCTCGGCTGTGTCACCGGGAGAGACGGTGTCGGTCTCGGCGTTTGATTCGGAATCGCCGGTGTCCGGGGAGTCGGGCTCCTCGGAAACGCGGGCGGTCGACTCGTCATCTTGCGGGCTGACGTCTATAGGCTCGGGCGTCGCAAAGTGCGACGGCGCGGGCGTGTTTTGCGACTGGGCGGCGGGCTCGGCCACGGCATCGGACTCGCTTGCGGGCGCAGGCTGCGGGGTCTTGGGTGCAGGGCCGTCCTCGGGGGATGGCCCTGTCTCGGGCGCCGGCGTAGACGCGGGCGTAACCTCGGATGCTGGGGCTATGGGAAACGCTGGGGCGGCGGGCTCGGGTGCCGCAAACACCGCAGCGCTCTCGTTGATTGCCGCGGCGACGGGCTCTGCAAAGTGAGCCGGCGCCGGGGTTGCTTCGGACGCTGTGGGCTGTTCCGCAGCATGTGCGCCGATGGGCGCCGCTACGGCATCCTCTTCGTCCTCGTTATCGGCGAGATCCGAAATATCATGCGTTACATGCGAAAGAGGCAGGGAGAACACGGTGTCCTCGGGCTCCACGGGTGCGGAGCCCGCCGGAGCGGCGTGGGCCGGCGCAGCTGTGGCGGCGGCCGGTGCCTCGGTCATAGTTGCGGACTTGTTCTCCTCGTCGATCATCGACGGTTCACCTTCATGACCACGTCGCCAATCTGGACTTCGTCGCCCTCACGCAGCGTCGCGGGCTCCACGAGCTGGCGGCCGTTGACGAGCGTGCCGTTAAGCGAGTTGAGGTCCTCGATGATGAGCGCCGGGCCCTGCAGCGAAAAGCGCGCATGCGAGGCCGAGACAAACGGCTCGTTGATGCAGATGTCCGAAGACGGCGAGCGGCCGACGATGACGGGGCCGAGCATGTCTACGTGGATGCCGCGGATGCCGCGCGGACCCTTGTCCACATCGATCGTCCAAATGGCCGAGTCGCGGCGCTGTCCGCGCACAAGTCCCACGCCGGTCTTCATGACGGCGAACAGGAAGATATAGAGCAGGGCGACCAGGACGATGCGGCCTGCAAAAAGGACGATATCGATGTTCATAAGCGACTATCCCCTAAATTCAAAGGTGCTCAGGCCAAACGTCAGTAGATCGCCGTTGCGCAGCGGGCAGCGCGTAATGCGGCGGTTGTTGACGAGCGTGCCGTTGGTGGAATTGAGGTCCTCGATCGACCAATCCGAGCCCGTAAAGGTGAGCTGGGCGTGGCGGCGCGACACGTTGGGGTCGCGCAGGGCAATGTCGGAAACTGAGCGCTCGCGACCGATGGTCACCTGTGCGGAGGTGATGCTATGGCTCTCGCCGCTCACGACGTCGACGAGCTGGGCGAGCGGGCGCTGCGGGGCGCGAGTGCTCGCCATGTTGGAGGCGATGCCGGCTGCGGCGCCTAGGCCCACGGCGGCACCGGTCGCGGCGGCTCCGCCCATGCCGGCAAGCGCGTCGCGCGAGACGGTCTGCGGCACCGGGATGGGTGCTGCGGCGGGGTCGGGGACGCTAGGCGCGAAGGGGTCTGCCACGGCAAGCGGGTCGGGAGCAGCGGCGCGAGGCGTCGGCTGCTGCTGGGGCATGGCGGCGGGGCGCTGCTGCTGCGGGGCAGCAAACTGCTGCTGACCGGCGCGCGGGGCGCTGGCGGCACGGCTTGCCGCGGAGTTGTTCTGGCCCAGGCCGTTTTGATAGGCGCGCTCTTCTTCGTACAGGCGGCCGAGCGTGGGGGTATCGACGTTCTCGGCAAAGACCGAGAACTTGCCGGCGCGCAGCTGCGGATCGATCATAAAGCGCACGAGGGGCTCGCCGACAAAGACATAGCGGCGCTTTTCGGCCTGCGCCTTCACAAACTCGCGGACCTCGCGCGAAAGCTCGGGGTAGAACGGGGCGAGCATGGGATCGTCGTCGGCGGCGATAAGGATGGTATAGAGTGCCGGCGCCGTGTTGACGCCGTTGATCACCAGAGTCTGATCCTCCATGTCGCGAGCGGCCTGCTTGGCAAGCTTCTTAAAGGAGAACGGGGCACGGGTGGCACCGAAGATGCCGGCCACGTGGTCCTCGAAGATGTTCAGGAAGTTCACGAAAGATCACTCTCCGTATAGGTTCTTTGGTATCCGAGCAAATATAGGCATATCCCAACGATTATAGAGGATAGGGTTCCCGCAACCGCCGCCTTGGCGACGACCGCGGCTGCAAGGCTGGCAATTTCCATATGGTGTGCAAGACAGGACGCCGCTGCGCAGCCTATGCCGGTGACAGCGATGGCGGCGATTGCGGCAAGGTTTGAGCCCTGATCGGCACGCTTGGCATGGGCATTGAGCAGCGCAGATGACGCTGCGGCAGTTGCCGCGACCAGCACAAAGGCAGCCCAAAGGAGCGGGTCTCCCAGCGCTGCGGCAACGTTACCGAGCCCCAGCACGCCTCCGGCTGAAAGCGCGACCGTGGCCAGACGGGCAAAAAGCGCGCCAATGCCCGTTGCCGCGGCGGCGCTTGCCGGGCCGAGCCAAAATGACGCGACGCCGGCGGCGACCCCAGCTGCCAGGAAGGTATTGCCGGTCAGACAGCCAAGCGCGAGTGCACAGGTGAGCGCGGCGCTCGCGGCAGCCTCGGTGCGACCCCAGGCGATCCACCAACCGGACATGGCGGCGGCAAAGATCACCGCGACGGGCAGCATCGACAGGATGCCCTGTGCCTGCATGGTGGCGTTGGCCATGAGCACCAAAAAGCCCACAGCCGAGATGGCCGAGCCAATTTGGGGGGCCAGGCCAGCCGCCGCTCCGATCGCGATGGCCGCAATGACCAGGCCGGGAAGCGCCGCGACCCCGGCCGTTTGCATCAGCAAAAAGCTAAAGGTGCCGCACGTTAGCGCCGAGATAGTGCGCATGGTGTAGTCGCGCGCATGGCTCCAGCGCGTGCCCGCCCAGCCGAGTGCGGGGTCGACCTCGATGGCGTCGTCCTCGTAGTGCGACGGCTCGATATCGTCGAGCTCCTGCTCGTCATCCGAAAGTTCGCCAACCATTTGCTCCAGGCTGCGACGGCCTTCGCGTACGCTGCCCAAACCGGCAAGGAGTTGGTCGCAAAATGCCTCGATGCTGTTGGGGCGGTCCTGCGGCATGGGGGAGAGCGCGCTCATGAGCGCAGCCTCGGCTCCCGGGGGAAAGTGCGGGATGAGCTCGCTGGGGTAGGTGGCACCGCCGATGATGCGGTCGAGCGAGTCGCCGGGCGTGGCGGCCATAAAGGGAGCATTGCCGCACAGGCCCTCGTAGATCACACAGGCGAGGGCAAAGACATCGGCGCGCTCGTCGACCGTGCCGGTCTCGATATCGAGCTGCTCGGGCGGCATGTAGCCGATAGTGCCGCCGCGCGAACCGCCAAAGCCACCGGCGGACGACAGTCGCGCCATGCCAAAGTCGGTGAGCTTTACATTGCCCGAGTGGTCGATGAGCACGTTGGCGGGCTTAATGTCCAGGTGGAGTACGCCATTACTGTGGGCGAAGGTGAGCGCCTGGCCCAGGGCATCGGCAATGGCCGCGGCCTCGTCAAAGGTGAGCGAATGGCCGTCCACACGATGCAAAAACTCGGCCAGCGACATGCCGTCGACATACTCCATGACCAGATAGGCATAGGCGGTGTCATGCGTAAAGTCGATAACCTGCACGATATTGGGATGTTGAAGCATGGCGGCGGTGTGTGCCTCGCGCAGGACATCCATGATGTCGCTGGCGGGCATGCCGGCACCGCTTGTGAGGGGGATACGCTTAATGGCGACGCGACGGCGCAGGTGCGTGTCGCGGCAAATCTCGATGGAGCCAAAACCGCCGGTTGCAAGCGTCTCGAGCGGCTGGAACCGCTTGAGCAGCTCGCGAGAGCTGGTGCCCTCCAAGGGAACGTCCGGCGAGAACCGGGCGGTATGTTGCGAGAAAAGCGGCATGGCCAACCCTCGTGCGTTTAAAGTTCGTTTGCGAGCGGCGGGCACGGGGCGTGGTCCGTTCCAGCGTTCGCGGTGGCATAGATGCTGCTAGTGTAGCACGCTCGGATGGATGGCGAGGATAACGGGCGGCGGGGACAACTTATCCTTCTTGGCCTCGTTTCGATCCGTCCGGAAAGCGTGCCCCAGTTTTCAGCCAAATTGTGGGATGCGCTTTCCGAATGGGGTGCGCTGCGGAAACTGCGTCCCAGAATACTGACTCAGAACGGGATGCATTTTCCGAACCGGCGCTCAAAAGGAAACCGCATCCCACTTTGATGTGGGACTGCGGGAAAAATGGACCGTGACCTGGCTCGGATTGGAGTTAACGTGAATCGTTGATGCTGGCTGGTGTGGGCGCGGAGATAAACGAGCAGCCCGAGCGATATAATGACGCGCTATGGAGGTCATATGCTCTTTTCCCGCTGTTCTGCCACATCTGCTTTCTCCATTGTGCTCGTCGTAATGGCGGTCACCCCTTATCACCGGTTTTCATCTTCAATCGGTTTGGCATCAGGTGCAATGACCTGGCTCGTTATCCTTGGCGCATGCCTTGCGGCGTTTGTTCATGGTGTTGCGCTTCGCAAGGGGAGAGAAATAAGACGGCCGGGTCGCCTTGGCGCCATTGGTGTTTTCCTTGGTGTTATTGCAACGGTTCCCGAATGGGCCGACTTGGCCTTCTATGCTCGCGGAGATTCTATTCCATTCGTGTTTGCACCGATCTGGCTGCTGCATGGCGTTTCGTGCGCCTCGTGCTTTGTTGGATCGCTGCTCCTCTCATATGTTATTTGGGGCACGGTGGGCTCTCCTTTGACGCAGGGGGCGACGTGGGCTGACGAAAGAGAAACTCGTCACCCGCAGGACGCGATTTTTACAGAAACAATAGCCATCCTGTCTTGCCTGCTGTTTTGCTGTCGAGTTTCATGGAGAGTCGTTCCCGAGCCATGGGGGATGTCCCCTGTAACGGCCGTATCAATTGGCTTAGTGCTTTTAATTCCTCTGGTCTATCTCGTGTTGGCTGTGGCCCCGCCGCTTTGCTGTCTCCGCGCCTTTGGTCGGGGACAGAGCGACGTGTTTGCCCGTTCTGTGCTCGTGGCAGTCCCTATTGGTCTTGTTCCGGCTGTCGAGGCGGCATACTTCGCAAGCGATGCCGCGATCATTGTATTGCTTGCGATGGGGTCCGCTATTGCTGTTGCCTTCGTGTGCACGTTGCTAAGGGGGGAACGGGACAACAATCCGGATATTGCCTGCGCGTCCGACCCATTCGATGCGGGAGTGTTTTCCCCTGCCCTGTCGCCTCGAGAAGAGCAGTTTGTTCGACTGCTGCTCAAAGGGAAAACGCCGGCGGAAATTGCCAGGGAGACGGGTACGAAGCCATCGACGGTGCGAACAACGCTTCACCGAGCATACGGGAAGGCGTCGGTTGCGGGCTCACGCGAGCTCGTGGCGTTGTTTGCAGGTGAGGGTGATGCTGTAGGGCCTGAGCCGCTGCAGCGGCATGCTGACGATATGTTGGCATCAGCTCGAACGCGCCGGCTGTTTCGATACCTGCTCACATCATTTTTCATCCTCCTTGCGGCGGGTCCCTTGGTAATGGCGGATAGCGATTGGGGGTCCGGTGTTTCGTGGGCTGTCGCCTTTTCTCTTGCAAGCTATGCATTGGGTCTCGGACTGTTTCTGTCGCTACGCTACACGGGTGGAAAACCGAATCGTGAAGCTGATCTGGATAGAGCGGATGGGGCGATTGGGCTTGGAAGCCCGTGCGTGTGGGCGATACTGTCTGCCGTGGAATGGGCTTTTGTTTATATCGCGGCATGGAGGTGCATACGCGATCCGTTGATGGCTGCACCGGTCCTGGTTTGCGGCATAGCGTCTATGGCTTCGCTCGCTGTTAAGCTGCGCCCGTTTAAGGTTCATGCCCATACTCGGGCTATCGCGCCATTGGTTGTGATAGGTGTGGCTGCTTTAATCTATGCAGCAACTAGGGGGCGAATTCATGGACTTGCGGTACTGACGGGGATGCTGCTCACGTATATAGTGCTGCGAAGCTGTCCGCAGCGCAAAATGCTTGGGGTATGGATGCTCTGCTTTGGGGCGATGGCTCCCGTTTGGGTTGTCTTGCTCAACATGGTGCAGGATCTGACGGTTTTCAAGCCGTTGTTCCTCGCGTCGTTGTTGGGGCATAGTTCGGCTGTCAATGTCGTCGTGGCAACGGTGATCGTCTGCTGGTCTGTGCCCATATTCGTCACGCACATCGCGCTCGCCCGCTCGGTTGAGGACGAGAAAGCCGTCTTGGAGTACCGCGCGAACGGGTCCACCGAAACAGCCCGCGTGCGCCAGCTGGCCCTGCTTATGTCTCGCTCCCTTTCTAATGTTCAGTCGCAAATCTTGCTGATGACGGCAGAGGGCGCAACGACAAAGGCTATTGCGGAGGATGTCGGTTACGCTGCATCTACGGTGCAAGCACTGCGGTCTGCATCTTACCGCCAGTTGAGGATCAAGAATAAAGCGGAACTTGTTTCATTGTTATCGCAGGTAGATAACGTGTAAACGCCTGAGCAATCAACTCAATAGCGGGTGTTTACAGACATCTTTCTCTATTCATGCAAAAGTTGCCGTGCGTCGACGCATTATTGACCGCTTTTGATTGGAGAAAGCCATGATTAAGCCAAGGAGCGCTGTTGCTCGACTCGGAGTCGGGTTGGCGATTGTTGCGGGTTTGTCGATGGGCGCACCTGCCGCATCATTTGCTCAAGATGAGTTTGACACTTCCCAGGTTTCTAGCATTTCGCAGAGCGCGGATGCCGGAATTGCCACATGCAAGAACAACGAAGATAGATATTTCGCTTTTCAATGTTCTGGCACGAGCGCAACTGGCTATCGCCAGAAAGAAGATTCATCTTCAGTTTACACTTTGATCCAAGGCTATTCAGGAAGGCCGTTACGTTTGTACGTGGACGGCGCCTATGACAATAGAGGAACGGGCACTATGAATTGCACGCAAGGCGTGTATCGCGCCAACCACGCGGGCGAATGGGAGATGTATAACCTCGTTCGCGAGAATGGGCGCAGCCATGCTCGTCTGACTGCCTGGGCCGAGTCCGGATACGGCACGGTCTATGGAAAGTGGAGCCCCGATTGCTTAGGCCATTTTAACAAACTTCCCTCCTAGCCAATCCGCAGCTTCTTGTTGTGATTAGGGCCGGGCCGAGCGCTGCTGCTCGGTCCGGCCAATGGAAGGGTGATGTCGGTTGAATAAAAATCTAATTCGGCACGAGTTGTCCAAGATATCTGGAAACCCAATATTTGCGTTGGCTCTTACTTTGGCGATTGTAATTTCGATGGCAGCTGCCGTCGAGGCGTGGTGGACGCTCGAGACTGAACGCAAACAGCTGTTATCTTTTGGCTACGGCATTGGTCTGCAGTCTCAGACATACTCCGGCCAAACGCGTGTAAGTAGCTTTGGTAACTGGATTGTTGTGAGCGCGAATGCGCCGTTGTTAGCGTCGGTGTTTTTCTATGCGCTGCCGTTGCTTGCCATGTTGGCCGGGTCGTGGTCATGCCTGTCCGAGCGTTTGAGCGGTTACGAGGCACAGATCTGCACGCGTGTTTCTAGAAATGCATACGTGAACGTGAAGATGCTGTCTGCTTTCCTCTCTGCGTTTGCGGTCACGGCTATTCCGCTACTCGTGAACTTTCTGATTGTCTCCATACTGTTTCCCGCGTATCTCCCCCGAGTCGACGAATCGACTTACGTCGGGCTCTATCTGCATAGCTATTTTTCTGGCCTGTTTTATTCCCGGCCTCTGTTATACGTGCTGGTTTATACGCTGTTCGATGCGGTGGCGCTGGGGGTTCTATCCATGGCCGTGACCGGTCTGTCGGTTGTGTTCCGCAGCAGAATCAAGGCGATGGTCGTTCCATATCTGATTATGGTTGCATGGCACTTTGTTAACGACTGGATTTTTAGCGTCCTTTCATGCGTCGGCTTTAACTGCAACATTCTTAACAGCATCAGGTCGGAATCACTAAATAACTGGCCCGACATCCGAGCGGGGGTTGCGGAAATCATCTTGCTGTTCGTCTTTTCTTTGGTTTCCGCGAGATTCTTAAAAAGACGCGAGGTGGTCTGATGCTGTTTAGGCTGGTCGCCGCGGACCTGAGGACCGTTTTGAAGAAGAACATCATTGCTTTTATTGCGGTTGCGGCAGTGACCGTTGCAAACTTGGTGTACGCCTACGGATTGTCTTCTGTGTATGGGGTCAGGACGGATACCTTGGGGTTTGCGGATAATCTTGCGCTCGTGTTTGCCGGATCTGCTCCGTTTGAGCCTAGGCCCGGGGTCATGTTTGTGCCTCCGTTAGGGTGGCTATTCCTCATTCTGCTTATTCTCTATACAACACTCGATTATCCGACCGAATCGTTGCACGGGCTTGGTTTACAAGCACTTGTTCGATGCCGGGCAAGAACCCTTTGGTGGGCCTCGCGTTTTATCTCAGTGGCGGCGGTAACGGCATTTTCACTGCTCGTGGTGGTTTGCTCTGTTGTGATTTGGAGCTTGGTGGTGAGCTCCTCGTTCAGCGAGGTCATTCATGGCGAGTCGCTTCAGCTGGCTAATTTGGCGCCGTGGTTTCTCAAAGCTGCCGAGGCAGATGCGCTGCCGTTTTTCATAGGTCTCTTATTTGCTTTCGAGGCGCTTGCGTTTGCGCAGGCAGCGGTCGGGTTTGTGCTTGGGCCGTCAGTCTCGTTTGTGGTTTTAATGAGCTACCTGATCTGCTCGGCATATGCACGACATTGGGCGCTATTGGGTAACGCCTTGATGCTGTTGCGCTGGGGCGGAATTGTCAAAGAGGGAATCGCGGCGGGCTCGAGCGTCTTGTCATCAATTGCGATTATGTCGTTATGCCTATCGCTGGGCGGACTGTGGTTTCGAAGGGCAGACCTTATAGAAAAGGGGGACAAGATATGAGCGTAATCGTTAGGGACATATCGAAGCGTATGGGTAAAAACGTTGTCCTGCGCAATGTGTCTATCGAGGTTGCCCCTGGGACCGTGGTCGGGCTTCAGGGGATAAACGGTTCGGGCAAGACCATGCTCATGCGAGCGGTCTGCGGATTGATTAAACCCACCGAAGGCGAGATCTCAATCGATGGTCAAAGGCTCGGAGTTGATATCTCGTTCCCGCCGAGTCTGGGGATGTTGATCGAGGCGCCTTCCTTTTTGGGATATCTGTCTGGCTACGACAATCTGGAGCTCATCGCTCAGATCAAGGGCGTTGCTACCCCCGAGGACATTCGCTCTGCCCTGCGGCTCGTGGGGCTCGATGCAGACGAAAAAAAGAAGTTCCGAGCATACTCGCTTGGGATGAAGCAACGTCTGGGGATAGCTGCGGCAATTATGGAGAAGCCGAAACTGCTTGTTCTCGATGAGCCAACAAATGCCCTCGACGAAGCGGGCGTGGAAATGCTCAAGCGCGTTGTGGCGATGGCGGCCTCAACGGGTCGCGAGGTTATTCTGTCCAGCCATGACGGAGAGGTGCTCGAGGAGCTGGCCGATCGGGTTTACTGCATGCGCGACGGTGCCGTTGTGAACGTTCGGGAAAGGTCGTGAGCGCGATGAAGAAAACCCTGTGGACAAGAAGGGCGGTGCTTGCTCTTTTCGGCTGTGCTGCTACCGGCCTTGCGGGCATGAGGGTGAGCGTCGTTAACGGGAACCGGACGGTCATTCCTGAGAAATATTATGCGGAGGGCGAATGGCTCTCGATGGATGGGGCGTTTCTGGGTTCGAAGGATGTGGCGACTGACGGGTATTCGTTTTGCATAGACGGGGCAGAGCTGCTCACGCCGCGCGAGTATCTCAAGCGTGCGCATGATAATTATTCAAAATATGGCATCGTGGATACGAAAACGAAATTGAAGGACGCCGACATCACGTGTGTTATCGCCGTAAAGATGCGTGTCAGGAATAAGGACAATGTCGAAGGCGGCATCAAGACGTATGTCTGGCATTTGGTGCCGGAGTCTGCACCAAACTATGACTTTGTGGTCAATACCGATCTGATAACGCAGGCAATGCCGGCTCTGGGCGGTTCTGCTGCGTTTGCTGTACAGGTTGGGGCGGAGAACGAGTTGCTCGTCCCATTCATGATGCGAAACACCAACGACTATTTCGAAGGTTACGAGACCGTCCGTTTTGAGAAGGCTTTTCCTGGGACTTATACGATGAAGATGACCGATCTGCCAGAGAGAAGGCTCTTAAGGTTTGAAGTTAAATAGTTCGAAGGCCCTGCGAAGGGAATCTTATCCTGCACTAAAGTTGGACGAGATTCCCTTCGCAGTGGCGCTCGGCCTTAGCGCTTCTTCTTGCTCTTCTTCTGCTTGTGCTTGTTGTCCTGGGGCTTGTCGGCCTTGTCGCCCTGCTTGGCTTCGGCGGCAGCCTTCTCGGCCTTCATTTTCTTCTTCTTAGTCTCGATGCGGAGTTTTTTGTTGATGCGCGCCTTGAGGAAGGAGCCAAACTGCTCGGCGTTGCCACGCACAAAGGTATCCTTGGGGATCGTCACGCCCTGGTCGGCGAACATGGCCACAAAGATGCGCTCGCCGTCGAGCACGTGGTCGAGCTTCTCAAACGGGAAGAACTGCGACTTGCCGCTCTTGCCCCATACCATAAGACCGTCCTCGTTGGCGGCGACGCGGCGATAGCGGCCACCCATGGACTCGTCGGCCTCGACGGCATCGATAAAGTCGCGCGCGAGCGTATGGTGCAGGTTTTTGCTCCACCAGGCCAAAAAGGCGCCGAATACGATGAGCACGACGCCGAACTTGAGCCAGTTGCCGCCGGCCACTAGCATGCCGATGCCGAGCAGCGCGGCAATTGCCGCGGCGACATACAGCGAGCCACGGCGCCTGGGCGAGGCGACCAGGCGCGCAAAGTCGGTGACGAGGTCGTTTTCGTACTGATACTCGTTGAGGTACAGAATGCCGTCATCGGCCGCGGCCTGCGTCTCGAGCGCGACCTCGACCTGGTTGGCTGCTTCGGAGGGAACGAGGCTGCTCTCTGCGTCTGCCATGCTCTTTGGACTCCTATCGCGGCGGGCTCGCCGTACGGGTTATTATGGAATGCAGTATGCCGTGCGACCGCATGGCCGCCGCGGCAACAAGACTCAGTATACCCGGGGGAGCACCCATGGAATCGTTGTACCGAAAGTATCGCCCGCTCACCTTCGACTCCGTGGTGGGCCAGCAGCATATCGTCTCGACGCTCGAGCACGCCATCACCGAGGGGCGCCTGTCCCACGCCTACCTGTTCTGCGGACCGCGCGGCACGGGCAAGACCACCATGGCGCGCATTCTGGCCAAGGCGCTGCTGTGCCGCAATGCCGAGGCGGCGCGCGCCGAGGGTGCAAGCGGCTGCATGCCCGACGGTACTTGCGAGGAGTGCGAGCTCATCGCCGAGGGCAACCACCCGGATGTCTACGAGCTCGATGCCGCAAGCCGTACCGGCGTGGACAACGTGCGCGAGGAGATCATCAACTCCGTTAACTTTGCCCCGGTGCGTGGCAAGTACAAGATCTATATCATCGACGAGGTCCACATGCTCACGACGGCGGCGTTCAACGCGCTGCTCAAGACGCTCGAGGAGCCGCCGGCGCACGTGATCTTTGTGCTGTGCACCACCGACCCGCAAAAGATTCTGGAGACCATCCTCTCGCGCTGCCAGCGCTTCGATTTCCACCGCATCGGTAACGAGGATATCGAGCATCGCCTGGCATGCGTGTGCGAGCAGGAGGGCTTCGATTACGATGACGAGGCGCTTGCCATCGTGGCACGCCATGCCAAGGGCGGCATGCGCGACGCGCTCTCCACACTGGAGCAGCTGAGCGTCTTCGGCAACGGCACCGTGCATGCGGACGACGCCCGCTCGCTTTTGGGTGAGGTTTCGGACCAGATCCTGGGCGAGTTTTCCCGCGCCATTGCCGATCGCGATGTTGCCGAGCTCTATGGACTGATCCGTGCGCAGGTCGAGGAAGGAAACGACCTGCTGGAGCTGACGCGCGACCTGGTGGCGCATGTGCGTGACGTGTACGTTGCCTGCGTTGCCGGTGCCCGTGCCGAGCTGTTTGAGGGCGGCTCCGAGCAGGCCGAGACGCTTGCTGCCGAGGCCGCTGCCTTTGGCGGGCATCCTGCCGATCGTTTGGCTCGCATACTGACGGTGCTCGACGATGCCGCCTTGGAGATGAGGGGTGCGAGCGACGTGCGCCTGGTGCTCGAGATCGCCTGCACCCGCCTGACGCGTCCCGAGGCCGATTTAACGATTGAAGCTTTGGCTGAGCGCGTGGCACGCCTGGAGGCCATGGTTGCCAACGGCGCCGTGCCGGCGAGCGTGACTGCTGCTCAGGCCGCCGCGCCTGCAGCATCCGTACCCGTTGCTGCCCAGCAGCCGACGCTCATTTCGGGCGCCCGCGCTGCCGCTCCGGCGGCATCCACTGCCCCCGCTGCTACGTCCGCGCACCAGGGTGGCATGCCTTGGGACCGCGGCGCTGCTGTTCCGGCTGCCCAGCCTGCACCCCGTTCTGCGTCCGTGTCAGCCTCCAAGCCTGCAGCGCCTGCGCCTCAGCCCGTTGCGGCCCCCGCGCCTGCCACCGCTCCGGCACCTAAGCCCCAGTCCAACAATGCCGCCCAGGTTGCCGCCGCCGGTGCTGCCGAGACGCCCGCGGTCGAGGATGCCGGAGAGCTGCAGCGCAAATGGGCCGAGGTTGTCGAGCGTGTCAAGGCGCGTCAGGCTTCCTACGCAGGGCTTTTGCTCAACGCCCGCGCCACGGCCGACGACGGCTCCAAGCTCACGGTCTCGTTCCCCGCGGGTTCGACTTTTGCCATTAAGATGCTCGGTCGCGCCGATACGCAGTCGGTGGTCCTGCCGACGGTCTGCGCGGTTTTCGGTCGTCGCACCGTCGACTATGTCCTGGATGGGGGTGGCACGCCGGCTCCTCAACATGAGGAGCATTCTCCATCTGCACGGGCTGCGGCATCTGCGGACCCGCAACCCGTGTTCTCGGCGGCCCCTGCATCCTCGAGCGCCAGCGCGTCGCAGCAGCAAACGGCACCGGTAGCGACATCGACCCCGTCGGCACCTAAGCCCGCGGCGCCCAAACCGGCTGCTCCGACACCCGCGCCCAAGCCCGTCTCGCCCGCGCCCAAGTCGTCTGACCTGGGCAAAGCCCCCTGGCTACGCTCCGACAACCCCGCCGGCGCTCCTGCCACGGGTAAGCTCCCGACCGAGCCCGCACCTCGTGCGCCCGAGCGCTCGGCTGCCCCCAAGGCTCAGCCTGTCGCGCAGTCCGCGCCGTGGGAATCCGAGCAGGTGCCCTACGACGACGCCATGGTCGGCGGCTTTGCCGGCGATGCGAGCGGGGACGATCTTCCTCCGTTCGACGTGCCGGGTGCGACGCCCGCGCCCAAGCCCGCTGCAACTGCCCCCAAAGAGGAGGACGCCCCCGCTGCCCCTTGGGAGTCCAACCCCGGCGCCGGCAGCCCCTTCGGCCACCAGGGTGCAGCCCCGAGCATTCCGCAGACCGAGGACGAGGCCAAAGCCCTCATCCGCAACGTCTTCGGCCAGGCCACCATCTTCAAACCGGTGGAGTAACCGTGCGGGCGGGTATGCTGCTCAAGAAGAGATCTCTTTGCCCGGGCGCATCTGTATTTCGGACATGTGTAGTGTGGTGCCGTGTACATCGCATTCGAGCAGACAAGTGCGTGACGGTCGGCCTAGGATGCTGAGGTCGATACGATACGTCGCATGGCTGTCCGTGTACTCGACTTGCTCGGCGTTAATGGTTGCTCCGATTGCCAAATAAACGCCTAGCTCGGCATCGACAATCTTGAAGTCCTTTATCTTGACCTTGAACTCTTGATAGAGGGACGGGCTGTTGTAGTAGACGGTTCGGGTTCCGTCGGTGCACTCATCGGTCGTCTCCCATTTGACGACGGGCTGGTCCGAGCTGGCTATCAGCAGTTCTGCTCCAAAAGCTATGGCATGGGTGATGACAACCAGCAATGCCCAGCCGACAAAGAGATAGAGAACCACATATGCAACGGGGTGTTTTGAGCGGATGTTTTGGAGCGCGTTGGGGGCATTCATGGGGCACCTCCAAATTACTATCTATGGCAATCAAATTATACCCTGCCGCCATGTGCGCCGCCTCGAGCAGCGGTTCGGCATTTAGCTATTTAGTGGCGCACATGAAATGCCGGATTCGGCTCTACTAGATTGAGTGTGCGATATTATGCAACCTTGCATAATTCGACCTTGCATAATCTTTGAGTGCGGTTTGTATTGGAGGACATGTATATCGACTGAGGTAACACGTCCGCCCCGCTCTCTCGCCGCGCGCCGTGGTACGATTTTTGAGTTTGAAAGTCCCGCCGTGCTCCGGCTGCCCTTGCAGCTCGGCGTGCGGCCGCACGTAAAGGAGCCATCATGGCCGGTATGAACATGCAGCAGATGATGAAGCAGGCTCGCAAGATGCAGGAGCAGCTTGCCGCCGCGCAGGAGAACCTCAAGTCCCAGACCGTCGACGCCTCTGCCGGCGGCGGCATGGTCAAGGTGACCGTTAACGGCGAGATGGAGCTCGTCAACCTCACCATCGATTCCGATGCGCTCGATCCCGAGGACGTCGATATGCTGCAGGATATGATCATGGCTGCCGTCAACGAGGCCGTCCGCGGCGTCAACGAGCTCGCCAACAAGCAGATGGGCGCCATCACCGGCGGCCTCAACATCCCGGGCATGCCGTTCTAAGACACGCATATATATGAGTGCCAACCACAGTCTGCAAAAACTGCTCGATGAGCTGGGCCGTCTGCCGGGCATTGGTCCCAAGTCGGCCCAGCGCATCGCCTATTACCTGTTGGAGGCCGACGCCGAGGAGGCGCGCCGCCTGGCCGAGGCCATCCTGGAGGTCAAGCAGGAGGTCCACTTTTGCAGCCACTGCTTTAACTACGCCACGGCCGACGAGTGCTCCATCTGCCAGGACCCGATGCGCGATACCACTCGCATTTGCGTGGTGGGCGAGCCGCGCGATGTCCAGGCGATCGAGCGCACGGGCAGCTACCACGGCCTCTACCACGTATTGGGCGGCGTGATCAGTCCCATGGACAAGATTGGCCCCGAGCAGCTGCACATTCGAGAGCTGCTGGCACGCTTGGGCCACGAGGACATCCACGAGGTCATCATCGCCACCAACCCCAACATCGAGGGCGAGACCACGGCGAGCTACCTGGCCCGCACTATCAAGCCGCTGGGCGTCGAGGTATCGCGTCTGGCAAGCGGCCTTCCCGTGGGCGGCGACCTGGAGTATGCCGACGAGCTTACGCTTGGGCGCGCCATCGAGGCCCGTCGCACGATTTAGGTGGCGAGCCTGCTCCTGCCGTATGTTTTCCTCGCGATGCACGGGGTAGTCATAATTTCCCCGTGCGACTGTGAGTTTGTTGTGCAACAAAGATGCTTCGTATCCGCTTATCGCATGGATGCTTCCGCTCGCATCCTTAATTTGCCCATTCGTTGCGCAACCTTTTGGGTTCGCTGATACACTCAAATATGGATTCGAATGAATGCGCCGCTCCCGAGCGGCGTGTTTTTGTTGGAGGAGAACGCATGCGGCCCGGTGGCACTCAGATAAAGCGCGGCGCCGCGGTGCGCATGCGACGCCGACTGGGCTTGGCACCGCGGGCGTACGCACTGCTGTCGTGCTCGCTGGTGCTGGTCATAGCTGGCGTTTCTGCCTATGGCATGACCGTGCCGTCCATGATGCAGGCGCATGCCGCACGCGAGCCGCGCGTGGGGCATGAGGTCAAAAGCGATCTGGGCACCACGACTGGATATGCTTGGGCAAGTGTGGTCGGGCATATTGTGTTTGGCACCGACGATGCGGACGGCGCCGAGGCCCCGGACAACGAAGTCACGCTTGCCAATGGCAAAACCATCGTGCTCACCAACACCAAGATCATCGATCGATTGTCCAACAATAGCGTGGCGGCAACGGTGAATAAGGTCGAGCAGCAAAAGGAGCAGGACGCCCAGCAGTCCGGAAAGCCCGGTAGCTCGGATACTTCTGGCTCCGGCTCGGATTCATCGAGTTCGGGCGGCGGCTCTGGGTCGGGTTCCTCTACCGGAGGGCCTGGAAACGGCGGCTCGACGGGCGGCAACACTGACAACGATGCAAACTCCGGCGGCCTTTCCGCTGCTGAGGAAGAGAGCATTCACAGTTGGCTTGTGACCAAGTACAACATGCTCGACGGCTATGTTTCTCGTGCCAATGACGTGGTCTCGACCTATAACTCTACGGGAGATCCCAGACCGTGCGACAGCCTGGTCGGGGAGATGTTTGTTATTCGAGCTGAGTTCGGTCGTCAGACATTCTCGCCCCGGTCAAAGTGGTATCAGCAGTATGCCAATCTGTGGGGCTGTTACACCAACCTATGTCAATGGGTCGGCCATTACGGCGATGATGACGTCGCGCTCGGTAACTTCAACAATAACGTGGCGGCGCTTGCCCTATGATGACCGATCTTGCATCCACCACACCACAATCGCTCGGTCGCGATCCCATGGTCGGCCTGCGCCTGGCGCGTGTCGACGGGTTTGAGCCGGCCATTGCGCTCGGTCAGGACGAACTGCCTGCCTATCTGCGTCGTTTTACGATGCTGTTTGCCGACGATGCCACCATGCGCCGTGGCGGTATCGGCCGCGTGACGCGTGCCGTCAACGCCCAAGGCGAGGCCGTGGCACTCAAGCAGCTCATCTTGCCGACGCGCGATGAGTTTGACGACGATGCCGCTCACGAGGCGCTGGTCGCCAAGTTCAAGGCGGCGTTTCGCGAGGAATACGAATGCCATCGCGCCCTTTCGGGCCTTAAGGGCTTTCCCCGCCTCTATGGCTGGGGCGAGGTCGACGGTGTGCCTGCAATTGTCATGGAATGGGTCGAGGGCGAGACGCTTGCCCGCTTGCGTTCGCGACTCGCCGTGGACGATGCCGGACGCCTGTCGCCGCTTGTGGCGGCGCGTCTGGGTCGCGACCTGTTCGATCTGCTCTGCCGTATGAGCCTGGTGGGTGAGGGCTTTGTCCATCGCGATATCTCGCCCGCTAATATTATGGTGCGCACGGCGCGTCTACCGCTTGACCGGCAGCTTGCCGAGGGCACCTTTGACCTGTGCCTGATCGACTTTGGCTCGTCGCTGGCGCTTGAGCCTGCGTCGGCCGTGGCCGGTACCGGCGGCAAGGCATCCTTTACCGAGCGCTATGCCACGCTGCGTCGCGCGACGGTTGCCTATGCCCCGCCCGAGATGCTCACCGACGATATTCCCGATCTGCGCGCTTTGCGTATGTCGCCGGCGATCGACGTCTATGCCGCGGCAAGCACGGTTTACGAGCTCATTGCCGGCGTCGCGCCATACGAAGCCGCGCCGAGCACTTCGGGCACCTCGGGTTCGCGCAAAAAGACGCGCGACATCGCGAGCCCCTACCGTCTCAAGATGGACACGCGGCCCGACTATCCCATTGGTGCCCATGCGCCCGGTTGTGATTTGACTCAGCTGCTTCGTCGTGAGCCCGATGTGGCGCTCGCCGCGGCCGAGCAGGCCCAGCAGCTAGGGCTTGAGCCGGATTCCGAAGAGCTACGCGATGCGCTGGCGTTTGTCGATGCCCAGCTGTTCGACGTGGTGATGGCCTGTCTGTCCAGCCATCAAAAAGATCGTCCCGAGCCGGCGGCGGTCGAGGCGGCGCTCTCAGCGTTTTGTGACCACTATGCGCAAAATGTCGGCCGTTCGCTCCGCGGCGAGCCGCTCACGCCGTGCCCCATGGATGCGTCTGGCCGCGCGGTTCGTCGCGCGCTGATGGTCGGCGCGACGGTCGTCTGTGGCGTGGTTTGGGCTGTGGTCGTGGTTTCGGCCGCGCTGCTGGCGTCGGGCGCCCGCGTGACGGCGACTTTGGGATCGCTCGTGTGGTCTGGGTCGCTACCGAGTATTATTGCCGCACTGGCGTTGGCGCTGCCAGGCATAGCCGGCGTTACCGCGGGGGCACTTGCGCGCAATCGGCGCTCGGGGTTCCTGCAGGGTGTGCTTGCGCTTTCTGCCTGCGAGGTTCCGGTGCTGGTTGTGGCTGCATGTAGCGTATTTTCCCAACGCGCCGTGATGGGCGGCCTTGTTGCCGCTCTGGTTGCAACCTATACGCTTACGTGGTTTTTGCTTGCGATGGGCTTTGCCTTTGAACTTCCCGTTTCGGCACCACGACGCACAAAAGCCCAGATGGCGACTCCGCTTGCCGGTGGAGCCGCAGCTGCCCGTACTTTTGGCGGACCTGTCGAAGTATCGTCCGATTCTATTTCTACGACCAAGGAGGCCTAGGTCATGGCATCTCAAGTTGAGCTCACCCCATGCGGGGCCATGTTTGACATCTTTAAGCGCGCGGCGCATCTGAGCCATATCGAGCTGTGCGGCTTGGTGCTTTCGTCCCGTCCGCTCGCCGACGGCCGCAGCCCGCAGAGCCGAGCCGCCGATCGCTCTTGGGTTTCCCGCTTTATCGTTCGCGCGCCGGTCGGCACGCTTCAGCAGCGCTACTTTGCCGAATACGGTACCTCGGCTGCGCGTATTATGTCGCAACTGGCCCTGCGCCAGCGAAATCCCATGGACTCCACGGCTGTGATCAATATGGTGTGCGGTCCTGCAGGTGAACCGATGGTACGCGCGCTCGAAGAGTGCCACCAGGACACGAATCTCTATCGCAACGCGCTCGATCGCCTGTCCCAGGCGGCGGAACTCATGCCCGCCGAGCGCGCCGAGGCCGTGCTGGTGCTGTTTGTCGCCGTCGGTTGTTCGGCGGATGTGCGGTCCTCGGTGAACTATGCCATCGACTGCGCGCACGCGACCTGTGGCGGAGGAACATCCACGCCGCGTTCGCTTGGCATGTCGATGACCGCGGGCGAACGCGAACCCGCCCCGGCGCACCCCTTGGGCTTGCTGCGCGTACAAAACAGTTTTGTCGTGAGCGCCCCGCGCTGGATTCAGCCGAGCGAGCAGGGTGTTGAGATTGGCGCGCTGGCCACTGGTGAGGGCGATATTACCGACGTCGGCGACGATGTCTCGGCCCGCCATGCTCATATCTGGTGCGATGCTCAAAATATCTGGCACGTCGAGGACTTGTCGTCCACCAACGGAACCGTGGTGGTAAACGGGGCCACGCGCGTCTGCATTCAGGTCGAGCCCGGCCGTTCCGCCCAACTCAATCCCGGCGACGAGCTCAAGCTCGGCGAATCCACTACCTACGCCATCCTCTTCGGTGCTCTCTAGCCGGCAGATAGGGACGTTTCTTTTCTGCCGGCACTTGGGGACACTCCTCGGCGCGCCAGAGCCAGTCGCCCGGGGATGGAGAGGCCATTTTGGCCCTTGGCAGTCACCCAAGGTAAACCTTTACCGCCCGCCTATATTTGCCGAAATTACACTTGACGGCGGGGTACAATAAACCCGCATGCGGATTTCCGTTGCGGGCGCTTCCCATCGCCGGGGCGTGCCCGGGAGCATCCGACATGCGGCCTTTGCGGCGCTCGGTCATGTGCAAGACGGGTAGCTGGGCTTGTGGAGCGCGTGCAGCCCTCCTCGCCTCGGCATGCCTTCTCTCCACGCCATGTACCTGCTGCTGAGTCCGCCTGCCAGATGATTGGAAGCAACAGCGAAAATCCCATCACGCCAACATCCCGGCGATCGCCGGGGCCTGTATACCTATATGAGAGGAGAGGGGTATATGGCGCGTAAGTTTAAGTCTATGGACGGCAACGAGGCGGCCGCATATGTTTCGTATGCGTACACCGAGGTAGCGGGAATTTATCCCATTACGCCGTCCAGCCCGATGGCCGACCATGTCGACCAGTGGGCGGCCCAGGGTCGCAAGAACATCTTCGGCACCCCGGTCAAGGTCGTCGAGATGGAGTCCGAGGCAGGTGCAGCCGGTACCGTTCACGGTTCGCTGGGCGCCGGTGCTCTGACCACCACCTACACGGCTTCCCAGGGCCTGCTCCTGATGATCCCGAACATGTACAAGATCGCGGGCGAGCAGCTCCCGGGCGTCTTCCACGTCTCCGCGCGTTGCGTCGCTTCGCACGCCCTGAACATCTTTGGTGATCACTCCGACGTCATGGCCTGCCGCCAGACCGGTTTCGCCATGCTCGCCGAGGGCAACGTCCAGGAGGTCATGGACCTCTCGCCGGTGGCTCACCTTGCCGCCATCGAGGGCAAGACCCCGTTCCTTAACTTCTTCGACGGCTTCCGCACCAGCCACGAGATCCAGAAGGTCGCCATGTGGGACTACAAGGATCTGGCCGAGATGTGCGACATGGACGCCGTCCAGGCTTTCCGCGATCACGCGCTCAACCCTGAGCACCCGCATACCCGCGGTAGCCACGAGAACGGCGACATCTTCTTCCAGAACCGCGAGGCCTGCAACAAGGTCTACGACGAGCTTCCCGCCGTCGTCGAGGGCTACATGAAGAAGATCAACGAGAAGCTCGGCACCGATTACGGCCTGTTCAACTACTACGGCGCTCCCGATGCCGACCGCGTCGTCGTGTGCATGGGCTCCTTCTGCGACGTGCTCGAGGAAGTCATCGACTACCTCAACGCTCACGGCGAGAAGGTCGGCCTGGTCAAGGTTCGCCTGTTCCGTCCGTTCTCCATCAAGCACTTTGTCGACGTTCTCCCCGAGACCGTCCAGAAGATCGCCGTCATGGACCGTACCAAGGAGCCGGGTTCCATCGGCGAGCCGCTCTACCAGGACGTCGTCTCCGCTCTCTACGAGGCCGGCAAGACGGGCATCAAGGTCGTCGGCGGCCGCTATGGCCTGGGCAGCAAGGACACGCCTCCCGCGTCCGCGTTCGCTGTCTTCGAGGAGCTCAAGAAGGACGAGCCCAAGCGCGAGTTCACCATCGGCATTGTCGATGACGTGACCAACCTGAGCCTGCCCGAGGCCGAGGATGCGCCCAACACCGCAGCCCCCGGCACCATCGAGTGCAAGTTCTGGGGTCTGGGTGGCGACGGTACCGTCGGTGCCAACAAGAACTCGATCAAGATCATCGGCGACCACACCGACAAGTACGTCCAGGCCTACTTCCAGTACGACTCCAAGAAGACTGGCGGCGTCACCGTCTCGCACCTGCGCTTTGGTGATTCCCCGATCCGTTCGCCGTACTACGTGACCAAGGCCGACTTTGTCGCCTGCCATAACCCCAGCTACATCGTTAAGGGCTTCAAGATGGTCCGCGACGTCAAGCCGGGCGGCACCTTCCTGGTCAACTGCCAGTGGAGCGACGAGGAGTTCGCCGAGCACATGCCCGCCGTGGCCAAGCGCTACATCGCGAACAACAACGTCAACGTCTACCTGATCGACGCTATCGACCTGGCCGCTAAGGTCGGCATGGGCAAGCGCACCAACACGGTGCTCCAGTCCGCCTTCTTCGCGCTGGCCAAGGTCCTGCCCGCCGAGGACGCCCTGCAGTACATGAAGGACGCGGCTACCAAGTCCTACATGAAGAAGGGCCAGGCCATCGTCGACGCCAACCACAAGGCCATCGATGCCGGCGCTACCGCTTTCCGTAAGTTCGAGGTTCCGGCCGACTGGGCTACCGCCGAGGACGCCGCTCCCGTCGAGCTCTCCGAGGAGACCAAGTCCGCCATCGCCCAGCAGGTCAAGAACCTGCTCGAGCCCATCGATCGCATGGACGGCGACAGCCTGCCCGTTTCCGCCTTCGTCGATTGCGCCGACGGCCAGTTTGAGCTGGGCGCCTCCGCATACGAGAAGCGCGGCGTCGCCGTGGTCGTTCCCCACTGGGACGAGACCAAGTGCATCCAGTGCAACCAGTGCGCCTACGTGTGCCCGCATGCCACCATCCGTCCGTTCGCGATGACCGAGGACGAGGCTGCCGCCGCGCCCGAGGCTACCCGCACGCTCGACGCCATGGGCCCCAAGGCCAAGGGCATGAAGTTCACCATGGCTGTGTCCCCGCTCGACTGCATGGGTTGCACCAACTGCGTCAAGGTTTGCCCCAAGGGCGCCCTCGAGATGGTTCCCACCGAGCAGGAGATGGACCAGCAGCCCGTTTGGGACTACATGGTCGAGAACGTCTCCGAGAAGAAGGAGCTCATCGCGGCCAACGTCAAGGGCAGCCAGTTTAAGCAGCCCTACCTGGAGTTCTCCGGCTCCTGCGCCGGCTGCGCCGAGACCGCCTATGCACGTCTGGTGACCCAGGTCGCCGGCGACCGCATGTTCATTTCCAACGCCACCGGCTGCTCCTCCATTTGGGGTAACCCCGCTGCCACCGCTCCTTACTGCAAGGACAAGGACGGTCACGGCCCGGCGTGGAACAACTCCCTGTTCGAGGACAATGCCGAGCACGGTCTGGGCATGGCCGTTGGCTATGAGGCCGTTCAGCACAAGCTGATCGCCGCTACCCAGGACATCATCGCTGCCGATGGTCCGTCCGATGAGCTCAAGGCCGCCGGCCAGGCTTGGATCGACTCCATCAACGACGCCGAGGCCTCCAAGACCGCTGCCGCTGCCTACGTTGCCGAGCTCGAGAAGTGCGGCTGCGACGCTTCCAAGGCGATCCTCGCCGACAAGGCTTACCTCACCAAGAAGTCCTTCTGGATTTTCGGCGGCGACGGCTGGGCCTACGACATCGGCTTCGGTGGCCTGGACCACGTCCTGGCTTCCGGCCACAACGTCAACGTCTTCGTCTTCGACACCGAGGTCTACTCCAACACCGGTGGTCAGGCCTCCAAGGCCTCGAACCTGGGCCAGGTCGCTCAGTTCGCCGCTGCCGGTAAGGTGACCAAGAAGAAGTCTCTGGCCGAGATTGCCATGAGCTACGGCTACGTCTACGTGGCGCAGGTCGCCATGGGCGCCAACCCGGCTCAGACCCTCAAGGCCATTCACGAGGCCGAGGCCTACGACGGCCCGTCCCTCATCATCGGCTACAGCCCCTGCGAGATGCACTCCATCAAGAAGGGCGGCATGCAGAACTGCCAGGCCGAGATGAAGAAGGCTGTCGAGTGCGGTTACTGGAACCTCTTCCGCTTCAACCCCGAGGCTGCTGCCGGCAAGAAGTTCTCGCTCGATTCCAAGGAGCCCGCGGGCGGTTATCAGGAGTTCCTGATGAACGAGGCCCGTTACGCTTCGCTGACGCGTTCCTTCCCCGAGCGCGCCGAGGAGCTCTTCAAGGAGAACGAGCAGGCCGCCATGGACCGCTACCAGCACCTGCTGAAGCTCAAGACGGTGTACAACGAGGCCTAAGTCTCCCACCGCAGGATCTGAGGGCTGACCTTCGCGGACGTCCTCGGACATGAAGGAACCCCCGCTGCGCACTACGTGCGGCGGGGGTTCCTTCGTCCTGACGCTCCTATATGGCAAGGTCTTTTT
>CAJLAV010000003.1:0-42568 GCA_905204735.1 uncultured Collinsella sp. | reverse complement strand
GAGGTCTCGAGCTCGCGAAAACGATCCTCGCCCTCGGTCTCAAAAATCTCGGTTACCGACTTGCCGCAACGGCGCACGACCAGGCGGTCGGTATCGACAAAACGCCGCTTAAACATAGTGCCGACGTTGCGCGCGAGCGTCGATTTGCCCGCGCCCAAAAAGCCGATAAAGAAGATATGGTCGCAGCCGTGTTTGGTGTGCTGGGACATAGCGAGACCTAATCCTCGCAGGGAAGGTCGCGCAGGGCCCGGCGCTCAAAGATACGGAAGATCTGCGTATACCACAGGTCCTGCGTCGCCTGCGGCTTTACCAAGATGGTATCGACGCCGGCGAAGTTGCCGCTCCACACGTCCGTGTAGAGCTGATCACCGATCAGCACCGCCTCGTCGGCCGTGGCGCCGAGGCGCTTAAGACCTGCCTTGAGGGCAAACGGCGCCGGCTTCATGGCGTGGCTGATGGCCTCGAGTCCCAGCTCACGTGCAGAGCTCATGACCTGGTCGCGATGCCAGTTGTTGGACACCATGCACAGCTTAAAGCCTTTGGCGCGGGCGGCATCGAGCCAAGCGGAAACCGCGGCGGGAACCTGCTCGGTGTCGCGCGGCACCAAGGTGTTATCGCGATCGAGCAGAATGGCGCGTTTGCCGTCGGCCCAGAGGGTATCGAGGTCGATGCGATCGACCGAGGCAACGTATCGTTTGGGGCTAAAAATCCTCATGCTAATTCCAAGACTGTTGATGCTCTTCATAGGTTTGCGAGAAGTACTCCTCGTCCTGCGTAATGTAGAAATACAGGTCATCGGAGTCGGTCGGCTCAAGCGTGGCCTTGAGCGCCTCGAGCGACGGAGAGCAGATGGGCGTGGGCGGCAGGCCCTCGTGCTTATAGGTGTTATACGGGCTATCGCTTTGCAGGTCGTCGGCGGTAACCTCTCCACCGGTGACATACATCATGGTCGCATCGCTGTTGAGATAGCGCAGACCGTCGAGCTTGCCGGCAAGGCGGTTGTAGAAGACCGAGGCCACGTGCGCACGTTGATCGGCGTTGAGGCCCTCGCGCTCAACGATAGAAGCCAAGTTGACGATGTCGTAGTCGGACATCTCCACACCGTAGCGCTCCTTGATCTTGGCTTCGCAGCTCGCAAAGTCTAGCGACTTATACTCGGTCTTAAACTGATCGAGCATAGCGCGAATCACGTCATCGGCCGTAGGCGAATCGCCCAGCGAATAGGTCTTGGGGAACAAGAAACCTTCGAGCGAGTCGTTAGCCGCGCCCTTAAGGAAGCTATAGTCATCCACGTAGTTGGAGGCCTTGGCCTGGTTGAGGAAGTCTTCCTTGGAGATGCTGTCGTAGGCCTGGGCCACACGGTCGGCGACTTGATCGACCGTCAGGCCCTCAGGGATAGTCAGCGCATTAGAGCCCGCGTTGGGACCTTCCATGAGCTGCTGAACAACCTTGGTCGCATCCATGAGTGTAGTGAACGAATAAGTACCAGGCTTGAGCGACATATCGGCATTGAGCTTTTTCACCGCCGCATAATAATCCATGGGATTTTCGACGATATGGTTCTCGGAGAGAATCGAGGCGATCGTATCGCCCGAAGCACCGTCGGGAATGGTCACCGTAACCTGCTGACCAGCCGTGACCTTCGTATCCCCACCGGCGAAGAAGCCCTTGACGGCCGGCACGGCAAAGAAAGCGATCGCAGCAAGCGCAAGCACGGCGACGACGCCACCGATAATCATAGGCACCGGGGAGCTTTTCTTTTGTGTACCACGGCGGACGTGCGCGTTATAGCTCGAGCGCGTAGCCGGAGCAACGCCGTGGGAACCGAGAGCGTGATGCGAATGCGACTGGGGGGCCTGCACTCGCTGGGTAGATGCCTGCTGCTTAAAGCGGGTACCGCCTGCAGGCTGGGCCGAACGAGCAGAAGGCTGCTGAGCCGTCCGCTGAGCAGGCTGGGCCGAACGAGAGGAGGACTGCACCGGACGCGCGGCAGACTGAGCTGCGCGCTGCGTCGGCTGCGCAGGGCGCTGACCAGGCTGAGTAGGGCGCGACGAGGGCTGACCCTGACGACTCTGCCGGCGCGGATCGGAAGCGCTAGGCATGCGAAACCTCCTCGTTTTTACGATCGAGCCATGTCTGCAAGAACAGGCTGGCGGCGATCATGTCAATCTTGCCCCTCATCTGCTTTTCGTTGAGTCCCTGCTCTCGCAGGATTCGCTTGGCCTCCTGCGAGGACAGACGCTCGTCCTCAAACTCCAGAGGAAGTTCGAGCTCGTCGGCAATCTTTTGCGCCACAGCGGCAACGCGCTCGGCCTGAGGGCCGGGCTCACCGGCCATGGTCAGGGGAAGTCCGCTTACCAGGATGTCGGGCTCATAGTCCTCAACCAGGTAGCGGAACGTCTTGGCCATACCGGTGACCTCGGCAGCCGGAAGCACCTTGACAGGCATCGCCATCTTGCCATCACGGCTCGAGACGGCGATGCCAATCCTGGTCTCCCCTATGTCCAGCGCGAGCGCAACCACAGCGACTTCTTAGATTCTTAGGCGCCGAGCGCGGTCTTAGCGGCCGCGAGGGCATCGGCGATGCCGGCAGCATTCTTGCCACCGGCCTGGGCCATGTTGGGACGACCGCCACCGCGACCGTCGACCAGACCCGCGATCTGCTTGATCACGTTACCGGCGTGGAAACCGGCCTTCACAGCGTCATCGGAGCCGGCAGCGAGCAGGACCGGAGTGCCCTTCTCAGTCACACTGGCGACGACACAAGCGACAGGGCCGGCGACCTTCTGATGCACGGTATCCCATACGTTGCGCAGGTCGGCAGCCTCAAGGCTCTGGAGCTCAGCGACAACGAGCTTATAGCCGTCAAGCTCGACGGCGTCCTCGATGGCGCTGGAGATGGCGTCGGAGGAGCCACCGGTCAGAGCCTTCTTGAGCTTATTGGACGTCTCGCGCAGCTCGGCCTGCAGGTTCTCCACGCGAGCGGGAACCTCATCCACGCGGCACTTGAGCGCAGTAGCAGCGGCGTCAACGAGTGCCAGGCGGTCGGCCATATAGTCGAGGGCACCCTTAGAGGTCACGGCCTCGATACGGCGGACATTGGAGCCCGTGGAGGACTCGGAAATGATCTTGAACAGGCCGATCTCGGCGGTGTTGGCAGCGTGTGTGCCACCGCAGAGTTCGCGGGAGAACGGCTGGTCCTCAGCGCCCACGGAGACAACGCGGACGACGTCGCCGTACTTCTCGCCAAACAGGGCGACGGCGCCGGCAGCCTTGGCCTCGTCGATGCCCATGACACGGGTCACGACCGGCTTGGAAGCGAAGATCTGCTGGTTGACCAGGTCCTCGACAGCCTTGAGCTGCTCGGAGGACAGGGCCTCGAAGTGTGTAAAGTCAAAGCGCAGGTGCTCGGGCGTCACCAGCGAGCCGGCCTGGGAGACGTGCTCGCCCAGGACCTGCTTAAGGACAGCGTCGAGCAGGTGCGTGGCGGTGTGGTTGCGGCGCAGGAAGCCACGGCGCTCGGCGTCGAGCGCGGCGGTCACAGCGGCACCGACGGTCAGCGTGCCCTCGGCAACGTGCGCGACGTGGGCATACAGGCCGTTGTGGTTCTTGGTATCAGAAACGGTAAGAACAACGCCCTCGGCGGAAAGCTTTCCGGCATCGCCCTGCTGGCCACCCATCTCGGCGTAGAACGGGGTGCGGTCGAGCACGACCTCGACGTCCTCGCCGGCGGCTGCGGACTCGACGGACTCGCCGTTGCGCACGATGGCGACAACCTTGGCGCCCTCGATCACATCGTTGTCATAGCCGTCGAACTCGGTCGCTGCGACCTTGTCGGAAAGCTCGACCCACACATCGTTGAAGCTGCCCCAGGCATCGCCCTTGGCGTTAGCGCGGGCGCGGGCCTTCTGGTCCTCCATGCAGGCGGTAAAGCCGTCCATGTCGACGTCGTGGCCAGCGGTGCCGGCGATCTCGACGGTCAGGTCGATGGGGAAACCAAAGGTGTCGTGCAGCTTAAAGGCAACATCGCCCGGAAGCACAGCACCCTCGGCAAGCGCTGCCAGGGCCTCATCCAGGTAGACGCGACCGTTGTCGAGCGTCGTGGAGAAACGCTCCTCCTCGGAGGCGACGATACCCTTGACGAGCGCGACGTTCTTGAGCAGCTCAGGATAGGCCTCGCCCATCTGAGCGTTGACCTCGTCGATGAACTTGGTCAGGAAGGCACCCTCGATACCCAGCAGGCGACCGTGGAACACGGCACGGCGGAGCAGACGGCGAAGGACGTACTCGCGACCCTCGTTACCGGGGAGGATGCCGTCGGAAATCATAAAGTCGACGGCACGGGAGTGATCGGCGATGATGCGCAGCGAGCGGCTGGCGCCGGAGTAATCATCGGCGTCATAGGTCTTGCCGCTGATCTCCTCACCGAGCTTGATGAGATGCTGCATCAGATCGCCGTCGTAGTTAGCGGTCTTGTGCTGCATGATAGCGGCCATGCGCTCCAGACCCATGCCCGTATCGAGGTTGCGGTGCGGCAGCTCCGGCATGGAGCCGTCCTCCTGGCGGTCGTACTGGGTAAACACGAGGTTCCAGAACTCAAGGAAGCGGTCGCAGTCGCAGCCGGGCTTGCAGTCGGGGCTGCCGCAACCGACCTCCTCGCCCATGTCAAAGTATATCTCGGAGCACGGACCGCAGGGGCCGGTGGGGCCAGCGGCCCAGAAGTTGTCGTCCTCGCCCAGACGCGAGATGTGGTCCTCGGCAACGCCCAGGGAGCGCCACACGTCATGGGTCTCGTCGTCCTCGGTAAAGACAGTGAAGTACAGGCGGTCGAGCGGCAGCTTGAACTCCTTGGTGATGAGCTCAAAGGCCCAAGCGCAGGCCTGCTGCTTGGAGACGCCGCCAAAGGAGAAGTCGCCGAGCATCTCAAAGAAGGACAGGTGACGGCCGTCCTCGCCGATGCAGTCGATGTCGTTGGTGCGGACGCACTTCTGGCAGGAGATCGCGCCGATCTCCTTCATGGTCTTCTTGCCCTGGTAGTACTCCTTAAACTGGTTCATGCCGGCGTTGGCAAGCAGCAGCGAAGGGTCGTCGGGGACGAGGGACGAAGAAGGATAGAGCTTAAGACCGCGCTCCTCAAAGAAGTTGAGGAACTTGGAGCGAATCTCGGCCGTAGTCATTGACGGGTAGTCAGCACTCATAGAGGGAATCTCCTCGGTTTCACATCGAAACAGTTCAAACGTAACGATATTACCATCCCACCGCGCAAGTGCAAAAAAGAGGGCCGGCACAATGCCGGCCCTTCAGCGAAATTGCATGTTAGCGCGTATGAATATTAATCCGAATTACCCCGCTAGTTGTCATCATCGTCCATGGAACCGTCGATGCCGGTTTTGGTGTCGTCATCCGTGTTGGAATCGTCATCCTTAGCGAAGGGGTTCTTGAAGAAGCCCGTCGCATCGGGCTGCAGACCAGAGAGCTTGATCCAGGGATTATCGAGCTCGGGCTTGGGCATGGCCTTGGCCTCGGGCGCAGTCTCGTTACCGATAAGCTCAGACTCGTAGATGAAGGTGTCGTCGCCGAGCGCGTCGTAGGCGGCGACCGGGTTGCCATCGGCATCGCGGTACGGCGTGCCCTTAAACACGGCGCCGTCATAGGCCACAAGCTGTCGGCCGGTCTCATTCTCGAAGTAGTACACGAAGATACCCTTGAGGGCCGCACAAAGCGGGATGGCAATAATCATGCCGATGGGGCCCATGAGTGCCGAGCCAATAACGAGCGCCGTGAGGCTCATGATGGGATGCACCTGTACCGAGCTCTGCATGACCTTAGGCGAAATGACGTTATCGGTGACGTTTTGCGCGACCATCGTCACGATGAGCGTCCATAACGCCAACATGGGGCTGAACATGAAACCGAGCACCGTGGCGATTGCTGCGCTCACCCAGGGACCGACGACCGGAACCAAATGCATGATGCCGGTAAAGATAGCCATGAGCGCCGCATACGGATGGCCGATGATCATAAAACCGATAAAGGCGAGGAAACCACCGCAGATGGACGTCACGACCATACCGCGCATGTAGCCGCCGACAGAGCGAGAAAGGATGGCGACCATAAAGCGGTACGAGGTCTCCTTCTCCTGACCGATGATGGTGCAAATCTCGTGGTGCATGCGAGGGTAGTCGCAGGCCATCCAGTAGGCAAGCACCAGGCCAAGGAAGATAACGAACAGCTGCGAGGCCGTATTGGTGATGAGTGGGAACACACCACGACCAAGCTCGGCGGCAATCTGAGACACATACCTCGATGCCACGGCAACCAGCGACGAAAGATTATCGTCCAAATACTCCTTGAGCGGCGTGTTGTTGAGCGTCTTGGCATGCGAGATCATCTCGTTGAGATCACCGCCCGCAACACGAAGCTGCTCGGGCAGGCGGCTCAGGACTTCCATGATCTGACCAAAGAGAATCGGCGACAAGATACAAACGACACCGACGAGCACGGCAACAACAACAATAAGCGCGATAAGCGAACCGATGCCGCGATTCACGCCATGGTGCTCGAGCCAGTGGTGATCGGGGACATCACAAAAGCAATGATGGAGCCGACGGCAAGAAACTCAATAACCGGCGCCAGGATGCCCATAAGGTTAAAGATGACAGCGGCGATGACAATGCAGCCGACAACAGCCCAAATGCGCAGCGTCAGAATGCGGGTGTCGCGCAGCACGCGATCGGTTTGTTGGGGGTGCTCACTCATGAACGAATCATCACTCCGTCGGGGTCGATCTTGTCCTGAATCTTCTTAAGCGTGCGGCGCAGCAGACGCGAAACCTGCACCTGAGAAATACCCAGCTTCTTGGCGATCTCGATCTGTGTCATGCCCTTCACAAAGCGCAGCTCGATCACCTCGCGCTCGCGCGGCGAGAAATCACGGATGGCTTCCTCGATCACTAGGCGGTCATCGGTAAAGTCGAGCTCGTTGTCGTCGTCGGCGTAACGGTCGAGAATCGAGGGGGCATCGTCGGAATCGGACGCACCAGGAGCCTCGATGGGCACCGAGGTATAGGCCGAAGACGATTCCATAGCCTCGAGGACCTCATCGACCGTCACATCTAGATACTCAGCGATCTCCTCAACCTTGGGCGAACGCTGCAGCTCGTTGGTAAGTTTGTCAGTAGCTTGGTTGACCTTGGCCGAGAGCTCCTGCAGGCGACGCGGTACGCGCACGCTCCAGCCCTTGTCGCGGAAATGGCGTTTGATCTCGCCCAGGATAGTGGGTGTTGCAAACGTTGTGAACTCGAGCCCGCGCTCAGGGTCAAAGCGGTCGATAGCCTTGAGCAAACCCAGATAGCCGACCTGCATGAGGTCGTCGAGCGGCTCGCCGCGATTCTTAAATTTGTTGGCAAGAAACCTTACCAGGTTCATATGGGACATGACGAGCTGCTCGCGGGCGTCCGGATCACCGGTCTCCTTGTAGCGACGAAACAGCTCGCGGGTTTTCTCCTTGTCCCAAGCGGTCTTGCCGCTCCGGGAACGTTCGGTCATTTTAAATATCCGCCTTGAGGTCGAGGGAAAGCGTCAGGGGCGCCGCAGTCTTTTCGTAGGAGTCGCACACGCTCGCGAGGATGAGCTCGGCATACACCGCAGCCTGGTCGTCTTCATCGACCGTAGCCTGATCGCCAAAGGTAATAGTCATGCCAACGTGGGTCTCATCGACATCGAATTTGATGGTGATGTCATCGCAGTCGACCGCGGTACAACCAAAGATGAAAGCCTCCTCGGCAGCCATGCGGATGTCCTCGATGCGATCGACAGACATGGAACACAGGGCACCAACGTTGGCTGCCGTCATGCGCACAAGGCGAGCGAGACGCGGGTCGCCGGCAACGGTCAGCGTGATGGGGCAGGTTGCTTCGCTACTCATCGCAGGACTCCTCAGAGGTCTCGGAGGGTGTATAGGTGTAATACTGAGCCGGCTTGGCTACAGACTTCTGGCCATCATCGTCGCCCGCGGCGGCCTCGTCCTCGCCAATTAGGACGCGCTCGGTAGGCCGCTCTGCCTCCGCAGCAGCAGCGGCGAGCTTGCGCTCGGTGTCAGCTGCAGGAGACTTCACCTTATTGAAGAGCTTCTGCACAGCACCGGCGGCGGAGTCGGTCACGCTCGACACAGCATTGCTGGCCTCGGCCATGCTGCCCGTAACCTCGGAAATGTCGCGAACCACGGCTTCGACCTCTACGAGATTGGAGGTAAGGGCATCAACTGCCGTCTTGCTCGACTTAAGCAGCGGCTCCATCTGGGCAAGCGCCGGCGTAAGCTCATCGACAGCGCCATCGAGCTTTGCCACCACAGGCTGAGCCTCGGCGATGGTGTTGTTGAGGTCGTTCACGGCCTTATCGAGCGAGTCGACAACATTGCGGGTCTTGCGCAGGGTAAGCGCGAGCTCAGCGATGGCCCACACGCCGGCAACGGCGAGCAGCAGCAGGGCGATTTGAATGGGACTCATACAAGCCTCCCGGAAGAATCGAAATACAGACGCTTTTCATGGTACCCCAAAGGGGACCGAACATGCCAAGAGCAGCAACGTGGGACAAAATTATCAGCAGCTACTTCGGTGCATTCCCGCTACGGTCGCGCTCGCTTTGCTCTACACGCCACTCTTCCCAGCCGCGACCCGCAGGCTGCCAAAACGCACCGCGCTCCAGCCCCTCGGGCAAATAGCGCTGATCGACCCAGCCTTCGGGATAATCATGCGGATACTTATACACACCGTATTCGTCGCTGCCCGGGCGATGACGATCGCGCAGATAACTAGGCACCTCGCGAAGCCCACTAGAATGGATGTCGGCCAGCGCCGCATCGATCGAAGCCTCACACGCGTTGGATTTTGGCGCCAAGCACACATAGAGTGCAGCCTGAGCGAGGTTAATACGGCACTCGGGATAGCCAATAACCTCGGCAGATTTAAACGCAGCATGTGCTATAAGAAGAGCCTGCGGATCGGCATTGCCAACATCCTCGGAAGCATGAATCATAATGCGACGGGCGATAAACTTAGGATCCTCCCCCGCATCGATCATGCGCGCAAGCCAGTAGACCGTGGCATCGGGGTCGCTGCCGCGCATGGACTTGATGAACGCACTGATGATGTCGTAGTGCATGTCGCCGTTTTTGTCATACGAAAACCCGCGACGCGGGTTGGCAATCTTTACGTCATCCACGGTGATGGGATAGCGCTCCCCCGCCGCCGGCGCTGGCGTCCCCTCGGTATCGGGACGCGTGACGGCAATCTCGCTCGCCAGCTCAAGTGTCGTCAAGGCCGAGCGTGCATCACCCGCGGCCAACGTACAAATGGTCTTGACCGTATCCTCATCGGCCGAGAACTTACCGTTCAGACCATGTGGTGCCTCAAGCGCACGTTCAATAAGCGTGGCGATATCCTCATCCTTCAGATGCTCAAGCTCCACCACGCGCCCACGCGACAACAGTGCCGAGTTGACCTCGAAGTACGGATTCTCCGTCGTAGCGCCAATCATAATGACGGTACGGTTCTCAACTGCATGCAGCAGGGCATCCTGCTGCGACTTAGAGAAGCGGTGAATCTCATCGATGAATAGAATGGTGCGGCGGTCGTAGGTATTCAGGCGCGTCTTGGCCTCGTCAATCACGCGGCGCAAGTCCTTCACGGTGCCCGTCACAGCGCTGACCTCGACAAACTCGCTCTTGGTATGGTTGGCGATGATGTGGGCCAGCGTCGTCTTGCCCGTACCGGCCGGCCCATACAGAATCACACTCGACAGAACGTCATGCTCAATCGCAGCACGTAGCCACGAGCCCTTACCGACGGCCTTTTGCTGGCCCACGTACTCGTCGAGCGAATTGGGTCGCATGCGTACCGCGAGCGGCGCATTTTTAAAGGAACGCTCGCGCGTCGAGGCAGAAAAAAGGTCGTCCATAGCCATCCCGTGCATCAATCAAAAACGTTTTCCACTAACAGTATACCGAATATATACGAACTACCGTTCGTTAATATAGGTACGTTGCGGAAACTTCAATCCCGGGAACAACTTACTCGTGAGCTCGCAGAAGTAGCCATCCGTCATGCTCGAAATGTAATCCACTACGGTCTGATCTTTATCGTCCTGCCAGGCATAGGCGCGATCGTAGTAGGAAAGCTGCTGCTCGATGCGAGAAATGTGGTGCTTAAAGATGTACGAGGACTCGTCACCACTGTTTAGATCCCGCAGGCAACGGTCGTAGAGCTTTTCGAACGCCTCGCGCAGCTCCGCCTCGGAATCGCCTTCGATACCGCCCTTGCTATAGATCTTCTCGTAGTTCTCGCGCTTGGCTCGGCGGATTTCCTCAAACAGGTCCTCGCTCATCTCGATGCGCGGCTTACCATAGCTGTGCTCAACGATATCGATGGAGGCATGCGTGAGGATCCAACTGTTGTAGGCACCGCCCCGGCCATCATCAAAAGCGTCGGGCGAAAGCAGGCCCGCCGCGATCGCATCCTGACGGTCACGACCGACGTAGGCAAGAATATCCGAAATGCGAACGACGCAGCCCTCGAGCGTCATGGGACGCAGATGCTCAATTGCGCTATAGCCCGTGGCAATGCAATCCTCAACCGTCTGGTCAAACTGGTCAAAGGAGCTCATGTCCGAGAGCTCAAACACACGCTGCTCGTACTCGCCGTTATGGCATAGCACGCCGTCGAGCGTCTGGAGCGACACGTTGCGGCCATACAACGCGTCGAGCACGCGGACCGACTGCACGTTATGGAAAAAATAACGCCCCGTACGCTCGTGATAGATATCGTTGAGGAAGCGCTCGCCGGCATGGCCGAAAGGCGTGTGTCCCAAGTCGTGGCCCAGGCCAATCGCCTCGATCAGATCGCAATTGAGCCCCAGGGCGCGACCGATATCGCGCGCAATGCGCGAGACAAACTGCACGTGCAAACCGCGGCGTGACAGATCGTCATTGCTACGGAAGCTAAAGACCTGCGTTTTACCTGCATAACGGGTGTACGCCGGAAGATGAAGTATCTTTTCGGTATCGCGCATAAACGCCGGACGCATAAGCGTGCCTTTGTCGGCGGCGCGATCAATACGACGAATAGCCTGGTCGTCGTTGCAACGATACGGATTGACAGTGCCCGAAGCACGATTGGCGGCAATGCGCTCGACGAGCTCGGGCGACAACGCCGAAGGAATACGGTCCATACGCGCCTTGATGGCGGCCGTTTCTTGATTAGTTGCCATGGCATGCTCCTTAAGAACGATGCGCAATCGGTTACAGAGTGCAGCCCACGACCTCGATTATGGCAAAAATCGGCACTAAAAACGGGAGCAATGGCAGGGAGCGCGATTTTGTGAAGAGGCAGGAGAGGGCCAGGGCCAGGAGTGCGACGGCAAATGCCACGATGCCACCCATAGGGTCGAGCGTGCAAAGCGCGAAGAGTGCTTTGGCGTCCCCCATGCCAATCCCCGGGGCTTGACGAAGGCGCCGCCAGAGTGACTCAGTAAGCACAAGGGCAAGGTAGACGATGACCGCAAGACCGGCATGATCAAGTGCAGTGTTAACGCCCCTGTCGAGCCAAACGCCTGCTAACGCCGCCACGGCACATGCGCCGGCAAGCTCATTGGGAAACCGCCGCTCACGGGCATCAATCCACGCGCCGGCAAAGATGCAAATCCAAAACGGGATATAGATCATCGAAAACCTCCTTGAGCAGCTGCTCAAAAGCAAAAACCACCACAAAGGTGCCTGTCCCCTTTGCGGTGGTTTTGGTGGTGGTTATTTGGCGCCTTGCATGACCTCGTCAAGGGTAACGCTGACGGCGTGCTGCGTCGGGACCCAGTCGACCTTCAGGAACAGCGCGGCCACCGTGATGGGGATATAGCTGAACATAAAGATCGGGAAGGTAAACAGGTTAGTCACCAGACGCCACTTTTGCGCGCAGTGAATGTGCTTGTACTCAAAGATAGTCGTGAGCAGCGCCAGGATAAAGAAAGTCAGATACATCATGGCGAAGGTCATAATGAGCGAAGCGGCACAGGCCTGCATCTCGACTTCGGTAGCCAAAAAGCCGTGCGAGAGTCCACCCACGATCAGGAACGTCGCATTGGCGAGCATCGAGATGAGCGACAGCAGCATACCCGGGGCGATCGTCATGAACATGTCGTAGGCGGCAAAGCGATGGTAGCGGAAGATCGACTTGACCAGGTGCTTACCGTAAGTAAAGAACACCTGGTAGAAGCCCTTGGTCCAACGCATGCGCTGTTTCCAGGACGCCTTAAACGTCACGGGTTGTTCGTCAAAGAACTCCGCCGGCGCATAGCCAATGCGAATGCCGTGAATGGCGCAGAACGTGGTGAACTGAATGTCCTCGGTCAGCGTGTGGAACTGCCAACCGTGCATGCCCTCGATAACGCTGGCGGAGATGAGGTAGCCCGAACCCGAAACAGCGCAGGACGTCTTGCAGATATTACGCGCGTTGTTGAGAAAGCGCGCCTCGCGCAGATACCACGTAGCATTAGCCGCCGAGATCCACGAGCTGCCGAAGTTCTTGGAGTTACGATAGCTCGTGACCACATGAAAGCCCTGGTCAAAAGCATCGTTCATCTTGGATACGTAATCGCGGGAGATAACGTTATCGGCATCGAAGATAAAGTAGCCCTCAAACGTGTCGGGATACTCGTTGAGAATGCGGTCGAAGCCAAAGTCCATGACCCAGCTCTTGCCCTTGCGGGCTAGGTCATTGCGCTCGTAAACAATGGCACCGGCCTCGCGCGCGAGCTGCGCCGTGTTGTCGGTGCAGGCATCGGCGACCACGAAGACCTCGATAAGCTCGGACGGATAATCCTGATCCTTGATGGAGCGAACAAGGTTGGCGATCACGGCCTCCTCGTTATGCGCCGCGATAAAGAAGGCATAACGATGGAGCTTTTTGGCCTTAGGGGGCGCGACCTCACCACGAAGAGCGCCAATGACAAAGAAGACCACCTGGTACAGAAAACAGACCGTGAGCAGCGTGACGACAATCTGGTTGAAGATCACGATGGGTGTGTTGGTTTGTAAAAAGGCGAGCATGCAGGCTCCCAGCAACGCGTTACGTAAACAACCGTATATCTTACCGCAGGCTTACCGAGTTCAAGAAACCACCTAATACTGGCTAGGCTTCGAGAAGACCGAGCTGCGGAACGATTTCATCTCCAACGGCCGTGCGACCGAGCGAGCGCGGAGCCAGATCGTCGAGAACCGCAGCGAGATCCCACGGCAACTCGTCGCGGCACTCAATGCGCTCCCCCGTCACGGGATGGTCGAACGCCACGCGCCAGGAATGAAGGAACTGCCTGGTCAGGCCCTGGTCGGCGCGCGCATCGCACTTGCCGTAGAGTGGATCGCCCACGCAGGCGTGGTTGATATGACGCATATGCACGCGAATCTGGTGCGTGCGACCGGTAAACAGATGGCACTCAACGAGCGTATAACCATCGTCAAAGCGCGTGGAATCAAAGCGCTCGAGGACTTTAAAGGTCGTAATGGCCTGACGGGAAAAGGGGTCGTCCGAAACCGCCATCTTGACGCGGTCGCGCATAGAACGGGCGATACCGGTATTGATGGTGCCCTCGTCCATGGCGATGTGCCCGTGGACAAGCGTGATATAGCGGCGGTCGAGCGTACGCGTGCGAATGAGATTTTGAAGCGCGCGCTGCGTGTCGTCGTCCTTTGCCGCAAGCATGAGACCCGAGGTATCGCGATCCAAACGATGCACGATCCCAGGGCGGTCCTCACCCTGCACGGTACCAAGATGGTCGATGCCACAGTGGTAGACCAGAGCGTTCGCAAGGGTGCCGCTCTCGTGGCCATGGGCGGGATGGCACACCAGGCCCCGCTGCTTGGAGAGCACGATAAGGTAGTCGTCCTCGTAGCGGATATCGAGGGGAATGGCCTCAGGAATCACATCGGTCGGGTCGTGCGGCTCGGGCAAGTCGACCGAGATGCGATCGCCGGCGCGTACGGCGTACTTTTTAGAGAGACAAATCTCACCGTTGACGGCAACGGCGCCTCCCTCGATCAGATGCGCGCAGGCAGAGCGCGTGGGGCAGCCGTCGTTGGCGCCCAGAAAGGCGTCGAGACGCTGGCCAGAGCAATCGTCGGCAACAAGAATATGGATGTCGGCCATTAACGCTCATTCCTTTCGCGAATCTTGCGGGCACGCTCCCCACGCTGCTTGGCTTTGCGCTTGGCGCGGGCCTCGTCACGGGCGTTGAGCTCGGCGGTCGCATCGACCTCGCGAGCGGCGGGACTCAAGAACATGTAACCGATAAGAGCCAGCACGACACCGACCGTAATGCCAATATCGGCCACGTTAAAGACGGGGAAATCAATGAAGGTAGCAGCAATAAAATCAGTCACAAAGCCCATGGCCAGGCGATCAATCGCGTTGCCGACAGCACCGCCCGCGACCATGGCCATGCCCACAACCTCAAGACGAGCAAGCTGAGGCGCACGCAGCAAGTACACGGCAATGGCGACAATGACCGCAAGCGCCAGCACGGCGAACGCAACGCCATGGCCCTCGCCCATACTAAAAGCGGCTCCGATATTGCGAACAAACAGAAAGTCAATCACACCGGGGATAACGGTCATATGCAGGGCATCGCCCACGGCACGAACCGCAAGCTTGGTCAGCTGGTCAACAAGCAGCACAACAAGCGCTACCCCACCAGCAACACCTAACCGCCAACGCAAAGGCGGCGTCATATCCGCACCACGACCCAAAGAAATCCCCTACCCTAAGAACATCGAATTGCGTTTAACGCAATTAACCATCTTATATTGCCACACGCAGAACGCACGACATATCCACCAACGCTAGCGAAATAATCAGCATAAAACGAAAGCGACATTCCGAAAAACAGAATGCCGCTTGAATATGACACAGGTAGTCGTTGGGGACGTTCTTGTTTGACTAGTCGTTTAAGAACGTCCCCAACGACTAGGTCCATAGAAACGCCGCATTACCGTCGCCAACAGCGAAAACGTCCCTAAGCGAGCAAGGTGACGTGAAAAAGGAGGGAAGCGTACTTTGGTACGCGACCGACGATTGAACGTCAGATTGCCGCTTAGGGGCGTTTGCAGCGTCGGTAGGTTACGGCGTTCTACGAACGCCGTAACCTACAGCGCATCAGCGCAGCGCTTACAGATATGAGCGTGGCCGTTGTACTCGCCAACGGTGGTGCGGTAGTTCCAGCAACGGTCGCAGCACTCGCCCTCGGCAGCTTCAATGGCAACGGAGAGTTCCTCGCCCTGGGTCAGCTCAACATCGGAGACGATGTAGAACTCGGCCAGGTCGACGGCCTTATCACCGGTCAGCAGCGCGTACATCTCGGCGGGAACGACCGCCTTGACGCGGACCTGCTGGCTCTTAGTGAAGGTGCCGGCAGAACGGGCATCCTCAAGGGCCTTGGTCACGGCGCTACGGAGCTCGAGCGAAGCCTCGAGCACGCCCTCAAACTCATTGGCCTCGTCGACCGTGATGGGCGACTTGTACCAATCGAGCAGCGCGGCGTACTTCTGGTGATCGACGCAGCCGGCGGGCGCATATGCCATGGCCTCGTCGACGGTGTAGGACAGGATCGGCTGAAGGTCGCGCATGAGCATCGAGAAGAGCTCGGCCAGCACGGTCTGGGCGCTGCGGCGCTCGAGCGAGCCGGGCTTCTCACAGTACAGACGGTCCTTCAGGGCGTCGAGATACACGTTGGAGAGCTCGGTAACCACGAAGTCGTAGAGCGCACGGTAAGCGCGCGGGAACTCGTAGCAAGAGTAAGCGTCGTCGACCTCGGCCTGGACCTGTGTCAGACGGGCAACCATGAGCTTGTCGAGCGGCAACAGGTCGGCAAAGGCGACGCCGTCGGTCTCGGGCTCAAACTGACCCTCGAGCTCGGAGAGCAAGAAGCGCAGCGTGTTGCGGAAACGACGGTAGGCATCAGACGTACGGGCGAGAATCTCGTGGTCGATGGAAACGTCGGAGCTGGTGTCGACCGAGGCGACCCACAGGCGAATGATGTCAGCGCCCATCTCGTCGCAGACCTTGTTGGGGTCGATGACGTTGCCGAGCGACTTGGACATCTTGCGGCCCTGACCGTCGAGCGTGAAGCCCTGCGAGACGACCGCCTTGTACGGAGCATGGCCGTTGGCACCCACCGAGGTGAGCAGCGAGCTCTGGAACCAACCGCGGTGCTGGTCGGAGCCCTCGAGGTACACATCCGCCGGATACTCCAGCTCGGGACGGTACTCGCAGACGGCCTTCCAGGAGACGCCGGAATCCCACCACACGTCGAGGATGTCCTTATCTGCCTTGAGATGATGGCCGCCGCACTTGGGGCAGACGCAGGCCTCGCCCAGGTAACTCTCGGGAGCGTCGGTGAACCAGGCGTCGGAGCCCTTCTCGTGGAAGAGCTTGATGACTGCGTCGAGCGTAGCGTCGTTCATGACCTTCTCGCCGCAGTCGGCGCAGGTGTAGCTGGGGATAGGCACGCCCCAGTTGCGCTGACGGCTGATGCACCAGTCGGGACGCTGCTCGACCATGGCGCCGATGCGGTTGGCGGCGTGGGCCGGATACCACTTGACGTTCTCGCGGACCTCTTTGCCAGCCTGCTCGCGCAAACCGGTCTTGTCCATCGAGACAAACCACTGGTCGGTAGCACGGAAGAGCACCGGGTGATTGCAGCGCCAGCAGTGCGGATAGCTGTGCGTGATCTTCTTCTCGAGGACCAGGGTGCCACGCTCGCGCAGGGACTCGATGATGTGCGGGTTGGCCTCATCGGTGTCCATACCGCTGAAGGGGCCACCGGTACCAAACTCCTCGCCGGTGTAGAACTTGCCGTCGTCATCGACCGGCATGCAAATGTCGGTGATGCCCTCCTTGAGGCAGGCGAAGTAGTCGTCGACGCCGTGGCCGGGAGAGTTGTGGACGATACCGGTACCGTCATCGACACCGACGTAATCGGCCAGCAACGCCACGCCCTCAACACCGTCAAAGATCGGCTGCTTGTAGTGGATGTGGTGGAAGGTCTCGGCGGGAACCACATAGGGCTTACCGTCGACCATAACCGGGGTGTACTCCCAGCCAAACTCCTCGCAGCACTTGGGAGCCAGGTCCTCGAGCATGACCTCGGCACGGCCCTCGTGCTCAACGGCGACATAGGCGGCGCCGGGCTTAAGGGAAACGGCCTGGTCGGAGGGGATGGTCCACGGCGTGGTCGTCCAAATGATAAAGTCAACCGGGCCGTCGAAGTTCTCGAGGCCGGCGGGCTTGGAGGTCATCTCGAAGCGCACGAAAATGGAGGGGCTCGTCTCGTCAGAGTACTCAATCTCGGCCTCGGCGAGCGCGGTGTGGCAGTGCTTGCACCAGTGAACCGGCTTGTGGCCGCGATAAATCATGCCCTTATCGAACATGGCCTTGAAGACCTCGATGTCGGCGGCATCGTGCTGGTGATAGAGCGTCAGATAGGGGTTGTCCCAGTCGCCGAGCACGCCCAGACGGCGGAAGCCGGCCTTCTGCAGCTCGATGTTCTCGACAGCGAACTCGTTGCAGAGCTCACGGATCTTGGCCGTGGGGGTCTGGTTGAACTTCTCGGTGCCGAGCTTCTCCTCGACCTTATGCTCGATCGGCTGACCGTGGCAGTCCCAACCGGGAACATAGGGAACCTCATAGCCCTGCATCATCCAGTAACGGTTGATCATGTCCTTGGAGATCTTGTTCATGGCGTGGCCGATGTGGATCGGGCCGTTGGCGTACGGAGGGCCGTCGTGCAGCACGAACTTTTTGTGACCCTCGTTCTTCTTTAGAACTTGCTCGTAGACCTTGTTGTCCTGCCAGTCCTTGAGTCGCTTTGGCTCGGACTTGGAAAGACCGGCACGCATGGGAAATCCGGTTTTGGGCAGATTCATCGTCTGCTTGTACTCGTTTGCCACGGTACCCCTTTCTTGTCATGGGCGCGCACGCCCTCTGGGCACCAAAAAAGCGCCCGTCCCTACAAGCTGGGACGAAGCGCCACAAAACGGACGGTCTGTCCGTAAAAGCTCTTCGCTTAACCACCCAGCTTAGATGCCCTCGCTCGCGTCGCCGCGCGCTCGCATCCGTTACTCGGCTGGTCTGTATCGACGACCATCTCGGCGATGTCTACTAAGACGAACCTGCGCGGCACGTCCGTTGGGACCGCAGCTCCGGGGTGATTTTCATCGGTCGCATGCACGGGTTCTCAGCGCTCCCCGCTCTCTGTAGCATGCGGACGGCCGACTACTCGTCCCCATCAACGCTTATGCGGAGTATGCTAGCACGTTCAACGCCGGCGAAAAACCCTCAACACTGGTTTTATACGTTCGAAATTTCTCGCGGCTGTGGACCTTCTCTTGGAGCAAAATACCTGAAAGCACTTTATCGAACGAAAGAAGGTTGCTATGCGAACCATTGGAATGAGCGACTACACCGTTGGCGAGGATTGCTTTGACGAGCTGCCCGGCGCGCTGGCCGAGTACGGCGCGAAGAAGGTCGCGATCATCGGTGGCAAGCGGGCACTGGCCGCAGCACTTCCCGGTATCGGAGCTGCGCTGGCGGGTACCGACGTCGAAATTCTCGAGACGCGCGTCTACGGCACCAACAGTACGCGTGCCAATATCGCCAAGGTCGTGAACTCCCCTGCCTGCCAGGAGGCTGATGTTCTTATCGCCTGCGGCGGCGGAAAGGCGCTCGACACCGTCAAGACGGCGGCCATCGAGCTCAAGAAGATCGTCTTCACTGTCCCGACGACCTGTTCCAACTGCTCCGCCGCGACCGCCATTGCCGTCGTGTACAACGACGACGGCTCGCTCGAGGGCTATTCGTACCCCAACCGACCCGCGCACATCTTCATCAACCCCAAGATCATCGCCGAGGCACCGGCAGAGTACTTCTGGGCCGGCGTGGGCGATGCCCTGTCTAAGCAGCCCGAGGTCGAATACGCCACGAGCGCCGGCAACCTAGAGCACACCGCCGGTCTTGGCCTGGCACTCGCCCACACCTGCTCCGAGCCGCTGTTTACCTATGGTGTGCAGGGTCTTGAGGATGTGCGCCAGAATCTGTCGAGCGAGGCCGTCAAGCAGATCGCGCTCGACATCGTTGTCAACACGGGCTATGTCTCGAACCTGACCAACCAGAACGATTATTACTACAACTCGAGCGTGGCGCACGCGTTCTACAACGCCACCTGCAGCATTCCGCGTGAGGGCACCTACCTGCATGGCGAGGTCGTGAGCCTGGGCGTGCTGGTACTGTTTGCCTATACGGGCGATACCGAGAACCTTGAGCGCTACGCCGCCTTTAACAAGCAGATGGGGCTGCCCGTAACGCTTGAGCAGGTTGGCCTTACCGAGGCAGATATCCCGGCCCTGTGCGAATACGCGCACGCAACCAACGAGTGGAAGCAGGGAAACCCCGAGCCCTTCACCGACGAAAAAATCGCCGCCGCCATCAAGGCTGCCAACGCCTACGGCCACACCCTCTAGCTCTAACCCAAAACCACCACAAGGGAGCAGTACCTTTGTGGTGGTTTTTTATTGCTCCAGCATGCTGGGGTCGAACTCGCTAGCCGGGATCACGCGATAACCGTGGCGGAGCAGTAAATCAACGAAGACGCCGTTGCCCGCCGTGAGGGTGCCACTGAATGTTCCGTCGTAGATGAGGCTCGCGCCGCACGAGGGACTACGGTCCTGCAGGATGCACGCGGCGATCTCTTCCGGCCCACCCGCCTGCTCGCACATGTCGAGCGCACGTTGGGCGCCTAGGCGAAATTCCAGGTCAACGGACACGCCCTCGCAGGTACAGACCTCGCCGTTCACAATCTCGGACGGCTTGCGCGGCGTGGGCAGGCCCCCAAAGACCTCAGGGCACACCAAGAGGACCTCGGTCCCTGTACGCTCGCAGGCCTCGACCAACTCGCGATGATAGTTGTCGAGCCCATTATACTTGCAGCTCTCGCCCATCAAACAGGCACTCACCACGATCTTCATTTCCATCCCTCTCAAGCAAAACGCCCCATTTGAGTAAGCTGCTCAAATGGGGCGTCGGCGTTTACTGGCTCGGCCGCGGCTTTACTGCTGCTTGGGCATCAGCGGATTCTCGCGCGTGAGGAGGTTCATGAACTCCTCACCCGTAATGGTCTCCTTCTTGTACAGATAACGAGCCAGCTCATGGAGCTTAAACTTGTTCTCCTTGAGGATCTGCAGGGCGCGATCGTGCGCGTCCTCGATCAGCTTAGCGACAATCGCGTCCACGCGCTCGGCCGTACCGGGAGCGCAGGTAAGCGATGTGTCCTGGTTGAGGTACGCATTCTGCACGGTACCGAGCGCCATCATGCCAAACTCGTCGGACATACCAAAGCGCGTCACCATGTTGCGGGCGAGCTTGGTGGCCTGTTCGATATCGTTGGCGGCACCGGTCGTCATCTCGCCAAAGATGAGTTCCTCGGCCGCACGGCCGCCGCAGTAGACGGCAAGCTTGTCCAAGACCTCCTGGCGCGTGGTCAGGAAGCGCTCGTCCTCCTCGACCTGCATGGTATAGCCAAGAGCACCGCTCGTGCGCGGCACGATGGTGATCTTGGTAACCGGCGCGGAACCCTTTTGGCGGGCAGCGACGATGGCATGGCCGATCTCGTGGTAGGAAACGACCTGCTTCTCGTGGTCGGAAAGCACCGTGGACTTACGCTGTTGGCCGGCAATGACGACCTCCACCGACTCCTCGAAGTCGTCCTGGGTTGCACGCTTGCGACCCTCGCGGACGGCGCGCAGGGCGCCCTCGTTGATGATATTGGCCAGGTCGGCGCCCGAGGCACCGGGCGTGGCGCGGGCAATCGCGGTCAGATCGATCGGCGGTTGGGTCTTCACGCTCTTGGCGTGGAGCTCGAGGATGTTCTTACGGCCGGTCAGATCGGGCAACTCGACGGGGATGCGGCGGTCAAAACGACCGGGGCGCAGCAGCGCCGGATCGAGACTGTCGGGGCGGTTTGTTGCGGCAAGGACAACGATACCCTTGTGGTTGTCGAATCCATCCATCTCGGTCAGCAACTGATTGAGCGTCTGCTCGCGCTCGTCGTTGCCGCTAAAGCCGCCGCCGTCGCGCTTCTTACCGATGGTATCGATCTCATCGATAAAGACGATACACGGCGCCTTTTCCTTGGCCTGCTTAAACAGGTCACGAACCTTAGCAGCGCCGCGACCGACAAACATCTCAACGAACTCAGAGCCCGAAATGCTAAAGAACGGAACGCCCGCCTCGCCGGCAACAGCCTTGGCAAGCAGGGTCTTACCGGTACCCGGAGGGCCAACAAGGAGAGCACCGCGCGGCAGCTTGGCGCCAATCTCCTCGTAGCGCTGGGGCTTCTCCAGAAAGTCGACGACCTCCTTGAGGGACTCCTTGGCCTCTTCCTGGCCGGCGACATCCTTAAAGGTCACGCCCACGTCCTTGGAGGCGATCACGCGCGCGCCGGACTTGCCCAGTCCACCGCCGCCAAAGCCACCGCCGCCAAAGTTCATCGAAGGACCGTCATCACCCATGGCCTTCTTCATGCGGCGGTTGAGCCACCAGCCAATCAGGAAGAAAATCGCCATGGGAAGGATGAGCGTAAGCAGGTAGTAGGTCATCAAACCCGAGTTTTTATCGGGAACGACCGACTCCAGCGAAGCGCCAGACTCAAGCACGCGATCGGTAAAGCCCGCATCGTTCGGCACACCGGTCGTCTTATAGGCGATGTTCTCGTCCTCGCCCTTCTTGGTGTAATAAATCGAGTAATCGTCCGTGTTGTACTCGACCTTGTCGACACTCTTCTTATCGAGCGCTTTGACAAACGTCGAGTAATCGGTCTTCGTAATCTGCTGCGTGTGACCGATGTTGGGGAACAGAACGGTCGAGAGCACGAGGTAGACGACGAAGGCGATGAGCACGTAGAGGATCATATTCCGTCTACGCTTGTTGTCATCCATCTCCATCTGCTTGAACTCCATCTACTGGGGTTGATAATGGTTTCTAGAATACCCAACCCGAGCGACGATAAACCGACGCCGGGCACGAAAGGACAGAGATGGCATCACTGTAAGTCGGCATGGTTCAAATCTATACAGGCGACGGCAAGGGCAAGACGAAGGCTGCTTTGGGGCGCGAGAGGATGTCGAGGAACTGATTGCGATAAAGCCCGCCACCACGGAACTCGTGCTCACCGGCCGCGGGCTGCTGCCGTTGGCCGACCTCGCGGACTTAGTCACCGAAATGCGTCCCATCAAACACTACTTCGACGAAGGCCTCCTAGCCCGCCAAGGCATCGAATACTAATTGATTCGTTTTCCGCCAACACCTACAGCTCATAAGGAAGTTGCGGTGGAATAGTACTTGTTTGACGGTCCGCAAGGGCTTTTCAGGAACTATTTCACCGCAACTTATCAGGGGTATCCGACGGATGAGCTAGGCGGTGGCGCGACCTAGCCAGTTGCCGCTGTGGTGGTAGATGGTGAACATGGTTGCGGTGATGAGCCAGGTTACGGGGTAGACCAGCAGTAGATGCTCGAGCGACGGATCGAAGGGCATGATCGCAAACACCCAAATCACTCTGAGTACGACGGTGCCAAAGATGGTGAGCATCATAGGCTGCAGACTCACGCCAGCGCCGCGAATGGAGCCCGACGCGTTCTCGATAATCGAGAAGATCGCGTAGAACGGCGCGATGAAATGAAGAATCGTCGTGGTGTACGCCGAAATCGAAGCATCGTCGACAAACAAACGCGACAGAGGACCCGAGAACACCAGGAGTACGGCAGACAGGCCACCAATGAGCATAAACGAAAGCACGAGCGACGTGTGATATCCCTTGCGCATGCGCTCGTAATTGCGCGCGCCAAAGTTCTGCGCCGAGAACGTAGTGATCGATACGCCGAGCGCCTCGGTCACCATCCAGATAATGCCATCCAGGCGCCCAGATAGACCCCAAGCAGTCGTGACATCGGCGCCAAACGAATTAACCGACACCTGGATCAGCACGTTCGAGATCGAATAGGCAGCCGATTGAAAACCGAGTGGCAGACCACACGAGATCATACTCTTGCAAATACCGCGATCGATGCCGAGCTTAGACAGCGAAAGACGCCATGCGCCCGGAGCGCGCATCATGCGCAACACGATCATCGTTGCATTGGAGCAAATGGTCAGCGCCACTGCGATGCCGCAGCCCAGCGCCTCCATATGCAACACAGCGACAAAGATGATATCCAGCACCACGTTAACCAGGCAGCCAGAGGCAATGATCACAGCGGGGCCGCGCGTGTCGCCCACGGCACGCAGCAGTGCCGTTCCCATATTGAGCAGCAGCGCCGCAACCATGGCGGCAAAATAGCAACGAGCATAGGCCACGCCCTCGGCCAAAAGTTCATGCGGAGTGTTCATAAGTACCAGCATGGGCTCAACGAACACTATGCCAAGAATCGAGAAAACGATACCGCCCACCAGCGCGAGCGTCATGGCCGTATGGACCGAACGGCTCAGTCGCTCATCATCGTGCTGACCAAAATACTGACCGGTAATGACCGCGCAGCCGGCGCCGACGCCAACGCAAAAGCCAATGCAGAGCTCGGTGAGCACCATCGTAGCTTGAATGCCACCTAGCGCGAGCTTGCCGCCAAACTGACCGACGATATAGGTACCGATAAGCGTGTAGGCCTGCTGAAAAAACGAACTAAAAAAGATGGGAACGCACAGCGAAAGCAGCTGCTGCCAAATAACACCCTGCGTTACATCGATAGCAGTAGATTTCTTAGCCACACGCCCTCCCCAAAAGCGTACGTCAACCGACAAAACAGTAATTAAAGACCTAAGCTAATAGCAGCTTAGCACCGACCGACGTCGACCGAAACACCCCGAGTCAGAGCCCGGTGCAAACTATCTGCCTAGTGATACAGCCCCGGCTGGTAGTGATACTCGTTGCTCACGTGCGGGCACAGCTGCCAAAAGGCGACGGCGCTCGCCGCGGCAACGTTGAGTGAATCGACCCCGTGCGCCATCGGAATGCGCACGGCCCGGTCGCAGCCCGCGATGGTCTTGGCGCCCAAGCCGGCACCCTCGGTGCCCATAAAGATCGCCAGGCGATCAACCTCCTGCAGCGCAGGATCGTCCAGCGAAACGGAGTCGTCCGTCAGCGCCATCGCAGCGCACGAAAAACCGGCTTCGTGCAGTGCCGCCAGGCCATCGTGCGGCCACACACGAGCCTCGCTGCCAATACGCGTCCACGGCACCTGAAACACCGTGCCCATGCTCACGCGGGCCGAGCGACGGTACAGCGGGTCGCAGCACGTCGGACTGACCAAAATACCGTCGACATTGAGCGCGGCGGCCGAGCGGAAAATCGCACCCACGTTCGTGTGGTCGACAATACCCTCGAGCACGCACACGCGCACCGGGCGCTCCCCCGCCGCCTCGACGACGCCACCCAAGAACTCATCAACCGGAATCTGCCGCGGGCGACGAAACGCCGCGAGCGCACCGCGCGTCACGTTAAAGCCCGTCAGCTGCTCCATGAGTTCCATGGAAGCCACGAACACAGGAACCGGACCTGCGCCCTCGCGCACGACAAGCTGGTCAAACAGCGGCATCATCTGGTCGAGCCAGCGTTCGCCCAAAAGAAAGCTCACCGGCTCGTATCCGGCACGCACCGCGCGCTCAATAACCTTGGCACTCTCGGCGATAAAGATGCCCTTTTGCGGCTCTAGCACGCAGCGCAGCTCACGCTCGGTCAGTCGCACGTAGGCATCGAGCCGCTCGTCCTCGAGCGAATCAATTCGCAGAACCTCAACGGCATCAGTCATAGCAGCCTGCCCGCACCCTTCTTTACAGCACATCTATACCAAACGAGGCGACGCTAAGCGCCGCCCCATACATTCAATCAACCCGATAATACCGTTCACGCCAGGCGATTTACGCCTCAACGCGACGATACGTCACGAACTCATAATCGACACCCTCGTCGCCCTCGCCCGAGGCAATCGTGGCAACACCGCCACGCCACGCAATCTCCCACGCGGGATCGGCGTCCAAATCGGGAAAGTACGTGTCCACGGCATGAGTGCAATGGTCGTGCGTGACCTCGGCCTCGGCGCAATACGGCAAAAACTGCCGATACACCTCGCCGCCACCGATCACCCAAGCAACGGGCTCATCGGCAACCGCGGCGAGCGCCTCGTCGATGCTATGCACCACGTCGACGCCCTCGACAGCAAAATCCTCGTCGCGGGTAAGCACGATATTGCGACGGTTCATGAGTGGACGCCCACCGGGAAAACTCAGCAGCGTCTTGCGCCCCATGATGACCGGGCAGCCCTTGGTGCAGGCCACAAAATGGCGCATGTCGGCGCGATTGGACACCACCATGTCGCCCTCGCACCCAATGCCCCAATCGTCACACACGGCAACGATAGCAGATAGCTTACACGTCATGAGCACCACCTACACCGCAATGGGAATGTTCTTGACCTGCGGGCCGTGCTCATAGCCCTCCACGATCAGGTCGTCGGTCGTAAACGCATAGAAATCGTGCACGTCGGGGTTAAGCGTTACCTTAGGCGCCGCAAACTGCGGACGCTCGATAAGCTCGCGGACGATATCGACATGACGGTCGTAGATATGGGCGTCGGCGATCACATGCAGCAGCTCGCCGGGAATCATATCGACCGACTGCGCGACCATCATCAGCAAAATGGCGTACTGGCACACGTTCCAGTTGTTCGCGGCCAAAATGTCCTGGCTGCGCTGGTTGAGAATCATATTGAGTGTAGGCTTATCGTCCTGCGGGCGCTGCGTGACGTTATAGGTCACGCTGTACGCGCACGGGTACAGGTGCATCTCGGACAGGTCGCTAAACACATAGGTGTTCGTCATAATGCGGCGGCTGTACGGCGTGTGCTTAAGGTCGTACAGCACACGGTCCATCTGGTCGAAATCGCCCTCGGCATAGTGGCTCTTCTGGCCAATCTGGTACCCGTAGGCCTTGCCGATAGAGCCGGTCTCGTCAGCCCACTCATCCCAAATATGGCTGTTGAGGTCATGCACGTTATTGGACTTCTTCTGATATATCCACAGGATCTCGTCCATGGCAGATTTGAGGGCCGTGCGGCGCAGGGTGAGCGCAGGGAACTCCTCGCGCAGGTCGTAGCGCGCCGTAACGCCAAAATTTTTAATGGTATAGGCAGGGGTGCCGTCCTCCCACACCGGACGGACCTTTTGGCCCTCGGTGGTGGTGCCATGGTCCAGAATGTCGCGGCACATGGCTACAAACTGTTGATCAGCCTTGCTCATTGACCCTCCTGTCAGTCGTCTATAAGCGATTTTTATTGTAGCCCAGGAGCACGCGGCCCCACAGCCCAAACATAACCCCTCATTTTCTGACATATGCCAGGAATTACTTGCGCAAATCCGCACGTTCGCTATTCTATTGTTGACATATGTCAGATTTGGAGAGTGCATGGCAGGAAGACGAGAAAAATTACGCCGCGTTGGGATCATCCCCGAATATCGCGGCTTTACCCCCGACGGCCTTGCCAGTGGAGACGCCATCGACATGACGATCGACGAACTCGAGGTGCTGCGCCTGTGCGACCTGGAAGGCCTTAACCAAGAGGCAGTCGCACAGCAGATGGGCATCGCGCGCGCCACGGTGGCGGCTATTTGCAGCCGAGCGCATCGTAAGGTGGCAAACGCGCTGGTCAACGGGCGAGCGCTCAGTATCGAGGGCGGCAATATCGCATACTCCCCCATCACCACGACAACGGCCGCATGGCCAGCAAAGGAGGTCGGCACCATGAGGGTGGCAACGACGTACGACAACGGCAACATCTTTATGCACTTTGGCCGCAGCGAACAGTTCAAGATCTACGACATCCAGGATGGCAAGGTGCTAAACGAGCAGGTCGTAGGCACCGGCGGCACCGGTCACGGCGCATTGGTGGGCCTACTTACCAACGGTGGCGTTGACACGCTCATCTGCGGCGGTATCGGCGGCGGCGCCATCAACGCGCTCACCCAGGCCGGCATCACGGTCTATGCGGGCGCCCAGGGCAGCTGCGACGCCTGCGTCGAGGCCCTCATTGCAGGCACGCTCGCTCAGACCGGCGAGGCCACCTGCGACTGCCATGGTCATGACCACGAGCACACCCATGAGCATGGCGAGTCCTGCGGCTGCCACGGCCATCACGACCACGACGGACATGAGGGCTGCAGCTGCCACTAGTAGCAAGCACCGCGGCGTCAACACGCTTCCACGTTTGCGACAACCTGTGAACGAATGGCGAAGGCCGCCTGGAACACCATCCAGGCGGCCTTCGCCATTGTCGACTCAATCAAGCCGTTACTTCTTATTGCGCATCTGCGCTTCCATCTGGCGCAGCAGCTCCATATCTGACTTGGGACCGCCCGTACCCAGGCCACCCATGCCGCCCAGACCCATAGCGTCCAGACCGGGGATATTGGGCATGCGCATCTTTTTGCCCTTCTTGCCCTTTTTGCCCTTCTTGCCGCCGGCCTGCGCCTGATTGGCCATCGTGCGCATGCGGCCCATCATCTTGTTCATCTCGCCCCACTGCTTCATAAGGCTATTGACCTCGGTGGGGGTCACGCCGGCGCCCTTGGCGATACGCGCGCGACGCTGTCCGTTGATGATAGAGGGACGCAGGCGCTCCTCCTTGGTCATCGACATGATGATGGCCTCGTTCTTGTCAAAGATGCCCTCGTCCAGGTTGCCGCCCATCTGGTTGAGCGCGCGCTGACCACCGGGAAGCATGCCCAGAATGCCCTTCATGCCGCCCATCTTCTTGACGGCCTTCATCTGGTCGAGCATGTCGTTCATGGTAAAGCCCTCGCGCAGCATACGCTCGGCAGCCTCGAGCTGCTCGGCGTCGGCCGCCTCCTGGGCCTTCTCGATGATGCCGACGACATCGCCCATGCCCAAAATTCGCTTGGCCATTCGGTCGGGATAGAACGGCTCCAGCGAATCGGGCTTCTCGCCCATGCTCACGAACTTGATAGGCTTGCCGGTCACCTGGCGCACGGAAAGCGCGCCGCCACCACGGGCGTCGCCGTCGAGCTTGGAGATGATCACGCCGTCAAAGTCGGTGCGCTCGGCGAAGGTCGAGACGACGTTGACAATATCCTGGCCGGTCATGGCATCGACGACCATCAGCACCTGATCGGGCTTGACGGCCTTCTTGATGTCCACGGCCTCCTGCATCATCTGCTCGTCGATCTGCAGACGACCGGCGGTATCGACGATGACCACGTCGCGCAGGTGGTCGACAGCCTCCTGGATGGCGCCCTTGGCGATATCGACCGGGTGCTCGCCGTCACCGCGGAAGACCGGAACGCCGATCTCGCCACCGAGCGTGGCAAGCTGGTCGGCAGCGGCGGGACGGTAGACGTCGCACGCGGCGAGCAGCGGCGAGCGGCCCTGCTTCTTGAGCAGGTAGGCCAGCTTTACGGCCGCCGTGGTCTTACCGGAGCCCTGGAGGCCCACGAGCATGATGACGTTGGGAATACGGTTACTAAAGACGAGCTTGCTCTCGGTGGAGCCGAGCATCTCGGTGAGCTCGTCGAGCACAATCTTGACGACGTTTTGCGCCGGCGACAGCGACTCCATGACCTCGGCGGTCATGCAGCGCTCCTTGGTCTTGGCGACAAACTCCTTGACGACCTTAAAGTTGACGTCGGCCTCGAGCAGCGCCATGCGAATGTCGCGCATGGCCGAGGTGATATCGGCCTCGGTCAGTTTACCCTTGCCGCGCAGGCGGTCAAATGTGTCGTTGAGGCGATCGCTCAGAGAATCAAACACTAGTCACTCCTTAATTGGACTCGCCCACCAGGGCACGGCAGAAATCTTTGGCATTGAACTCCTGCAGGTCATCGACCTGCTCGCCCACGCCCACGCGCAGGATCGGGAGCTTGAGCTTCTCGGCCACGGCCATGGCGATACCGCCTTTTGCCGTGCCGTCGAGCTTTGTCATGATAATACCGTCCAGGCCAAGCGCCTCGTTAAACTCGAGCGCCTGGTTGAGGCCGTTTTGGCCCGTTGCGGCATCGATCACAAGCACGACATAGACGGGCATGGGGCCGGTGGCCATATTGGCGGCGCGCTTACGGGTCACATTGACCACCTTGGCAAGCTCGCGCATGAGCTCGGGGCTCGTGTGCAGACGACCGGCGGTATCGATGAGCACCAGGTCGCTGCCGCGCTTGTCGGCCTCGTCGAGCACGTCGTAGCAAACACTTGCCGGGTCGGAGCCGCGGTCGCGCTTGATGACGGGGACGCCAGCGCGCTGACCCCACACATCGAGCTGCTCGATAGCGGCAGCGCGGAAGGTATCGGCCGAACCGATCACGACGTTCTTGCCGCGGGCGGCCATGGCGCTCGCGATCTTACCGACCGTCGTGGTCTTGCCGGCACCGTTAATGCCCACAAACAGCACGCAGCTCGGCGTATCGGAGAACGGATCTCGCTCGATGGGCACAAAGTGCTGCTCAAGCTGCTCGGCCAGGGCGCGACGGAGTTGCGGGGCGGTCTTGAGGTTCTTCTTGGCCGCGGCATCGCGCAGGTCATCGGAGACCTTGATGGCGACCTCGGCGCCCATGTCACCCATGACGAGGGTGTCCTCCAGGTCCTCCCAAAAATCCTCGTCGACCTCGCCGCCAAAGTAAAAGACCTCGTTGAGGGCCTCGCGACTGCGCTCAAGTCCGCGCGAGAGAGCGTCAAAGAATCCCATTATGCATTCACGACCTTTCCGGTTTCGCGATCGAGTTTTTGCGAGACGACGCGACTGACGCCGTCGGCTTGCATCGAGACGCCATAGAGGACGTCAGCGTCCTCCATAGTACGGCGCTGATGCGAAATGACCAAGAGCTGCGTATCGGAACGCAACACATCGAGCGCGCCGATGAGCTTGGACAGGTTGGCGTCATCAAGCGCCGCCTCGACCTCGTCCAGCACATAGAACGGCACCGTGCGCGTGCGGTACACGGCAAAGAGCAGGGCGAGCGCCGTCAGGCTCTTCTCGCCGCCCGACATGAGCATCATCTTGGTGATGCGCTTGCCGCGCGGTTGCGCCACGACCTCGATACCCGTCTCGGCAGGATGCTCGGGATCGGTCATCTCCAGATGCGCCTGACCGCCCGGGAAGAGCATGGCGAAGATCTCGCGGAAGTTCGCATCGACCTTCTCAAAGGTAACTAGGAAGGCCTTACGCATCTTGCGGTCGATAGCCACGGTTATCTTGGTGAGCGCCTTGCGCGCGCTCTCCAGATCGGCCAGCTGCTCCTCGATGTAGTCGGCGCGGCGCTTAAGCTGCTCGTACTCCTCCATGGCAACTTGGTTAACGGGACCAAGGTTGTTGATCTGGCGCACGAGCTGGTTGAGCTCGCGCTCGGCGGCATCGCGGTCCGTGGGCGCCGGAAGCATGAGCGCTTCCTCGAGTACCGTAGTGCCATCGGCGGTAATGGCCTTGATGGCAGCCTCGACCTGCACCTCGAGCTTGCCACGCGCGACCTTGAACTCGTTTTGCGCGGCGGAGGCGGTATCGACTCGCTCCTTAGCGCGGGCAACCTCTGCCTTGGCATCCTCGATGGTCTTCTTGAGCGAAGCGGAGTCCGCCTCCTCCAGAGAGGCCTGGTCACGCAGGCGCGCTGCCCAATCCGACGCGCGTTCCAACAGGGCAGAATAGCGTTCGTGCATGGGGTCGACGCGCAGGCGCAGCAGCTCGAGCGAGCGCGAAGCCTGGCGTGTTCCGCGGATACGACGGTCGATGCCCTCAAGACGATGCTCAAGGTCGGGCACGCGGCCCTTCAGCGAACGCAGGCGCTCGCTCGTCTGGGCCAGGCGCACCTTGGCATCGGCGAGCTTACCGGCGGCCTCGGAATCGTCACGGCGAACGCGATCGAGCTCATCGTTGGCCTCGGCAATCTGGAGACCCAGGTCGCTTGCCTGTGCACGCGCCTCGTCACGCGAACGGGTGAGCTCGTCAACGCGCGGGCGCGCGGCACGAACGGCCTCGGCAGCCTGCTCGCGGCGCTTGGAGATGCGCACGCGCTCGACCTCGGCATTGTTGGCGCTTTGCTCCAAGCGGCCGATCTCGGAGAGCAGCGAGCGGCGCTCGCCCTCAAGACGGGCGATCTCACCGGCGGCATCGCCCTCGGCGGCACGGGCCTCCTCGACGGCAACGTTGGCCTCGACGACCTGATCCGACACATGCTCAAACACGGCAGCCAGATCGGGCTCAAGCCCCTCCAGCTCGCGAATGCGACGCTTACGCTCCAGAGCACCCGACGCCTCGCCGGCATCGAGGCCCACACGCACCAGGCCGCCACAGCTTACGCGGGCGCCATCGGGAGTCACATAGGTCACACCGTCAACGACAGGCGCAGCCAGCGCGGCAGCCAAGTCATCGACCACGTAATAGCCGCCGAGCAGCGCCTCGACGACGGGTCCGTAGCCTGCGCGCACGGACAGACGATCAACCAGGCGGGTACCGGCAGCGCCCTCAGCGGCGGTAGAGCCGCTCACGCCGCGCGCCACCAGCAATGCCTCGCCCGAGGCCTTCTTTTGGTCCAGAGCCGCACGACCGGCACGCTCAAGCGTGGCGGCGTCATCAAACAGCAGCGCATCGATATCGCCGGCGAGCAATTGCTCAACCAGGCCCTCAAGCTCGCGCGGGGCCTCCAGCACGTCCAGACGACCCAAGACATCGTCGCCCAGCGCACCCACCAGACGGCTCACGAGCGGCGAGCTGTCGGCCATGCGGGCATCGAGTTTCTTTTGGCTGGCAAGCTCCGAGCGCACCTCGGACAGCTTGTTGCGCGCCTCACTCTCACGATTACGCAAGTCCTTCAGGGCTGCACGGGCGACCTCGGTGGCCTCACGCGCATCGGCCTGGGCCTGGCGCGCTTCCTCAAGAGCGCCTTCAAGCTCCTCGGCGCGGTCACGACGGCTCTCGAGCGAGGCCATGACCTCCTCGAGCTGCTCGTCAATCTGCTCCAGGCGCGAGGCATACATGTTGTCCTCGACCTCGGCATTGCTCAGCGAGTCCTTCACCTTGGCGAGCTCGAGCGCGGCGTTATCGGCTACGCGCTGAACATCGCGATGCTCACGCGTAAGCTGCGAAATCTGATTGTCGAGCGCCACGCGCCGCTCGTGGAGCTCAGCGGCGGCAGGACCAGCGGCGTCAACGTCCTCCTGGGCCTGCATATGCGCACCGGTCACTTCCTCAAGCTGCGCACGCGCGTCCTCAAGCTCCTCGACCACGCGACGACGCTGATGCTCGGAGGTCGAAATCTGCCCGCGCATATCAGACAGGCGCGACACCATGTTGTGACCCTTTTCCTCGAGCAGGCGCATGTCGGAGTTAATGCGGCCGACCACATCTTGCATATGGCGGCGCTGCTCGCCCAGGTCGCCCACAAACAAGCCTTTTTCCTCGAGCATAACCTGGAGCTTCTCGAGCTCGCGCTCCTTTTCGCCCATGCGGTACTGCGCAAGCTCCAGCTCGGCGGCACCTTCCTTGGAGCGGCTCTCCAGATCGTTCCACTGCGACTGCAGCGAACGCAGCTCGTCGACGGCCAGCATCTGCGTAAGCTCGTTCGCGCGAGAGGACAGCTCTTTGTACTTGCGTGCGCGATCGACCTGACGCTCCAGCGGTCGCAGCTGACGGGCGATTTCCTTATTGATGTCGCGGGCACGCGTCAGGTGCTCGTCCATCGACTTAATCTTTTTGAGCGCGCGCTCCTTGCGGCGCTTGTGCTTGGAGATGCCGGCGGCCTCCTCGATGAGGGCGCGACGCTCCTCGGGGCGGCTCTGCAAAATGGCGTCGAGCTTGCCCTGGCTGATGATTGAATGCGTATCCTTGCCCAGGCCCGAATCGTGCAGGATGTCCTGAATGTCCATCAGGCGGCACGGACTCGAGTTGATAAGGTACTCGCTTTCGCCCGAGCGATACATACGACGGGTGATGGCAACCTCGTCAAAATCGACGGGCAGCATATGGTCCGAGTTATCGAGCACCAGCGTGACCTCGGCGACACCCACCGGCTTGCGAGCCGACGAGCCCGAGAAGATGACATCCTCCATGGCCTGGCCGCGCAGCTGCTTGGCGCTCTGCTCGCCCAGAACCCACAGGATGGAGTCAGAGATGTTCGATTTTCCCGAGCCGTTGGGACCGACGATGACGGTCAGGCCCGGCTCAAACGTCATATGGGCGCGGTCGGCAAACGACTTGAACCCTTTGAGCGTGAGGGACTTGAGATACACGGTTCCTCGCTTACACGTGCTTCTTGTTCAGAATCACGCCGTTGGTGGTGTAACCCATGCGGTCGAGCGCTTCGAGCGCGGCGGCTCCCTCGGCTTCCTTCTTTGAGGAGCCGGAGCCGCGACCCTGACGAATACCATCGATCAACACCACGGCGGTAAAGGTGGGCGCATGCGCCGGGCCCTCGGAGCCAACGAGCTTGTACGCCGGGGGCTCGTGACCGTCGGCTTGCACACACTCCTGCAAAAACGACTTGGGGTTCGCAGGATGCTCGGCACGCTCGGAAGCCAAATGCGGCTTAAGCGTACGGTGAATGAACTCCGCCGCGGCATCCCAGCCGGCATCCAGGTACAGCGCTCCCACGAGCGACTCGTAGACGTTCTCGAGGGCCGAATGCAGGCCGCGCGCACCGGTACCGGTCTCGGAGGCACCAAAGATGATGATGTCGTCGATGCCCAGCTCGTGAGAAACCTCGGACAGCGTAGCACCCGAGACAAGCGACACCTTCAGGCGCGTGAGCTTGCCCTCGTCAAACTCCGGATAGGACTCAAACAGGGAGCGTGCGACCACAGCGCCCAAAATGGAATCGCCCAAGAACTCAAGGCGCTCATAGCTGGCAGAAACCGGCTGGCCCTCGACTGCCGAGGGATGCGTGAGTGCCGCGCGCAGCAGCACCTTATTATTGAACTCATGGCCCAGGATTTCCTGGGCGCGCGTAAGTCGGTCGGATAAAGCCAAGACTTAGGCCTCCTTGGCAGCTTCGATAGCGTCGACGGCGTCGGCGACAGAGTTGAGCGAGAGCAGGGTCTCGTCATCGATCTCGAGGTTGAACTCGTCCTCGATAGCCGTAACCAGCTGCAGGCGCTCGAGCGAGTTGGCATCGAGGTCGTCAAAGGTGGTCTCCTCGCTAATTTCGGCAACATCGACGCCCAGAACGTCAGCAGCGACCTCGGCGATCTTGTCGAAGATTTCGGAGCGGTCCATAGCGCTTCCTCTCATAGTGCATGAATACCAAAAGAATGGTACCGCCCGGGCGGTACCAAGACACGGTTCTGATTCTACCCCACGGCGTGCACCGCGAAGCACATAACAGCGCTCTAACTCGCTCTTATAAAACGATACCATCCATAGAGTTGGCGACGTTCTCGACCAGTCCGGCGCGCACGGCTTCGGCCGCCGCGAGCGTACCGTTTTTAACAGCCTCGACCGAGGTGGCGCCATGACCGATCAGGACCACGCCGCGCAGGCCCAGAAGAATCGCGCCGCCCTTGGCGTCGCCAGAGAGCTTGGCCTTAATCTCGCGCATCTGCTTTTTAATGAGCAGCGCGGCGATCTTGGTGCCGAGCGATGACATAAAGACGCCCTTGAGCTCCTGTAGCAAAAACTTGGCAGCACCCTCGGTGGCCTTGAGCGCAATATTGCCCGACATGCCATCGGCAACGACGACATCGAAGTTACCTGAGGTGATGTCCGTTCCCTCGCAGTTACCAACAAAGCCGGGAACGGCGGCTTTCATGGCCGGGAAGCAGGCCTTGGTAAAGTTGGAGCCCTTCTCGTCCTCGGTGCCGTTGGCAAGCAGGCCCACGCGGGGATGCTCGATGCCCAGGACGACGCGGGCATAAGCACTACCCATCTGGGCAAAACGTACCATGTCATCGACCTCGACATCGGGGTTGGCGCCCATATCGCACAGCACCGTCAGACCGCCGGCGCGATTGGGTAGCGCATTGGTCAGACAGGGGCGCACCGGCTGCTTCTTGCCTTCGGCCTGAAACCTAAACGGCGTCACGTAGGCGGTGGCAGCGGCGGTCATGGCGCCGGTGGAGCCGGCAGAGAAAAACGCGTCCGCATTACCCTTCTTGATGGCACGACACGACAGCACGATCGACGACTTGCGTTTAGTCATCACGGCGCGAATGGGATCGTCATCCATGGCGATAACGTCAGGTGCCTCAAGGGCCTCAACACGTGCATGGGAAGCGGCAAAAGGGTTGACGATTTCGGCGGGGCCAGCTGCCAAGACCTCGATATCGGGATCGGCGGCAAGCGCAGCCTCGATACCATCGAGAACAACCTGAGGTTTCTCGTCTCCGCCCACAACGTCTACACAAACGCGAACGTTACTCATAAACATGCTCCTTATACAAAAATGGCCGACTCATTGAGCCGGCCATTGTGGTTCCATTTGGAACGGCATCGCATCCAGAGTATACCGTTACTCGGTAACGATAACCTCGCGGTCCTTGTAGAAACCGCAGCTGGGGCACACGTGGTGCGGAAGCTTAACAGCGCCGCAACGGGGGCACGTGGACTGAGCCGCAGCCGAGATCTTCATGTTGGCGGAACGACGGGTGTGAGTGCGGATACGACCCTGCTTTTGTTTAGGTACGGGCATAGTGACCTTCCTTATGAACTATCCAGTGTGGCGATTACGCGCAAGTAGCGATACTACCACAGTTTTACTCGTCAAGCTTGAGATTCTTCAATGCTGCAAATGGATTTTCCGTGGCCTCGGCCCATTCGGCCTCGGCTTGGGCAGCACAATCACATTGCTCGACGTTGAGATTGCAACCGCAAGTGGGGCACAGACCGCGGCAATCGGGCTTGCAGAGCACCACGAACGGCGTGTCCATGACGACGGCGTCGTTGATGGGCTCACCCAGATCGACGATGCGGTCCTCACCCAGGAGCTCGTAGCCGTCCTCGTAGGCCTCGGGATCCTCGGGCTCCTCAAAGAGGTAGAACTCCTCAATCTCGCCAGCGATATCAAACGAGGCGGGCTCCAGGCAACGGTCGCACTCGCCGGTGGCATGCGCGCGAACCATACCCGTGAGCAAGACACCGGTACCGGCATTGGTAAAGACAACGTCGTAGTCAATACCGTCCTGTAGCTGGTACTCCTTCTCGCCCACCGTGTACGTGGCGACATCGACCTTACCGGTCAGCGGATACGAATCTCCAGGAAACTCGAGCTGCTCGGAAAGATCGACGGTAACGCTCGGGAACTCAGCCATTACCACTGACCATTCTGTTGGGCGGCACCCTCGTTGAGCTGCTGACGGCAACGGGTAACGGTGCCGGTCAGGCTCTTAAGGTTCTCCTCCAGGTGCGTAAAGACCTGCTCTGCGTAGTCCTCGGCGGCATAACGCGTCTCGCGCTCGTACTGCTGGGCACGATCGCGGATGTCGTCGGCCTGCTGCTGCGCAAGGCGGACGATCTCCTGCTCACCGGCAATGGTGAGGGCCTGCTGCTGAGCGTCAGCGATGATGGAATCGGCCTGAGCGGCGGCGGAAGCCATAAGCTCCTCGCGCTCCTTAAGGATACGGCGGGACTTCTGCCACTCCTCGGGATAGCTCATGCGGATCTCGTCGAGGATGTTGAAGAACACGTCGGCGTCGATGACCTTGAACTGAGCGTTCTTGCCGAAAGGCGGCTTGGCTTCCTCGATCAGCCCTTCGAGCTCATCGACCAAGCTGACGATCCTATCGCCAGGAAAATTCTCGCCCGGCATCCGGTCTCCTTTCATAGGTAACATATCATCGTGCTAGTTTACCACATGCCACCAGGCAATAAGAAACGTCACGAAAAGCGATGTTTGAGCGCTTCGACCACGTTGGACGGGACAAACGTCGATACGTCACTGCCGAGCGAGGCGATCTGGCGAACGACCGAGCTCGAGATATAGCCGTACTGCGGCGCACTCATGACAAAGATGGACTCCAGCTCACTATCCAGGCGATAGTTAAGGTCGGCCTGCTGCAGCTCATACTCAAAGTCGGTCATGGCGCGCAGACCCTTGACCACGGCCCCCGCCCCCTGCTCAAGAGCGAAGTCGACCAAGAGGCCGGTAAAGGGCAGGACCTCGACGCCGTCGATATCACCGAGCGCCTCGCGGGCCAGCGCCACGCGCTCATCGAGCGTAAACGTGGTGCCCACACCGTTTTTACCCTGCGACTCGGCAACAGCGACGATCACGCTGGGAAAGATGCGTCGGGCGCGGCGGATCACATCGATATGGCCAAACGTGATGGGATCAAAGGTGCCCGGGACGATCACGCGGTTGATGGTGTCATTCATGGGCGTCCTCCTGAAACGTCGTGGCATCGTTGTTATCAGCATCGGTGACGGCACTATCGCCCTCACCGTCGTCATCGCCGACCCAACGAAGCAGGTCGACCGAGGTAATGCCGTAGCGCTTCTCACGTACAGTCTCAAAGCCTACCGGATGCGCGCCCGCATCGGCGGCGGCATGCTCAAACAGGGCAAAAGCGCCAGGTGCAAGCAGACCCTGCTGAGCCAGGTTCTGCAGCAGTTCCTCGACCGGCTCGGCACCAAAAGCATAGGGCGGGTCGAGCAGGACCAGATCAAAGGGGCCGCCCGGTACACGACCGCGCGAGGCACTCGCCAGCATGTCGCCCGTGACCACGCGCCAACGCGCACGGTCACGGCAGAGCGACTCGATATTCTTGGTAATGAGCCGCGCGGCGTTGCGATCGATCTCAAACGTCGTGAGCGAGCGGGCCCCACGAGAGAGCATCTCTAACCCTAAGGCACCGGAGCCGCCAAAGGCGTCCAGCACACGGACCTCGTCCAGATCGAAATCGAATGCCGACATGACCATAGATGCGCACGCCTCGCGCACGCGATCAGTCGTGGGGCGGGTGACATCGCGACCACGGGGCTCCTCGATCTTACGACCGCGCCATTCGCCGCCGATGATTCTCATCCTCCGCTGACCTCCTTAAAAATGTGTCGATATCGCATGACGACCGCATCGCGCAGGGGGCGCGTCGCCACGGAGTCAAGGGTGCAAGCATACCGCAAGAGCTCGACCGCGTCCAAATGGGCCCACTCGATCAGTTCCTCGTCGGCATCCAGGTCGACAAAGCGCAGAGTCACACCGCCATGCTGACGGTAGCCCAGGATTTCGCCCTCGTGACGCAGACGCAGGTCCATCTGGGCGAGCGTAAAGCCATCCGCGGTTTTTTCGAGCGATTGCAGGCGATCTTGTGCTGCCGACGCGCCGCCGTTGCCCTTAGAGTGCGTCATGACCAGGCACGTGCCCGACACACTGCCACGGCCCACGCGGCCGCGCAGCTGGTGCAGGGCAGCCAATCCAAAGCGCTCGCCGTTCTCGATGACCATGACGGTGGCGTTAGGCACGTCGACGCCCACCTCGACCACCGTAGTCGAGACGAGCACGTCAATCTCGCCACGCTTGAAGGCATCGATAACCTGGTCCTTCTCCCCCGCCGGCATGCGGCCGTGAAGGCGCTCGATGACAAGACCCGGCAACGCCAGACGCAGGCGATCGAGCTCGGTTGCCGTATCGTGCAGCGGCACGGGGACCGTCACGCGGCCCTCGTCGTCGCGGGCGATACCAGGTACGTCTTCCAGCTCATCGGCCGAATCACTCGGCTCCACAAGTGGGCAAATCACGTAGGCCTGCTGGCCCTTTGCATGCGCCTCGCGGATGGCGCCATAGGCGAGGTCGCGGCTCGACTCGGTGAGCACGCGTGTCGTCACGCCAGCGCCAGGGACGGGCCGATGGCGGATGATACTCGTGTCCAGATCGCCGTAGACCGAAAGCGCCAGCGTACGCGGGATTGGCGTTGCCGTCATAACGAGCAGATCGGCACCGGGGCCCTTCGCGCGTAGGGCGTTACGTTGGCCGACGCCAAACCGGTGCTGCTCGTCGATGACGACAAGCGACAGATGCTTGAACGCAACGTCATCCGAAAGCACCGCATGGGTGCCAAAGAGCACGTCAAGCTCGCCCGATTCCAGCTGTACATGGATGCGCTCGCGCTCTGCGGCCGGCGTGGCACCCGTCAGAAGCGCCCAGGACATGCCGGCCTGAGAGAGCAGAGGGCCGGTCTTATCGGCATATTGGCGCGCCAGCACGCCCGTGGGCGCCATAACACAGGCCTGCGTGCCGCTATCGGCAGCCACAGCCAGCGCGCAGGCGGCAACGGCGGTCTTACCGGTACCGACATCGCCCAGCAGCAGGCGGTTCATCACACGCCCGCCATCGCACATATCGCGCAGGATATCTTGGAACGCGACCTCCTGCTCGTCGCTCAGCGAAAACGGCAGGGCTTGCTTGAGTGCGGCCAGGTGCTCGCCCGCGGTGTGGGCATAGGGCACCACATCGACTAGGCCGCCATCGTTGCGCAGGCGAAGCGCCAGCTGCAGGTACAGGCACTCCTCATAGGCCAAACGGCGGCGCGCAATGTCGCGCTCGGCCATACTCGAGGGAAAGTGAATCGAACGAAGCGCACGGGCACTGCTCATGAGCTTGCGCTTTGCGCGCAGTGGTGCCGGGATGGGATCGAAGGGATTGCCGACGAGCTCAAGAGCACCGCTCACGATGCGACGCATCCATGCCTGGCTCACGCCGTCACTTACGTAGTGGACCGGCAAAATGGTACCCGCAGCACGACCGTCCTCAAGCTTTTCAAAATGCGGCGAGGCCATCTGCTTAAAGCCGTAGGCAAACTCGACCTTGCCCATCACGGCCAGGCGGTCGCCCTGCTTAAGCTGCTGGGCAATCCAGGGCTGGCGGAAAAAGGCGACCTGCAGCACGCCCGTCTCGTCAACGAGTGAGACCTCGGTCACATGCATGCGCGGACGCGGCTGTTTTTGGACGATACGGTCGACCGTGGCGATGATGGTGCACACAGTACCGATGGGCGCCATCTCGATAGACCAAGAACGGGTAAAGTCCAGGTATCGATGAGGGATATGGAGAAGGAGGTCCCCCACCGTCCGAATTCCCAGACGGCGAAGGGCCTCCTCACGTTTACCCGAAACATATTTGAGTCGCGCGATATCCTCGTCGAGCGCATTGCTCTGGGCAAAGCGCTCCGAGACGCGCGGCACGGAGCACAGCTCGGACATGGGCAGTTGCCTACTCGATCGAGAAGATCACGGGATAGAGCGGCTGCTCGCCACGATGGGCGTCAATCTCCAGATCGGGCTGAGCCTCCTCGATAGCGTCGACGATCTCCTGGAAGGCCTCATCGGACAGCTCCTCGCCGGCCAGAATCGTCAGCGCGTCGCCCTCCTCTTCCTCCTGCATGCGGTTGATGCAGTCGAGCGTGACCTGCTTCACGTCGGAACCGACCACGTCGATGGAGCCGGCGATGATACCCATGACGTCACCGGAGTGAATCGGAGAACCGTCAGAGGCACTGGAGTCGCGCACGGCGCGGGTGACCTCGCCATCGCGGACCTCGCTGATGGCGTCGACCATGGCGGCGACGGCATCCTCGAGCTCGGAATCGGGCAGGACCGCGAACAGCGCGGAGAAGGCCTGCGGGACGGTCTTGGTGGGAACGACGGCGACCTTCTTGTCGGTGCAGGCTGAAGCAGCAGCCTCAGCGGCCATGCGGATGTTGCCGTTGTTGGGCAGGATGATGACCGAGGTCGCGTTGACCTGGTCCACCGCGCCCAGCAGGTCGGCGGTCGAGGGATTCATAGTCTGGCCACCGGACACGATCACGTCGACGCCGAGGGACTTGAGGATGTCGGCCTCGCCGGAACCGGCGGCAACGGCGACAAAGCCCAGCGCCTTGGCGGGCTCGGCGGCCTTTTCCTGATCCTCGTGGATCTTGGCGGTACGGTCGTGGGCCTCCATCTCCATGTTGTGGATAAAGACCTCATAGATCTGACCGAGCTGCAGCATGTGCTCGAGCACCAGGTTGGGGGTGTTGGAGTGCACATGGATCTTGTAGTCGGGATAGGCGCCCACGAGCAGCTCACAGTCGCCCATGGAGCCTAGGAACTTAAGGCACTCGTCCTCGTCAAACGGGGCGTCAGCCTTAAAGAGGAACTCGTTGCAGTAGCGGAACTCCGAGCCCTCCCAGTCATCGTTAGCCTCGATCTCAACACGGCCAAGAGCGGCATCGCGGGCAGAGCCGGCGGAGTCAAACGTAGCGGAGAAATCCTCGACAACGGTGCTGCGACCAAGCGCGGCGGCAACAAAGTTCTCCAGGAAGATGGCAAAGCCGAAGGCGCCTGAGTCGACCACGCCGTTCTCTTTGAGGACGGGCAGCAAGTCGGGCGTGCGGGCGACGGACTGGTACGCCTCGACGACGATAGCATCAAGCGCATCCTCGGCCGAGAACTTCTTCTTCTCGCACTCATCGGCCTTGGTCGAGACATCGCGCAGGACCGTGAGGATCGTGCCCTCGATGGGCTTGCGGACAGCCTGGAAGGCAACCTTGACGGCACGACGGAAGGCGAAGGCAATGTTGGCGGACGTGATAGGCTCGTCGGCAGAGACAAGGCCCTCGGCCACGCCGCGAAGAATCTGCGAGGTAATAACGCCGGAGTTACCGCGAGCGCCCATGAGGGAGCCGTGGGTGATGGCGCCGGCGATGGCTTCCATGTCGGCGTCGGCAGGAAGGGCGGAGAGCTCCTTGGTCACCGAGGCGAGCGTGAGCGACATGTTGGTACCAGTGTCGCCGTCGGGTACGGGGAAGACGTTGAGCTTGTTGATCTCCTCGGCCTTGTCGGAAACGGCAGCCGCAGCGATCGGAAAACAGGTGCGAATGGTCTTTGCAATCATGGGTATTTGAATCTCCGTTTTCGGATGCTAGTTCAGACGGCTCTTGAGCGCGTCGATATGGATGCCGATCTTAAGGCTGGCGGGATCGATCTGGGCGATCTCCTGCAGGGTGAAGGCAACGGAGCTCGAAAGATTGTGGCAGACGGACTTCATGTTGACGCCGTTCTCGAGCACGACGTGAAGATCGACCGTAAGGCCGTTCTCGTCGGCGGAGACAAGCACGCCCTTGCGGAGGCGCTGACCGGCAAGCAGGCGCACGCTCTCGGCGCCCTGGAGCTGCTCAGCCATACCGACAACGCCATAGCACGTCATCGCGGCATAACCGGCAATATCGGCAATAACGTCGTTCGAGACGCTCAGGCTGCCGTTAATGGTCTCAGACACAAGAATCTCCTTTTCTTGGTGCTCGCGGCACCATGTCGTGGGAGCAATCATTACAATATTCTACAACGACCGCGCCATGTTGAGGTGGCGGGCCTCGGGATTACATCCTCGACACGAAATGTTGATACGGTAACGTTCGCGAACGGCGATCGCGGCATGAAAAAACCCGCCGCATACGCGACGGGTTTTACAACCTGGCTCCCCGGGTAGGACTCGAACCTACAACAGCGCGGTTAACAGCCGCGTGCT
>CAJLAV010000002.1:0-45897 GCA_905204735.1 uncultured Collinsella sp. | reverse complement strand
CCTGCCGTTCGTTCGAACGGCAGGGCCCACGTTTTGTATGGAGGCCTTTTGCCGGGGGCGAAACATACCCTTGGACAGTTAGTTCAGATACGTATTTTTCAGAGGGTGTGTAAAGGCCGATCTGAGCCCGATTGGGCAGAATTTGACTATCTGAACTGGTGGAGACGCTCATATATGGGTGAGAAAGGTCGTTATGGGGCTCAAAGTGACTTCAAACCACTCTATTAGCGCCAAGAGGCACGGCCAAAAAATACGTATCTGAACTAACTGTCCACCACCCTCCGCAAACCTTTCATTCCAACCCAAATCAGCCAACGTACGTCATAGCAATCCCCGGTAGGTCGCAGGGTGGTGGCTGAGCCTTTCCCTCGGGAAACTTCGCGAAGCCCAGTTCCCGAGGGAAAGGCTCAGCCGCCACCACAAAGACCGCAGGGACGGGAGCAGCTATACTACTCTCAGTAGTTAAGGGTCGCGGATTCGCCGCGTCACCGCTCTCAACAGGAGGTCTTTGTTTATGGCAGATCAGAAGCCGGTTGTCGGGATCATCATGGGCTCCAAGTCCGATCTGGGCGTTATGGAAGGTTGCACCGCCGAGCTCGAGGCACTGGACGTGCCCTATGAGCTCGTCATTGCAAGCGCGCACCGCACGCCGGCGAAGGTCCATGAGTGGGCCTCGACTGCTGCCGACCGCGGTATCAAGGTGATTATCGCTGCCGCCGGCAAGGCTGCTCACCTGGGCGGTGTCGTGGCTGCGTTTACGCCGCTGCCGGTCATCGGCGTGCCTATGAAGACGAGCGATCTGGGTGGTATGGACTCGCTGCTGTCGATGGTGCAGATGCCTTCGGGCGTGCCCGTTGCCTGTGTGGCCATCAACGGTGCCAAGAACGCTGCCATTTACGCCACGCAGATTCTGGGCGCATGCGACCCCGAGTACCGCAAGGTTATCGAGAAGATGAAGCAGGAGATGGCTGACGCCTAAGCGCTCTGCCAGTCCATTTGCAGCATAAGGAGAGCCATGTCCGACTATCAGGGAAAGCGTTTTTCGGCTTCTCGGATTCCCGATCCAGCCAAGTCGGGAGCAGCCCGCGCGCCGCAGCAGGGTCGGACATCCTCTCTTCAGCAGTCACGTGCGCCGCGCCCCGTGACGCCGGCGAAGCATCGCCGTCAGGATACACCTGCTGCATATCGCCCCTCGTCATACAGTACGGCCAAGAAGCCACCTCGCTCTTCGGCGCATACCGCGCCATCGAGCTATACCGAGCCGCCGCGCAAAAAGCGCCGCTCTGTCATTCCCATTCTGCTCATCATCATCGGCATTGGCTTGATTGTTGCTGCGGCCGCCATCTTTATCAACGCGCAGATTGGCTATAAGCAGGCGAGCGAGTCATATCAAAAAATCGAAAAGCAATATGTGAGCGACAAGGACGCCAGCGGCGTGCCAATTATCGACTTCAATGCGCTTGCCCAGACAAATCCCGAGGTTGTGGGTTGGATCTATGCACCCGGCACCAACATCAACTACCCCGTGGTGCAGACCAACAACAACTCCAAGTACCTCAACACGCTGTTCGACGGCACCGCCAATGCCTCGGGAGCCATCTTCTTGGATAGCGACGATACCGCGCCGGGCATGGTGGATCAGCAGACCACGATTTACGGTCATCATATGAACGACGGTTCGATGTTCAACGTGATTTCGGATACGACCGATCAGGCGACGTTCGACAGCATGGAATACGTGTACTACATCACGCGCGATGCGACGTATAAGTTGCGCCCGCTGGCGACCAAGGTGGTCGAGGACACGTATGCCAAGGCGCGCACGCCCAACTTTGAAGGCGATGACGGACTGAAGAGCTATCTGTCCGAGATGCTCGACGGTGCCTCGGCCGTGGCGAGCGATGCCACCGATCGCGCCGCTTCGGCAACCAAGGTCGTGACGCTTGTGACCTGCCGTTCGCTGTCATTTAGCAATACGCGCGCAGTCATGGTGCTCACGCCGGTCGAGGAATAGATTGTTGAGAGTAGCTAAAAGAGCCCCGTCCCAAATGAGCTACTCGACGACAGTAAAAAGGAGAAATGATGCTTGAAAGTGGCAAATCGATGCCTTCGGTTGATGCTTGGCTGCGCGAAGCCAAGACCGATTCGTCGGCATCTGCGTGCGGTATGTATCTGACACACAACGGCGTGGTGCGTGCGACGCCCAAGGCCGAGGTGCGTGGGGTCGAGACAGATGGTGTGGCGCCTGGGCATAAGGTGGGCGGCATGGTGTTTGGCTTCGATGCCGAAAAGGTGCAGGCCGCTATCGAGGCAACGCGCGCGATGCCGGGTATCGGCTATGTGCGCGTGTGGCTGGCGAGTGGCGAGCTTACCGTGGGCGACGACATCATGCTCGTGCTCATTGGCGGAGACATTCGCCCGCATGTGGTCGATGCGCTACAGGCGCTCGTCGGTACCATCAAAAATGAGTGTGTGAGCGAGGTCGAGCGCGAGGCATAAGGCCGGCAGCGGCACTCGCCAACAAAAAGCCCACTGGCAGTTCAATCAGTCTGACAGCGGGCTTTTCTATGCGTTGGAAAATCTCGGCATTGCGTGGCGCTACACGCGCGTCGCATCCTTGGGGCTCATGGTCATGCTCTGGAAGCGGTTCTCCATGTAGTCGTTATCGAAATACTTGCCGTAGAACTGCGCGACGGGAATATCCGGCTCCGTGCCGTTGACGCGCTGGTACCAGTAGTCGAGCGACTGCAGCGTCATGACGCCGTCGACCAGCATAATGACGGTAAAGATGACGGTAGCCGAGTAGCGACTCTTCCACGGAATCATGTTGATGAGCTTGAGCAGCCTCGGCAGCAGCAGCTTGATCCAGATAAGGCCACCCAGGCCCCACAGGCAGGCAAAGCCCGTGCAGGTGCGTCCGCCCGTAAGGACGGCGAGTGGGTCGGGCATGCCGAACAGTTTCATGTGCGAGTAGCTCCACGACACCACGCCAAATGAGGTCTGCATAAACCAGCCTACAAACACCTCGAAAGCGCCGCCGATCAGGGCACTTACCAGGAAAATGATCAGAGGATTCTTTTTATAGAAGCGGTTGAGCGCCATGGTCATGAGCACCGCGCCAAATCCGTAGATGGGGCTAAAGGGGCCAAATAGCATACCGGCCCGGTCCTGATAGACGCCGGGATCGACGACGACCATATGCCAGACTTCCTCGAGAATGAGACCTAACACGCTGCAGACGAAGAATACCCAGAACAGGTTGAAGTAGTTGAGCTTGATGTAGCCCTCGCCGGTTTCGTCGCGGCCGAGCATCCCCTCGGCGGCGGCATCGCGGTCGAGCATCTCTTGCAGACGGCGCTGCAGTTCGCGCTCCTGGCGTAGCGTGGGGTCGACGGTGGCCGAAAGCGCGATGAGGATACCGAGCTGAATGGCGGGGCGCAGCAGGAAGGGTCCGATACCCTGGAGCATCACGTCAACTAAAAGCTCCACGACGGTAAATGCGATGAGGACGTAAGACAGGCGGGCGGCATTGCGCCGCTGGTCCTTGATGAGGTCCAGGCCAAAGACGATCAAGATGATCGCGCCTGCCGCCGAGAGCATAATGCCGGCGACGATAAGGCCAACCGCGACCAGGGTGTTATCACCGAGCTTAGCGGCGGCGTTGCCGTTAATGAGTGCGGTGATGACCTGCCACATAAAGACGGCGACCGACGGGAGTGTGCCCACGCCGGACAGGATGCACAGGACGGCGTACACTTTACTGATGAGGGGAATCTTCTTGACCTCCGTGGCGCTGGGGACGCTGGGGTCGAGTTCGTTTCGATCCATACAGAACCTTTCTCGCTTTGTCCTAGGTTACTAGGATACGCCGCCGACCTGCTAAAAGACAGGACGAACGTCCCAATTGCAACTTTGCAATCCCCAACGGTGGACGCGGCGGCCATATGGGGGCGCGGGCGCTTGCACTGGGCAGACCAATAAAATGTTTGGCCGCAAAACTGATTATTAGCTCGGTGGGCTTTTAAAAAGCGCTGCTCATGCGCTGGGGAGCGCGTCGCGCCGTGCGTATAATAAGGCGGGTAACGCCAAAATACGAGGCTCTGAGGGGATGCCATGTCTCAAGAAACCATCCGCGCGGCCGAGCGCGCCGCGGGACAGGTGAAGACCATGTCGACGTATGATCCGGACTCCGACCAGCTGCATGAGGAATGTGGCATTTTCGGCGTATGGGCGCCCGATCGCGATGTGGCTCGACTGACGTACTTTGGCCTGCGTGCGCTGCAGCACCGTGGCCAGGAATCGGCGGGAATCGCCGTGGGTGACGGCGGCACGGTTATGGTCCGCAAGGATCTGGGCCTGCTCGACCGTGTGTTCTCCAACGCCGACCTGTCGACGCTCTCCGGCCAGCTGGCCGTGGGCCACGTGCGCTATGGCACCGCCGGCGCCAAGAGCTGGGAAGCCTCGCAGCCGCATCTTTCCACCATCAACAGCGTCATTATCGCGCTTGCTCACAACGGCACTCTGGTCAACACCGACGAGCTGCGCCGCCAGCTGATCGAGCTGGGCGTGCCGTTCCTCTCCAATTCGGATTCCGAGGTCGCGACCAAGCTTATCGGCTACTTTACCCAGCGCACGGGTCATCTGCGCGAGGGCATTCGCAAGACCATGGAGCTCGTGCGCGGCGGCTACGCCATGACGCTCATCAACGAGCAGGCGCTCTACGCATTCCGCGATCCGCACGGCATTCGCCCGCTCGTGCTGGGCAAGCTGGTGGACGAAGGTCTGGACCAGGCCGATGCCGCATCCGTTTCGCAGCTGCCCTCGCAAGACGGTGCCTCGACGGTCGACTCCGCCGTCCATGTCACGCGCGCCGGCGGCTGGGTCGTTGCCTCCGAGACGTGCGCGCTCGACATCGTGGGCGCCGAGTACGTCCGTGACGTCCGTCCCGGCGAGATTTTGCGCATCAGCGCCGAGGGTCTGGTATCCGAGCAGGGCGTGCCTGCAGCCGAAGAGCCCGCAAACTGCATCTTTGAGCAGGTCTACTTTGCCCGCCCCGACTCCATCATGAACGGCAAGAGCGTCTATGCCTGCCGTTACGACATGGGTCGTCAGCTGGCACACGAAGAGCCCGTCGAGGCCGACCTGGTCATCGGCGTGCCCGACTCCGGCCTGCCGCCTGCGGAGGGCTATTCGCACGAGAGCGGCATTCCCTTTGGCGAGGGCCTCATCAAGAACCGTTACGTGGGCCGTACGTTTATCGAGCCTACGCAGGAGTTGCGCGCCATGGGCGTGCGCATGAAGCTTAACCCGCTGCGCGACAACATCGAGGGCAAGCGCCTGGTCGTCATCGACGACTCCATCGTGCGCGGCACCACCATGGTGCAGCTCGTCAAGATGCTGCGCAACGCTGGCGCCAAGGAGATTCATATTCGCATCAACTCGCCCGAGGTCATCTGGCCATGCTTCTACGGTATCGATACCGACGTGCAGTCGCAGCTTATCAGCGCCAACAAGACGGTCGACGAGATTTGCGAGTATATCGGCGCCGATTCGCTGGCCTTCCTTTCGGTCGAGGGCCTGCTTAAGGTCATGCCCAAAGGCGGTTACTGCGATGCGTGCTTTACCGGCCGCTACCCCGTGGCGATTCCCGAGAGCTTTGGCCGCGACAAGTTCATGGAGGGCTTTAAGCCCCGCAACCTGGACAAGCCGCTGCATGTTGATGACGACGCCGTGGTCGAGAAATACGACGACCGCAGTTGGGAAGAGGAGCACGGCGAGGCCTAAAACCTGCCATGTAGGGACAGGTTTATTTTGGTAGGTTTTACCTGCTGTTTTGTTGATATGACGGCGCGTGCTGTTATGGCGCGCGCCGAAATGAACGCAACTATGAGCACCGTTTGGCGCCCGCGCGGCGCCACGGTAGTGGGAGAGGAAGGCTCAGATGAGCGACAGCAAGCATGTGACGTATGAGGATGCCGGCGTCGATACCGCTGAGGGCGGCCGCGCCGTCGACGCTATTAAGCAAATGGTTAAGGACACCAGCCGTCCCGAGGTCATCGGCGGCATCGGTGGCTTCGGTGGCTTATTCTCGGCCGCCGCGCTTAAGGATATGGAAGACCCGATTCTGATTAGCGGTACCGACGGCGTGGGCACCAAGCTCGTGCTCGCCCAGATCATGGACCGTCACGAGACGGTGGGCCAGGACCTGGTCGCCATGTGCGTCAATGACATTTTGGCTTCGGGCGCCGAGCCGCTGTTCTTCCTGGATTACGTTGCCATCGGTCACATTGAGGCCGAGCACATGGCAAAGATCATCAAGGGCGTGGCCGACGGCTGCAAGCTTGCGGGCTGCGCGCTCGTGGGCGGCGAGATGGCCGAGCACCCGGGCGTCATGGCCCCCGCCGATTACGACCTTGCCGGCTTTACCGTGGGTGTCGTCGACCGTCCCAAGATGCTCGACCCCGCGAACGTTCGCCCCGGCGATGTGATCCTGGGCCTGCCTTCTACCGGCGTGCATTCCAACGGTTACTCGCTCGTGCGCAAGGTTATCGGTGTCGACGGCATCAAGCCGGGCACGCCCGAAGCTGCCGCTAAGGCCGAGGGGCTGAGCCGTCCGCTCGAGGAGCTCGGCGGCGCTTCGCTGGCCGACGCTCTGCTGGCCCCCACGCGCATCTACGTCAAGCCGATTCTGGAGCTGCTCCGCGGTGGCGCCAACGTTCATGCCATTGCCCATATCACCGGCGGCGGTATTACCGAGAACCTCAACCGCGCGCTCGCCGACGACGTCGATGCCGTGGTCACCCGCAACGGCGCCGAGATGGGCTGGGATGTTCCTCCCGTCATCACCTACGTGTCGCGTCAGGCCGAGCTCGCGCCCAATGAGGCATGCAAGACCTTCAACATGGGCGTCGGCCTGTGCCTGATCGTCGCCCCCGAGGACGAGGCTGCCGTGACCGAGGCTCTGGTCGCGCTGGGCGAGAAGCCGTTCCGCGTGGGCGAGTGCGTCGAGGGTTCCGGTAAGGTCGTGTACTCCGATGAGCGCTAACGAGCAGATGGCTGCCGCCGAGGGCCTAGGCTTTGTGTCCTACACCCGTCCGACCGGCACCGATACGGCCGAGCCGCTCAAGATTGGCGTGCTTATCAGCGGTTCGGGTACCAACCTGCAGGCGCTGATCGACCTGATCGCCGTCGGCAAGCTCAACGCCTCGATTGAGCTTGTGGTGTCGAGCCGTCCTTCGGCCAAGGGTTTGCAGCGCGCCGAGTGTGCGGGTATCCAGACACTCACGCTGTCTAAAGATGTCTATGCCGACCCCATCGCGGCTGACGAGATCATCGCGCATGAGCTGCTCGAGCGCGGCTGCGAGTACGTGGTGATGGCCGGCTACATGCGCATGGTGCACACGCCGCTGCTGGCGGCGTTCCCCAATCGCGTGGTCAACCTGCACCCGGCGCTGCTGCCGAGCTTTACCGGCGCCCATGCGATCGACGATGCGTTTGCTCGCGGCGTCAAGGTGACCGGCGTGACCGTGCACTTTGCCAACGAGATCTACGACAACGGCCCCATCATCGCCCAGCGTGCGCTGGCTGTTGAGGAGGGCTGGGACGTCGACACGCTCGAGGAGCACATCCACGCGATCGAGCATGTGCTGTATCCCGAGGTCGTGCAGATGCTCGCCGACGGCCGCGTTCACGTGCTGGAGAACGGCAAGGTCGCAATTGATGCGCCTCGCGGCTAGTGGCGCACAGTACAATTTAGCCGAGTAGTCAGGGTGGTCATTGGCGCCAAGGCGCAAGTGGCCATCCTTTGTTTTAGGTAGTCACCTGCGACGATCTTCAATGACTAGTCGTTAAAGAACGTCGCAGGTGACAAGGCGAGAGAGGTGGGCCCATGGCGGATAACGAAGCATTGTTTACGCCTGAGCTGGTGTTTTTTGATTGGGAGTGTGCTACGCCGGATGAGGTGTTTGCGCAGCTCGAGGACGAGCTCGCTCCGCGCGGCTACATTGCCGAGGGTTGGCTCAACGCCGTCCGCACACGCGAGGATGCCTATCCCACGGGTCTCGCTATGCCGGCGGCAAACATCGCCATTCCGCATACCGATCCGGGATTTGTGGCCAAGCCCTATATCGCGGTGGTAAAGCCCGCTGCACCCGTGACGTTCAACGCGATGGCGGGCATGGGCGCCCCGGTGCCGGCGCAGATTGTCATCAATCTGGGCATTGCCGAGCCGGGCGGCCAGGTCGAGGCCCTGCAAGCGCTTATGAATATCTTTATGGATGCCGATGCCGCAGCCGATGTACTCGGCCAAACCACGCCGCAGGGCATGGTCGACGCCATCCGCCGCCACTTTTAAGGCCGGCACTGGGGGACCGTCCCTAACCGCCGGCAGAAAAGAAACGTCCCTAACTGCCAACTGCCAGACCTGTCCCCTTTGCACCAAAATGGTGCAGATTAACCTGTCCCCCATGCACCAGGTGTGTCGCGGGGGCTGCGTTGTGACACAATGGCGTTTGTTCGATTCGTGATGCGAAAGGCCAAACATGGCAAATAAGAAAAAGAACCCCGAGGTCGCGCCGACGTCCGAGCAACGGTCCCGCGCCGCCTCCAGCTCTCGCAAGAAGCAGCGCAAGACCTATGTGTCCAAGACCGTCAAGATTGTCCTGGTGGTCATCGGCGTGCTGGCGATGCTGCTCTCCGTCTCGGCCATGGCGTGCTCCGGCCTGATGTCGCAGACCGAAAGCGCCAGCTCGGGCTATAAGCTCACTGGTGGTGTGGCTGCCACTATCAACGGCACCAACCTCACCGAGGACACCGTGACCAAGCAGATCATGAGCATGCGCACGTCCTACGGCTACACCAAGGACAAGGACTGGGCACAGTACCTGGTCGACAACGACCTCACGCCCAAGAAGTACCGCAAGCAGCTCATCGACTCCTACACGCAGCAGATTCTGCTTCAGCAAGCGCAGAAGGAAAACGGCGTGACGGTGTCGGACGAGGAGGTCGAGAAGGCTTGGAAGGACGCGTGCAAGAGCGCAGGCGGCGCCAAGACTTTTAAGAAGACTCTCAAGACCTACGGCTATACCGAGGACACCTACAAGGATTCGCTCAAGGAGAGCCTGGCGCAGCAGAAGCTCAAGGATGCCGTGGCACCCACCAGCAAGCCCAAGGACAGCGAGATTGTCGATTACATCAATGAGAACCTGTCCAACTACAACGATGCCCGTCGTTCGTCGAATATCCTGATCAAGGTCGATTCCGACGCTTCCGACGAGGACAAGGCCGCCGCCAAGGCCAAGGCACAGGAGTGCCTGGACAAGATCAACTCCGGCGAGCTGAGCTTTGAGGACGCCGTGGAGCAGTATTCCGACGACACCGGCTCCAAGGAGAAGAAGGGCGATGTGGGCTGGGACAAGCTCACCACCTTCGTCGACAGCTACCAGGCGGCGCTCGAGGGACTCAACAAGGGCGATGTGAGCGACGTCGTCGAGTCGACCTATGGTTATCACATCATCAAGTGCACCGACTACTTCCATGTCGATAATCAGGTCGATGACATTAAGCAGGTGCCCAAGGACATCAAGAAGTACGTCTCCAACGTGGTGAAGACGCAGGCGGCAAGCACTGCGTACAGCGAGTGGCTGGAGCAGTACAAGAAGGACGCCGACATCACCGTTAACCCCATGCCCAAGGACGTGCCGTACAACGTCAGCCTGAAGGGCGTCACCAAGAGTTCGACCGACGATTCGTCGACGACTGAGTAATCATGGGGCGGCGCTCGTGCGAGTGCCGCCCGCACTATTGAGGAGGATTTGCAGATGACCAACGAAGAGCTGCAGAAGGAAATGATTTCGGCCATGAAGGCCAAGGACAAGGTTCGCCTGTCTATCATTCGCCAGGTCAAGGCCGAGGTGAAGAATATCGAGGTTAACGAGCGCCGCGACGTGACCGAGGAAGACGTCAACAGCATGATCAAGCGTCTGATTAAGCAGACGAGCGAGACGCTGGAGATGTCCATTAAGGCCGGTACCGACCAGGAGCGTACCGACAACCTGACCGAGCAGGTCAAGATTCTGGAGAGCCTGCTGCCCGCGCAGGTTTCGGGCGAGGAGCTCGAGGCTCTGATCGAGCAGGTCATCGCCGAGCTGGGCGCCACGTCCAAGAAGCAGATGGGCCAGGTTATGGGCGCGCTCGGCAAGGCCACTGGCGGAAACTTCGATAAGCCGGCAGCAGCAAAGATCGTCGGCGCAAAGCTTGCGTAGGGGCCGAGCGGTACATAGTTGATGTTGAGGGGCGTGGCCGTCATGGTCGCGCCCCTTTTTGCTGGGCTGTCCCCAATGAGTGGGTGGAAGGTTGCGGGTTCTTTACGGGAATGTAGTGTGGGCTGCGGAAACGTAGTTCTTTCCGTACAATAGTTCAACTCGTGTAAACGCAGGGAAGGGACATTCATGGCAGACATGATCGAGATCAAGCATCTCAACAAGTACTTTGGCGACCTGCATGTGCTCAAAGATATCAATCTCACCGTCAAGCGCGGCGAGAAGCTCGTAATGATCGGGCCTTCCGGTTCGGGTAAGTCGACGCTCATCCGTTGCGTCGATTATCTGGAGGAGCCCACGTCGGGCGAGGTCGTCATCGACGGTACGCCGCTCACCAAAAAGAATCACCTGGAGATGGCTCGCAAGTATAGTTCCATGGTGTTTCAGCAGTTCAACCTGTATCCCAACATGACGGTGCTGGGCAACCTGACGCTCGCGCCCATCAAGCTGCAAAAGAAGAGCAAGGAGGAGGCGACCGAGATCGCCATCGCCGCGCTCAAGCGCGTCGGGATGGCGCATAAGGCCGGCGAATACCCGCAGAATCTCTCGGGTGGTCAGCAGCAGCGCATCGCCATCGCCCGCGCCCTGTGCACCAAGCAGCCCATCATCCTGTTTGACGAGCCGACCTCGGCGCTCGACCCCGAGATGGTCCAGGAGGTTCTGGACGTTATGATTGAGCTCGCGCAGGAGGACATCACCATGATCTGCGTGACGCACGAGATGGGTTTTGCGCGCCAGGTGGCCGACCGCGTCATCTTTATGGAGGACGGCCGCATTCTGGAGGAGGGCACGCCCGAGCACTTCTTCGATAACCCCGAGAACCCGCGCTGCCGCGAGTTCCTGTCCAAAATTCTGCACTAGGCGCGGTGATGGACATGACGGATATGACGAGGGCGGCCGTGTCGCGCCGTCACTTTTTGCAGCTGGCGGGCGCCGGCATGCTCGTGCTGACGGGGACCGCGCTTGCCGGTTGCGGCAACTCCACCAGCGGCGAGGGCTCCGACAAGGGGTCCAAGCTTGCGGCCATCAAGTCGCGTGGCCATCTGAATGCCGGCGTTAAGAAGGACGTTCCCGGCTATGGCTATTACGACACCGCCAAGGGCCGCTTTGAGGGCATGGAAGTCGATTTGTGCTACCAGATCGCCGCTGCCGTCTTTGGCGTGAGCTACAAGGAGGCCCGCGCCCAGGAGCTTGTCGAGTTTACCGACGTAACGCCCAAGACGCGCGGCCCGCTGATCGATAACGGCCAGCTCGATGTGGTCGCGGCGACCTACACCATCACCGACGAGCGCAAGAAGAGCTGGGATTTCTCGACGCCGTACCGCACCGACTACGTGGGACTCATGGTCAAGAAGCGTTCGGGCTTTACCTCGATTGAGGACCTGGACGGCAAGGTCATCGGCGTGAGCCAGGGTGCTACCACGCAGAGTCTGATTGAGCAGATGATCAAGGACAACGGCTTTAGCTGCAAGCCCGAGTTTAGGGCCTTTAGCGGCTACCCCATCATCAAGAGTTCGCTCGACGCCGGCAATATCGACGTCTTTGCCATGGACCGCTCCACGCTGGCCGGCTATATGAACGAGACCGTTGAGTTGCTGCAGCCCGAGGTCAAGTTTGGCGAGCAGGGCTACGGCGTGGCGACTAAGAAGGGCTGCGACCTTTCGGCCGTGGTCGATCAGGTGATTTGCGATCGCCTGGCCGATGGCTGGCTCGACCAAGAGGTCAAGACCTGGGGTCTTGTATAGGCGCATCGTCCAAGGAAGGAATCAAATGCTCGAAGGATTATTTGACGCCGACCGTTGGTCGACGACATTTCAAAACATGGGACCCTTCTGGGAGGGCTTTGGCGTGACGCTGCAAGTGGTCGTTGCCGGCCTGCTGCTGTCGCTGGTGCTGGGTACGCTGCTGGGCGTGTTCTCTACCACCCGTTCGCGTGTACTGCGTGCGATCAGCCGCGTGTACGTGGAGTTTTACCAGAACACCCCGTTGCCCGTGCAGGTGCTCTTTATGTACATGGCCGGTCCGCAGTTTTTGCAGGCCATAACCGGTGCCGACCAGCCGGTGCGCATCGCGCCGTTCGTGCTGGGCTTCTTGGGCGTGGGTTTGTATCACGCGGCCTACATTTCGGAGGTCATCCGCACTGGTATCGAGGCGGTTCCGCGCGGTCAGATGGAGGCGGCCCAGAGCCAGGGCTTCACCCGTGCGCAGGCGTACTGGTACATCGTGCTGCCCCAGACATTCAAGATCATTCTGCCGCCGCTGTGTAACCAGGCGCTCAACTTGGTCAAGAACACGTCGGTGCTGGCGCTTGTGGCCGGCGGCGACCTTATGTACCGTTCCGACAACTTTGTGAGTCTGTACGGTTACCTGCAGGGATACATCGTCTGCTGCCTTATGTACTTCATCATCTGCTTTCCGCTCGCCATGCTGGTGCAGTGGCTCGAGCGCCGCTCCAAGGAGCGTCCGCGCGGCGTGAGCCTGGCCGAGCTGGGGCTCGACAACGTAGAGGAGGCCTAGCGCATGGAAATCTTCAACGCGACCAACCTGCTCTACATTTGGGGCGGCTTTGTTAAGACCATCGAGATCTCGGCGCTGTCGATCTTTTTCTCGCTCATCTTTGGCACGGTGTTGGCGCTCGTTAAGAGCTATGCGCCCCGCCCGTTCCGTATTTTGGTGAGCGCCTATATCGAGCTGTTCCGTTGCACGCCGAACCTGCTGTGGATCCTGTTTATCTACTTTACGGTGCAGGGTTTGGACATTGTGATTTCGACCATCGCCTTTACGCTGTTTACCAGCGCTGTTATGGCCGAGATTGTGCGCGGCGGCCTCAACTCGATTCCGCGCGGCCAGTTTGAGGCAGCGCAGAGCCAGGGCTTTGGCTTCTTTGCCACCATGCGCTACATCATTCTGCCGCAGACGTTTAAGACGATCATTCCGGCGCTGTTTAGCCAGTGCACGACCGTCATCAAGGACAGCTCGTATCTTTCGGGCATTAACGTGGCCGAGCTCATGTACACGGCAAATGTCGTGATGGCCCATGCGATCGACCTGTCGCAGGTGCTTATGCTCTACGGCCTGGTGTTTGCGATGTACTTTGTGCTCAACTTTGGTATCTCGCTGCTGGTCCGAGCATATCAACGTCGTATCGTGGCAGCGTAGTCCTGCTTCCCCAAGCACGGCACCTTGCCTCTCAATCGTCGCTTGCGTACATTTAGTACGCGGCGCTCCTCTTTCGGGGCAATCTGCCGCACTTGGGAAACCAGGACGGTCGTAAGTGACAAAATGGGAATCAGGAATCGCCTATTTCTCATTTGTTAGAAAGGAATCGCGATGAGCGATCTGGTGAACAAGAAGAGTCCTGTGGTCATTACCATCGCGCGCGACTTTGGCGCCGAGGGCCACGAGATTGGTCGCATGCTTGCCGACGAGTTGGGGATTCCGCTGTACGACAACGAGCTGCTGGTGCGAGCGTCGCTGCGCGCGGGCGAGTCGCTCGATAAGATGGCCGCCTATGACGAGCGTCTGGCTGTGGAGAACATGGCGTTTCTGCCCGACCGCTACGATGCGCGTTCGTACTCGGACAAGTTGTTCCAAAAGATGAGCCAGGTGATTTTGGATCTGGGCGAGACCGAGAGCTGCATTATTGAAGGTCGTCTGTCCGATTACCTGCTGCGTAACAACCCCAACCACATTGCCGTGTTGGTGACCGCTCCCTTTGAGGACCGCGTCGAGATCGTGCGCAAGAAGCGCGGCCTTAACAAAAAGAAGGGCGCCAAGCTGGTCAAGCAGCAGCAGAAGGCGCGCGAGGCGTTCTATAAGCGCTATAGTGCCGGAAAGTGGAAGATGACGAGCGGTAAAGACATTGTCGTCAACCGCGCCAAGCTGGGCCGCGAGGGTTGTAAAGACGTCATCGCCGCCGCCTACCGCTACAAAGTGGCGCAGCTCGAAGGCTAACCGATCAAAAACCACCACAAAGGGGACAGGCACCTTTGTGGTGGTTTTTGTTTTAGGCGGAGAAAGTCAACTGGTTCTGCGGGGGCCGATCACTCAAAGAACTCAAAGATGCTCAAAAAACTCAAAGATGCTCAAAATACTAAAAGATTGTAGGGGCATAATTAAGTTGTATGAGTTAAAGGGAGGCTTTATGGCGGCACCGACGGCGTACAGGCAGGCAAATCCATTCACGCCGATGTTCGGACGTGTACCGGCGTATATGGCCGGCCGTGAGCAAATCATCGATGATATGGTGCTGGCGTTTGAAAATGACGACTCCGATCCCAATCTTTGCTCGGTTTTCTATGGTGCACGTGGTACAGGTAAAACGGCGCTTTTGGCATATCTGTCGTACCGCGCCCAGCAAGAGGGTTGGATTACAGCGAATGTGACGGCCTCGGAGGGGATGCTCGAAGACATTTTGCAGCGCCTCAACGAATCAGCCGCCCATCTGATCGAAAAGCCCGCTTCTAGGCGTGTGAACAGTGCCGGCATTGCCCCCGTAGGAAGCATGAGCTGGGAAAACATCGATGTTGAATTTGAGGGCGCTAACTGGCGTACTAAGATGAACGCTTTGTTTGCTCAGCTTGAAGCGACTGACACCGGGGTGCTTATCGCCGTTGACGAAGTGGATGTATCGTTTGCGCAAATGACGGAGCTTGTTACTACCTACCAGCACTTTGTAAGCGAGAATAAAAAGGTAGCTTTGCTTATGGCGGGGCTGCCGTTTCGCGTGCTGGCGCTGCTGACGGGGAAATCGACATCGTTTCTTCGTCGCGCGGCTCAACATTCGCTGGGATCAATTTCACCGACTGAGGTAAAAGAAGCGTTTCGACTAACGATTGAGGACGGCGGCAAGACGATTTCTGATGAGGCGATCGACCTCGCTGCCAAGGCGATCGATGGCTTTCCATTTATGTTCCAGTTGGTGGGGTATCGGGCATGGAATGCTTCGCGCCAAGCCTCCGAGGTTTCTATTGAGGATGTCGAACGAGGCGCGAAACTTGCGCAAGAGGAGCTGGAATCGCGAGTTTTCGCTTCAACAGCGGCGGAACTTTCACGAGGGGACCTTGAATTTCTTCGTGCAATGAATCCGGTTGGGACGACGACCAGGCAAGAGCTGGCAGCGAGGCTTAAGAAGAGTTCCGGTTCGATTTCAACGTATAAAAAGCGTCTGGTAGAGGCTGGGGTAATTGAAGAGCCTCTACAAGGACGTTTTGAGTTTGCATTGCCAGGCTTTGGCCGATATGTCGCATCGCTTTACTAGAGGGTCGTTGCTGCGAAGGATCGCTTCGTGTCCCTTTACTGTCTCGATCTGTAACAATAAGCCTGCTTTTAGGGGCCTATCTGTTACAGACTGAGACAAACTGGCAGAGTGGCCTTCTGCTCCGCTCAAACCACCGCAAAGGGGGCCTTTGTGGTGGTTTTTGTTTTAGGCAGAGGGGAAGGCTTTGGCGAGACCGGCGCGCGTCTGCGTGTCGGTCTTTTGGTAGATAGAGCTCAGGTGGCGCTGTACCATGCGCATCGAGATGCCGAGTTCCTCGGCGACCTGCTTGAGCGGGCGTTCATCCTGGGTCACGGCTATGAGCACGTCGACTTCGCGCGGGGTGAGAGCGTGGTTGGCGATGAAGGCCTGGCGTTGCTCCTCGATGGTGGGGGCGGCGAGTGCTTCCTTTGCCAGTTGTTCGCGCTCGCGCTCCTGCTCGGTTTGGGGCAGGCGAAACAGGCCGGCTGCCACGAATGCCGCGCAGGCGGCGACGAGCAAAACGAGCGCGCCGATCATAATGAGGGCAACGTTGTCCGAGGTTACGAGAGCAAGCGAGATGCCCGATGTAGTGAATGCGCATACATTGTTGGCGGCGCGTCCCATGCCGGCCCAGAGGGCGGGCGCATGCATGCGCGGTGCCAGCTGTGTAAAGGTGGCGGTAAAGAACGTGACAAAAAAGCCCGAACTCAGATAAAAGACGACAAGGCCCAGGTTGGGATCGGCGCCGGCCTCCACGGCCAGGATGGAAATGGTCGAGAGCACGGCGATGCCGAGCATGACAAGTCCCATGTAGCGGCGCTCGGCAAGATCAAAGATAAGACCGGCGGCAAGGCCGCTTGCCGCCAAAAAGAGGCGCGGCCAGGTCTGCACGGCAATGGTGCCGTGGGCGTTGGAGAGTGTGACCACGTTGTCGAGGGTCGAGAACAAGCAGGCAAGAACTATGACGAGCACGATGCTCCAGCATGCCTGTTTGACGAGGGCATGTGAGGGCTCGGCAAAGGGATTGATGGCGGGGCAGGAGCTCTCAGCAGCCTTTTGGGGAACGACGATGAGGGCGGAGATGGCGATAGTCGCTGTGCCAAGGACAATAAGCTCTGCGATACCGCCGCAATTGAGCAGGTTGATGGCGAACTGTATCAGGATGCCCGCGGCATAGGCCGCTCCTGCGCCAGTGGCGAGCTTGGGATCATCCTGGAATGCCAACGAAAAGGCGTGGTGCGCTGCGGCACCCAACAGGCCGAGTCCAAAGAACCCCACGCAGCCCAGAATTTCGAGCACAAGCGGGGCCGTAGGGAACTGAATTTGGGTCAGGCCCACGATGACGATAGGGACGGCGGCGGCGTTGACGGCTGCCAGCGAGTGGCCTTTGCGCTGTGCGAGCCCGAGCAGCGGCGCATATCCGATAAAGCCGATCACGCTGGCGCCGAGGATGAAGCCCTGCGCAATCACAACACGCTCGGCACCGGTGAGCAGCCCGACATTAATGTCGAATCGAAACTCGGCGGCAAGAAAGACAAAGGTAAAGAGCGCAAGTGCCAAAAGCGCGTTGATTTTAGGCTTACTCAGATTCAAGGACAGTCCTTTGGGTGGACGGAATAGTCGTGTTCTCGATTGTAGCGTCCCTGGGACGCGTGTGACGACAACGAAATCATATTGAATTAAACCGCAGGTAGAGACCTAGGTTCGCATCTGCGAACCTAGGCATACGGAGTCATTTGGCACATCTTGGTGGTACAGGACCACCACGAAGGGGACAGGCACCTTTGTGGTGGTGTAATCCTTCGACCAAGGAGGTCGTTATGAACGGAAGCCACTTTGATAAGCAGGCTCAGCATGAGCGCACCTGCTCGCTCATCCATGGAACTTGGCGCTGCGCGGGCGTGAGGATTGCCAGCGCTGGCGCGTGCGCGCTTATGGTCGGCCAGTTGCTGCTGCCGAGCGTGGCGCTGGCGACGGAATGCGCCGATTCCGCCGCTGGGATGGACGAGGTTGCCGCGGCTCCGGTGACGCCGGCGGTTGCGGAGGATGCGGCTGCAACGACCGCACCAGCTGCTTCGACCGCGCCTGCAACCGATGCTGCTCCGGCGGCGCAAGTCACCGTTGAGCCTCAGCAGACAATCCCAGCCGATGCCGTCAATGAGTCTAGCGGTGCTGCGCTCGCTGGGCAAAACGCTTCTGGCGACGACGACGCCGCCATGCCAGCGAGCAACGCCATCATGCCCTGCGGTGTGACCGATGTTGTTGGCGGCAGCGACGTTAGGGTCAATACGACCGTGGTTCCCCGCTACACGGACTGCGCGCTTCCGAGCAATGTCACACTCGAAAAGGGCCAGTCGTATACCTATGATTTTCCCGATGTTGAGGGCGGCATGCCGGATGAGCCGCCCTGCGAACTTGTCAAAACCAAGTACTACCGGGCCGATGCTGTTTCGGGCACTCTGGCTGAAGTCCAGGACACATCTATGTCCGATGTGACGGCTCACTTTGAGCCTGTTGGCGATCACATGAGGCTGACGCTGACCTTTACGGGTGGCGCGGCAGGCGGCTCGTATCGACTCGCGCGCAATGAGGCTCTCTATATTGGCACGGCACTGGAGTATACCGGAACTGACTATGAAGGCAGCTCGACTATCCTCAACGAAACCAGGTACGATTATTACCTCCGCTACGCCATCAATAGCGAAATTACGCTCGTTGCGTCAGAAAACGAAGCCCTCCATAACCTGGACGTCAACGACGTGAAGACCGACTACGCGCCCGGCGAGGCGCCGCGCGCGACCGCGACGATCCCCGCTGCCGATGCCGACAAGTACGAGATCGCCTACGAGTGCTGGGAGGAAATGGATGGCAGCGACCCCGCGGAGCTCACGCCCGTTGCCTTCTGGTATTCCGATCCCGCAATGTACACGCCGGGCATGAAGAAGATCGAACACTTCGAAGAGGGCAAGTTCTACATGTATTCCGTCGAGCTGAGGCTCAAGGGCGACAATACCGTGGCCGATGACTGCATGATGTACGTCAACGGCCATTGGACGCACCACATCAAGACCGCCAACGGTGTCTTCGCGCCAAACGCTGACAATATGCTGTGCGAGCAGCCAATCGACGAATGGCGTGCCATCGACGTTATAGAGATCAACGGCGCCACGACCACCTTCAAGGCGGGCGATAAGCCGGTCTTTACGGCGAATGTTCCGACGGGCTCCAACTCCCTTCCTCAGTGTGAGTACTGGACGGGTAGCGACGGCAGCGAAGTGAACTCTCAGAAGTTCTGGGATCAGAACATCACGAACCACATCGACGCCTTTAAGCCTGGCGTGACCTATCGCTACGGTATCTACCTCAAGCCCGCGCGCGGATTCTACTTTACGCCCGACACTAAGCTGATGATCAACGGCCAGGAGTGCGGCTACCAGGTCGCGGATAGCGTATCCGATGAGGACAGCGGCTGGATCTACACCCTGTGGCTCAACACCGATCTGACCTTTACGCCTGAAGCCACGCCGACTCCCGATCCGCAACCTACGCCGGACCCCAAGCCGACACCGCAGCCTGAGGTTAAGCCCGAGACCAAGCCCGAAGTGAAGCCCGAGACCAAACCCGCGGCCAAGTCGGCCACGACAACCGCCACGACCAAGACGGTTGAGAAAACCACGCAGGCCAAGAAGAGCGATGCTGTCCTGGCTACCACGGGGGATACCGCCGCGATGACGGTCGCCGCCCTGGGCATCGCCGGCGCAACTGTTGCCGCGGCAGGCATCGCTGCGGCCAAGCGTCGCAAGCGCTAGGTTTTGGCGAGCGCCCATCCTCGGCTTTAGCAAAATCTCAATCTGTAACACCAAGCTGCTCAAAACGGCTCCAGGTGTTACAGATTGAGACGAACTGTTCAGCCGCTAACCTAACGTCTCGATCTGTAACACGTAGCGAGGAATTTGGGCTCTAACTGTTACAGATTGAGACAAAGCGCGGGTGGCTGGCGCAATATCTCAATCTGTAACAACTACGATGCTCAACAGGGCCTAACTGTTACAGATCGAGACAAAACGACCGGGCAAGTCCCCAACCACCACAAAGGTGCCTGTCCCCATCGTGGTGGTCGGGTGGTCGGCATAGAAAAAGTCCCCGCCGGGCGTGTGCTCGACGGGGACTTTGCCGTTTGGTGGCTAGCGCTGCAGGTGATTACTCGCCCAGCAGGCTCTTGGTGATGGAAGCGGCGGCCTTCTTGCCGGCGCCCATCGCCAGAATGACCGTAGCAGCACCGGTGACGATGTCGCCGCCGGCCCAGATGCGGGGATCGGTGGTCTGGCCGGTCTCCTCGTCGGCAACGATGTAGCCCCACTTGTTGAGCTCCATCTTGCCGCCGATCTTGGCAGCGAAGGGGTTGGCGTTGGTGCCGATAGCCGAGATTGCGACGTCGCAGGGAATCTCCTCGATGGCGCCCTCGATGGGCACCGGGCGACGACGGCCGGACTCGTCGGGCTCGCCGAGCTCCATCTTCTGGACCTTGACGGCGCACACGGAGCCGTCCTCGCCAGCGACAAACTCGAGCGGGGAGACGAGCGGCAGAACCTCGACGCCCTCGGCCTTAGCGTGGTGCAGCTCGGCGCGACGGCAGGGCATCTCGTCCTCGGTACGGCGGTAGGCGATGATGGCGTGCTCGGCGCCCAGGCGCTTGGCGGTACGGACGGCGTCCATAGCCACGTTGCCGCCACCAAAGACGACGACGTTCTTGCCGTGTTTGGTGGGAGTGTCGTACTCGGGGAACTTGTTGGCCTTCATCAGGTTCACGCGGGTGAGGTACTCGTTCGCGAAGAAGACGTTGGGCAGGTTCTCGCCGGGGACGTTGAGGAACTTGGGCAGGCCAGCGCCGGTCGCCACGTAGATGGCGTCGAAGCCCTGCTCGAACAGCTCCTCGGCCGTGGCCATGTTGCCCACGACGGAGTTGTACTCAAACTTGACGCCCATGTCCTCCAGGCCGTCGATCTCGCGCTTGACGACTGCCTTGGGCAGACGGAACTCGGGGATGCCGTAGACCAGCACGCCGCCGCCGGTGAAGAACGCCTCAAAGACGGTGACGTCAAAGCCGTTGCGGGCGAGCTCGCCGGCGCAGGTGATGCCGGACGGGCCGGAGCCGACGACGGCGACCTTCTTGCCGTTCTTGGGGGCCATCTTGGGCGTGGAGGCGAGCTCGGGGCGGTCGCCCAGGAAGCGCTCGAGCTGGCCGATGGCCACGGGCTCGGACTTCTTGCCACGGATGCACTTGCCCTCGCACTGGTTCTCCTGCGGGCAGACGCGGCCGCAGATGGCGGGAAGCATGGAGTCCTCGCGGATGGTATCGAGGGCGCCGCCGAAGTCCTTCTCGCGGATCTGCTCGATAAAGCGGGGGATGTTGATGTTGACGGGGCAGCCCTCAACACAGAACGGCTTCTTGCAGTTGAGGCAGCGCTCGGCCTCGGCCAGCGCCATCTCCTCGGTGAAGCCCTTGTCGACGGGGCGGAAGTCGCAGGCGCGCTCGGCAGCCGGCTCCTCGTTATCGGGGGTGCGGGGCGACTTCATATCGGCAACGAAACGACCGTTAACTAGTGGCATGCGCAGCTCTTTTCCTCATAGGCCTTGAGGGACTCGCCCTCTTCGGAACGGTAAGCGGCCTGGCGGGCACGAAGGTCATCCCAGTCGACCAGGGTGGCATCGAAGTCGGGGCCGTCGACGCAAGCGAACTTGGTCACGCCGCCCACCTCGACGCGGCAGCAGCCGCACATGCCGGTGCCGTCAACCATGATGGGGTTGAGCGACGCGGTGATGGGGGTGTCGTACTTCTGGGCGGTGAGGGTCGAGAACTTCATCATCGGAACGGGGCCGACGCAGAAGACCTGGCTGACGGCCTTGTCCTGCAGCAGGCGCTCCAGCGGAGCGGTGACAACGCCCTGCTCGCCGTAGGAACCGTCATCGGTAGTGATGTGGATGTGGTCCTCGTCGAGGAGCTCGCGGAACTGGTCCTCCATGAGCAGGAGGTCCTTGGTGCGGGCGCCCATGATGGCGTGCACCTCATGACCGGTCTCGACCAGGTGCTTGGCGACCGGGAAGGCAATTGCCAGGCCGACGCCGCCGCCAATGACGGCGCAGGGGCCCTCGGCCATCTCGGTGGGAACGCCCAGCGGGCCCACGACGTCGCGCAGCGACTCGCCAGCCTCGTAGGTGGACAGCATCTCGGTGGTCTTGCCGATCACCATGAAGATGAACTCGACCCAGCCCTCGTCACCGTTCCAGCCGGCCAGGGTAAACGGGACACGCTCGCCCGTCTCGTTGGCGCGAGCCATGAGGAACTGTCCAGCGTGCGCATGCTTGGCGATTGCAGGCGCCTCGATGCGGAACTTGAACACCTTCTCCGAGAACTGCGTCTTCTCCAGGATCTTATACATAGAACCCCTCTCTTGTTAGGGCCGCCGAACCGTGCCTCCACGGAAATGGACGGTAGCCCGAATAAAACCGTACGCGCACAGGCGTTGTGCAGACATACGGTGCAAATTATACCCTCATGGACATGTCACTTACGTGTGTCTTCGGCGGTTGGGAGCAGGGTTTATCCACTTCGGCCTACCAAACAGGGGCAGGTTTATTTTGGTCAGTTTTATCGGGTAAAACGGCAAAGGGGGCCGGCCTCGGGTTGTGATGAGGCCGGCCCCCTTTGGGGCACTATGTGTGTATGGCGGCGCGCGGTTTATTGCGATGTGGCCGCCGCGGCGTTTTCGCAGGTAAAACCTGCCAAAATAAACCTGTCCCTAAATGATAGGTTTTAGTGCTTGCCGTTGGCGGAGGCGGCGCCGTTGACGTGGTCGCGGGCATAGATCACGCCGTGCACGATGGCGAGACCCGCGGTATCGGCCGCGCGGGCACAGGTGTCCTGGAAATCCTCGGCCTCGCGGGCGCGCAGCTGCTTAAGTACGTAGTCGGCGACGGCCATCTTGCCGGGAGGGTTGCCGATGCCAGTGCGGATGCGGCTGAAGTCGCGGCTGCCCATCTTGTCGATGATGGAACGCAGGCCGTTGTGGCCGGCATGGCCGCCGCCGACCTTGACGCGCACGTCACCGGCGGGAATATCGAGCTCGTCGTGGATTACGAGCAGCTCCTCGGCCTTGATCTTGTACTCGCGGCAGAGCTTGGAGATGGGGCCGCCCGAGGTATTCATGTACGACTGCGGCTTGACCAGCACTATCTGGCGCTTGCCGCCCTCTTCCTCGGGGTCGTTGATGTTGATGAGCGCGACCTCGGCGCCGGCCTGGTTTTTCCAGTACGTGACGCCGGCCTGACGGGCCAGCTCGTCGATCGCCTTAAAGCCGGCGTTGTGGCGGGTCTCGGCATATTCCTCGCCAGGGTTGCCAAGCCCGGCAACCATGCGAATCTTAAGCGGCTGTGCAGCTGCCATGTTTGTCCTCCGTTGCATAAGTAGTTCAGTCAACGACAAAGGCTACCACGCCCGCCGAAGGCGAGACTTTGTTTCAGCGAAATCCCACCAGACAAAAGCACGGCTGCGGCAGAGCGAGCCGTCGGAATAGAAGAAACCCCCGCGCGACCTTTGCGAAGCAAGGGGGAACGCGGGGGTTTCTTCTATTCCGACGGCGAAGCGCCGGGTTGCAAGGACGATGCGACTACAGCGCGAAGTCGCCGCCGACGAGCGTGGAGACGGGCTCCTCGTGGTAAACGGCGGAGATGGCCTGAGCGAACTCCTCGGCGACCGAGATGGTCTTGATCTTGCCGCCGACCTCGACGGGAATGGCGTCGGTGACGACGCACTCGACGATCGGGGCGTCGTTCAGGCGCTCGATGGCCGGACCGGAGAAGATGCCGTGGGTGGCGCAGACGTAGATGTCGCCAGCGCCCATAGCCTTGAGCTCCTTGACGTTGGCGCACAGGGTGCCAGCGGTGTCGATCATGTCGTCGTTGATGACGCAGGTCTTGCCCTTGATGTCACCGATGATGCCCATGACCTCGGCGGCGTTGTGGCGCGGACGGCCCTTGTGGGCGATGGCCAGGTCGCAGCCGAGCATGTCGGACAGCTTCTTGGCGGCCTTGGCACGACCCACGTCGGGGGAGACGACAACCAGGTTGTCGGTGTCGAAGTGCATGTCGTTGTAGTACTGGCCAAACAGCGGCAGTGCGGACAGGTGGTTGACCGGGATATCAAAGAAGCCCTGGATCTGACCCTGGTGCAGGTCGAGGGTGATGATGCGGTCGACGCCGGCGCGCTCGAGCAGGTTGGCGACGAGGCGGGCGGTGATGGGCTCGCGCGGGCCGGCTTTGCGGTCCTGGCGGGCATAGCCGTAGTGGGTGATGACGGCGGTGATGGAGCGGGCGGATGCGCGCTTGGCAGCGTCAGTGGCGATGAGCAGCTCCATGAGCATGTCGTTGACGTTGCCGCCGGCTACGGACTGAATCAGGAAGACGTCGGCGCCGCGGACGGTCTCGTCGTAGCGGGCGTAAATCTCACCGTTGGCGAACTGCTTTAGCGTAAGGCCCGAAAGCTCGACCCCAAGGTACTCAGCGATCTTCTGAGCGAGGGGACGGTTGGAGGAACCGGAATACACGCGGATGGACTTGCGCATATTCTCCGACTTCTCGGGATCATTAATCGGCATTACCCTTCTCCTTTATACATCGAATGCCATATAGATGCCTTTTTGCATTGTAACCGTGCTGCGGGGTTAATCGGGTCTTGATAACGTCTTTACCGTCAACGGACACGAACCGACCACTCATCCGGTCGCGCAGGTCACGATAGAAAAAGGAGCCGTCCCCGTGGGAACAGCTCCTTTTGTGCTTGGCGAAACGTTATGCCTCGTCGTCCTCGTGCAGACGGCGGCGATAATCGGCGGCCCAGCCCTCAATATTTACCTGACGGGCGCGGCCCAGACCGAGTGCGTCGGCCGGGACCGGCTCGGTGATGACGGAGCCGGCGGCCACGAGCGCACCGTCGCCAATCTGGGCGGGCGCGACCATCATGGTGTCAGAACCGATGAAGGCATCCTTGCCGATGACGGTCTTGTGCTTGTGGACGCCGTCGTAGTTGCAGGTGATGGAGCCCGCGCCTACGTTGACGCCGGAGCCCATGGTGGTGTCGCCGATGTAGGACAGGTGGGGCACCTTGGAACCCTCGCCGATCGTGGACTTCTTGATCTCCACGTGCGTGCCGGCCTTGGATCCGTCGAGCATGTGGGTGCCCGGGCGCAGGTAGGCGCGCGGGCCGCAGTCGACGCCGTTCTCGATGACGGCCTCGATGGCGATGGTCTCATCGATGATGCAGCCGCTGCCGACGGTGGTGTCGGTGAGGCGGCTGTTGGGGCCGAGCTGGCACTCCTCGCCCACGGTGACGTGGCCGATCAGATGCGTCTGCGGCCACACGACGGTGTCGCGGCCGATGGTGGCGTCGGGGCCGATCCAAGCCTGCGTGGGGTCGATGAAGGTGACGCCCTCGGCCATCCAGTGCTCGTTGATGCGGTCGCGCGCGATGGCGGTGAGCTGCGCGAGCTGGATGCGGTTGTTGACGCCCAGGCCGTCGCGGTAGTCGTCACAGTGGAAGATGGAGACCGCCTGGCCGTGACCCTTGAGGATTTCGAGCATGTCGGGTAGGTAGTACTCGGACTGCGCGTTGTCGTTGCCGATCTCGTTAATGTGGGCGGCAAGCTGCGCGCCGTCGAAGGCGTAGCAGCCGGCGTTGCACTCCAGCAGCGTGGCGGCCTGCTCGGGCGTGCAGTCCTTCTGCTCGATGATGCGCTCGATCTGGCCGTCGGCGCCCAGCTTGATGCGGCCGTAGCCAAAAGGATCGGGCGGGGTCATGGTCATGACGGTGCAGGCGAGCTCGCCGGTGGCGACGGTCTGCGCAAACTTGGCGACGGTGTCGGCGGTAATGAGCGGCAGGTCGCCGTTGAGCACGACGACGGGGCCTTGCGTGATGCCGCAGGCCTCGAGCGCGACCTTGACGGCGTGGCCGGTGCCCAAGCGCTCGGTCTGCTCGACGCACTCGACCTTGGTAGCGCTGTTGGCATAGGCGCCATCGATGAGGGCGCGCATCTCGTCGGCGTGGCTGCCGATGACGACCACGACGCGGCTGCAGCCGGCCTTGATGGTGGCGTCGACGATCCACTGGACCATGGGCTTACCCAGGATCTTGTGCGAAACCTTGCAGTGGTTCGACTTCATGCGGGTGCCCTCGCCGGCGGCGAGGATAATTGCGGTTGCGTCCATGTGATCTCCTGTTACGTTATAGAGACGTGTGTTTGGAAACGATACACGGCGCAATATGATACCGCAGGCATATGATGAGCGCGTAACGATTGGTTTGCGGCGGTTGAGGCTTGCGCCGCCGGCGTGGCGTTTGCGCCGCTCGCGGGCGGCGTTGGCGGTATTGCGGAGCTGTCGTTTGAGCGAGGGGATGGGGGTGCCCATGGATATCATGCGAGAGGAGTTTGGCGGCGAGCCCGTCGCGGCATTCTCGATGTCGCATCCGGCGGTGCCGGCACTCTATATAGTGCTGACGCTGGGGCTCACCATGTTCTCGATGCAGCCGGTGCTGATCGCGCTGTCGCTTGCGGGCGGGCTGGCGTATGGATTTGCGATGCGTGGGGCTGCCCGCACGCTGGGCGCACTTCGCTGGCAGCTGCCGGTGATTTTGATCATTGCACTGGTCAACCCGCTGTTTAGCGCCTCGGGCTCGACGGAGCTGTTTCGTATTGGCATGCGTGCGGTGTATCTAGAGAGCATGGTTTACGGCCTGTGCATGGGCGGGCTGTTTGTGGCGAGCGTGCTGTGGTTTGAGGCTGCGGCGTCGATGCTCGAATACGACAAGGTACTCGCACTGTTGGGCAACGCCGCGCCGGTGATCGCGCTCATGATCTCGATGTGCATGCGGCTTATCCCGCAGTTTTTGCGCCGCGGCCGCACGGTGCTGGCGGTGCAGGACGCGGTCGATGTGCCGGGGCGTGCGCCCGCCGATCCCGTGCGATCGCGCCTGCGGGCGTCGAGCGTGCTGATGGGCTGGGGCATGGAAGATTCGCTTGAGCGCGCGGATGCCATGCGCTCGCGCGGGTGGGGTGCTGCGTCGCGCCGTACGACGTACGCGCGGTATCGGCTGGGGCGCGGCGACGCTACCGCGCTGGTCGGGCTCGCGCTGTTTGGTGCCGCCGCGGTGGCGGTGGCATGGACCGCGACAACGCAGTATTCGTTTTACCCGCAGCTTTCGGTGCCCGCGCCGTGGCTGGGCTATGTTGTGTACGCTGCCTGGATGGTGCTGCCCTGTGTGTTGCATGCGATCGATGAGAAGAGGTTTGGCTGATGGCTCGGTTGGATAGGGGTCCGGTGTCGGGCGCGGCGTGCGGCCCGGATATGCCGGCAATTGAGGTGCGGAGCCTGAGCTTTGCCTACCCCGGGGCTGATGCTGCGGTGCTCGAGGGGCTCGACTGGTCTGTTCCCCAAGGTGCATTTGCGCTGCTTGTCGGCGGTACCGGATCGGGGAAGTCGACGCTGCTGTCGCTGCTCAAGCCCGAGATTGCTCCGGCGGGCGAGCGCACTGGCGAACTGCTCGTGCTGGGCGAGAACGTTGCCGACATGGACGTGCGCGCGTCTGCGGAGCGCGTGGGCTACGTGTTCCAGGATCCCGAGAACCAGATTGTGTGCGAGACCGTGTGGCACGAGATGGCGTTTGGCCTGGAGAATCTGGGTGTGTCGCGCGACGAGATGCGTCGCCGTGTTGCCGAGACCAGCTATTTCTTTGGTCTGGAGGACTGGCTTCATCGCGATACCGATACGCTTTCGGGCGGTCGCAAGCAGTTGCTGTCGCTTGCCGCCGTCCTGGCGCTGCGTCCGCGTGTGCTGCTACTCGACGAGCCCACGTCTCAGCTCGATCCCGTTGCCGAGAAGAATTTTCTGCACGCGCTGTTTCGCGTGAACCGTGAGCTGGGCTGCACGGTTGTTGTGGCTACGCATCAACCGCGGCCGATGCTCGAGTATGCGACGCGTGCGTACCGGATTGAGGGCGGTCGCGTGCGCGAGGTGGCGGATATGGCTTCTTTGGGACGCCGAGAATCGCTGTTTTCCGATGACGTGTTGGGGTGGGGTGCCATCCGATGTGCAAAAAACGGAGTATTCAGCAGGCGTGAGGACAATTTAGGCTCTCTGGAGCCGACCGGGGACGTATCGAGCGCGAAAAAAAGTTCGGAATTGGACAAATCGTCCGAATTTGTGGCGCAAACGTCGCTCGAAAACGGCTCGGAAGCCTTCCCGCGCACGGATGGAAGCAGAATACTCCAAAAAATGCACGGCGGGCCGGCTACCACCCTGTCGGAAGGCTGGTTTCGCTACGATCGCGCGGGCGGTTGGGTGCTGCGCGGGCTCGATGTGACGTTTTCAGCCGGCGCGGTGCATGCGGTCGTGGGCGGAAACGGCTGCGGCAAGTCGACGATGCTCTCGGTGCTGGCCAAGACGGCTAAGCTGCAGCGTGGCCGCATGGTGCGTGGGACGGCCTCGGCGGCACTGCTGCCACAGAATCCTAAGGCATTGCTGGTCGCCGAAACGGTGCGCGACGAGCTGATGGAATGGGCTTCGACCTGCGGATACGACGAGGCCGCAGTACAGGAGCAGACAGCGCGCCTGGGCCTAGCGGGCTTGGAGGCGCGTCGCCCGTACGATCTTTCGGGCGGTCAGCGCCAGCTGCTTGCGTTGGCAAAGCTGCTGTTGATTGGCCCGGAGCTGCTGCTGCTTGATGAGCCCACCAAGGGTTTGGACCTGGCCAGCCGCCGCATCATCGCTCGCGCCCTGCGTGACCATGCGAATGCCGGCGGTACCGTCATCATGGCCACGCACGACCTGGACTTCGCCGAGCAGGTTGCCGACGACATTGCCATGATGTTCGACGGCGAAATTGCCTGCATGGAGCCGCCGGCAGATTTCTTTGCCGACAACGTGTTTTATAGGGCGTGATGGAATGGCGGATTATCGCGGCTTGCGCCTGCTTGCAAAACTGGAGATTCCGCTGCTGTTGGCGGTGCCGGCGGTAATGGCCGCGGCGTTGCTGGCAGGCGTTGAGCAGGCGGCGCTTGCCATGCTGATTGTGGTGGCGCTCGTGCTCGCGCTGTTCTTTGCGGGCTACGAGGCGTCGCGACCGGGCCTGCGCCAGATTATGCCCACGCTGGTGTTGGCGGCACTGGCCGCGGCGGGGCGCATCCTGTTTGGGCCCATTCCCGACTTTAAACCGGTGAGCGCCATCGCCATTATCGCGGGGGCGACGCTTGGTCGCCGCAATGGTTTTATGGTTGGCGCGCTGGCAGCGCTGACCAGCAATTTCTTTTTTGGGCAGGGCATGTGGACGCCGTGGCAGATGTATGCCTGGGGGCTCGTGGGATACGTTGGCGGTGTGCTGGCGTATGCGGGTGCGTTCGACCGCGCCGACGGCACCGTGCGCATGCCAGCGCTGCTGGCGTACGGCTTTGCGTCGGGCCTGCTCTATGGCGTCGTGATCAACGCGTATGACATCATTGGTTTTGTACAGCCGCTTACTTGGGCGGGTGCCGCGGCGCGTCTTGCCACGGCAGTGCCGTTCGATATTACGCACGGCCTTGCGACCTGCGTGTTTTTGGCCGCCTTGTACAAGCCTTGGTGTCGCCGCATTAACCGTGTCGTCGTGAAATACGGGCTGTAAGGCATTTCGCATTCCCTCACGAACTTGCGGTGGAATAGTTCTCGTTTTTGGCTATTTGCTGCCCAAACAGGAACTATTCCACCGCAACTTATAGGGGGAGAGGGGCCACACAATCTGTTTTCCTCTGTCCCCCCAGGAATTACTTGGGGCTAGAGTTCTAGCGTGAGGGTGACGGGGCAGTGGTCGCTGCCGAAGATGTCGCCGCGGATGCCGGTGTCGCGTACGTTGTCGGCGATTGCGTCGCTTACCAGGAAGTAATCGATGCGCCAGCCGGCGTTGTTCTTGCGGGCATTAAAGCGATAGCTCCACCAGCTGTAGACGCCCTCGACGTCGGGGTTTGCCGCGCGCCAGGTATCGGTAAAGCCGGCGTTGAGCAGCTCGGTAAACTTGCCGCGTTCCTCGTCCGAAAAGCCTGCGTTGCCGCGGTTGGACTTGGGGTTCTTAAGGTCGATCTCCTCATGCGCCACGTTAAAGTCGCCGCAGGTTACGACAGGTTTGCCGGTCTCGCGCTCGAGCGCGTTCAAAAAGCCGCGGTAGGCATCGTCCCAGGCCATACGCACGTCGATGCGCGCGAGCTCATTTTGTGCGTTGGGCGTGTAGACATCCACAAACCAGAATTTGTCGAACTCGAGCGCGCAGACGCGGCCCTCGGTTGCGGCTTGGGCGACGAGCACGGCCGCCTCGCCCTCGCCGGCGTAGGGTAGCAGCGCGTCGGCGTGCAGCACGCGCAGCGGTTCCTGGCGGCTAAAGACCGCAGTGCCCGAATAGCCTTTACGCTCGGCGTAGCTCCAGGTTTGGTGATAGCCAGGCAGGTCAATATCGACCTGGCCCTCCTGCAGCTTGGTCTCTTGCAACGCCAGGATATCGACGTCGAGTTCTTGCGCGATCTGGATAAAGCTCGGGTCCTTTTTGAGCACGGCGCGCAGGCCGTTTACGTTCCACGAGGCGAAAGTGTAAGTCTGAGGCATGGTGTCCTTTCGACGGGGTTGGCAGGCTTAAGATTAGCGCAACAGGGGCGGTGGTGGGCACCGCGCGTGCTGACCCAAAGGCCGCATGCTGGGACATCGCCCGACGCTGCCCGACCAACAAGGACGGAGGACTCATATGACGCAGGCAATAACGGATCCCAAGCAGGCCTCCGCCGCGCTGGCGGAGCTGTTCGGCACCCATAAGCGCGTGGTCTTCTTTGGCGGCGCTGGTGTTTCCACGGCAAGTGGCATTCCCGATTTCCGCAGCGTGGACGGCCTGTATCACCAGCAGTTTGCCTATCCGCCCGAGACCATGCTGTCGCATAGCTTTTACGAGGCGCATCCTGCGGAGTTCTTCGACTTTTACCGCACCAAGATGATCGCGCTCAACGCTAAACCCAACCGCTGCCACACCAAGCTGGCCGAGCTGGAGCGCGCCGGCAAGCTCGACGCCGTGGTGACGCAAAATATCGACGGCCTGCATCAGATGGCCGGCTCACAGCGAGTGTTTGAGCTGCACGGATCGGTCCATCGCAACATTTGCCAGTCGTGCGGCGCGGTCTATAGCGCCGAGTGGATTTGCTCGCACGAGCACGAGGATGCCGCGGGCGTGCCTGCGTGCCCCGCGTGCGGTGGCCGCATCAAGCCCGATGTAGTGCTCTACGAAGAGCCGCTCGACGAGCATGTGTTGACCGGTGCCGTTGCCGCCATCGCCGCGGCCGATGCCCTCATTGTGGGTGGGACCTCGCTCGTGGTGTATCCGGCGGCGGGCCTTACGCGTTACTTTACCGGCGATACGCTGGCCATATGCAACCTTGCTCCCACCGATCAGGATGCAAATGCCGACCTGCTGATTTCTTGCGACATCGCGGCCGCGTTTGCGTTCTAGCCCGCGCGCGCGGATACAATAGAAAGACTGAGTGCAAAGCGACCCCGCCGCCAGCTCCCCAAGCTCGGCGGCGTGGGCATTTTAGGAGGATGTTCATGGCGAACGACAGCAAGACATGGCGGTGCGGAAAGTATGAGCTCAGCTTTGACCGTCCGCGCATCATGGGCGTCCTCAACGTGACGCCCGATTCGTTTAGCGACGGCGGGGAGCACTTCGACCCCGATGCCGCCATCGAGTACGGCCTGGCGATGCTCGATGCCGGCGCCGACATCATCGACGTGGGCGGTGAGTCCACGCGCCCTGGTTTTACCCCGGTCAACCCCGACGAGGAAGCTCGCCGCGTGCTGCCCGTGGTGCGCGCGCTGGCCAAGGAGGGCGCCATCGTCTCGATCGACACGCGTCATGTGGCGGTTGCCAAGGCGGCCGTGCGCTGCGGCGCCTCGATCGTCAACGACGTGACGGGCTTCACCGATCCCAAGATGGTCGAGTTTGTTAAGACGAGTACCTGCGGCGTCATCGTGATGCATGCCGGCGAGGTCGCCGCGCCCACCCGCACGCACGCAACGGTGCAGCTCGATACCTCGGCAGCGGCGTTTGTTGCCGAGAAGGCGCGCGAGGCGGCTGCCGAGGCCGCGCGTGAGGCCGAGAAGCCGGCTCGCCGCCGTCGCGGCAAGCTGCTGGGCGATCCTAAGCCGGAGACCAAGCTTCCGGGCGGCGTGGTGCAGCCCTCGTTGCCGTTTGGCGAACCGGAGCCCACGTCCGAGCCTGCAAGCGAGCAGGAGACGCCGGCCGCCGAGCAGGCTGCTGCAGCCGAGACCGTCGCGCTCGCGCCCGAGGCCGCGCCCGCAGCCACCGAGGCCGCATCGGAGCCCAATGACCGCCTGGCCGCCATGATGCGCCGCAGCGCCCGCCGCGAGGAAGCCTACGTGCCCACCTCGCAGCTCCGCCGCTTCACCCTGCCCGATTCGGCGCCCATCATGCGCCGCGTCATGGGCTTTCTGTCCGACCAGGCCCGCACGCTCATCCATGCCGGCGTGTCGCGCGACCGCATCTGCATTGATCCTGGCCCGGGCTTTGGTAAGTCGGCTAACGAGGACATCGTCATCCAGCGCGAGACTGCCAAGATGGCGTCACTGGGCTATCCGCTCATGTGCGCCGTGTCGCGCAAGCGCTTTGTGGGCGCCGTCTCGGGCGTGACCGAGGCCGCCGAGCGCGATGCCGCTACGTTTGGCGTGTGCCTGGGCGCCATCCAGGCCGGTGCCAACATCGTGCGCGTGCACGACGCCGCGGGTTTTGCGCAGTTCCTGAACGGTTACTGGGCGGTTGCCAAGCCGCAGCCGCGCCGCGCGTTTGTGGCTGTGGGCTCCAACCTGGGGCATCGCTGCGACAACATCCGCGCTGCACGCGAGATGATCGCCGAGATTCCACTCACCTGCGTGTCCAACTCCTCCAAGATTTACGAGAGCGAGCCGGCCTACGAGACGCGCCAGGACGCGTTTGCCAACGCCGTCATCGAGATCAAGACCGAGCTGGCGCCGCTGGTGCTGCTCGATGAACTCATGAAGATCGAGGCTGAGCTGGGGCGCGACCGCTCCAAAAAGGCCAAGGCCAACGGTCCGCGCACCATCGACCTGGACCTGCTCTGGATGGACGGCGAGACCCACGGCGGCAAAAAGCTGCGCCTGCCGCATCCGCTGATCGGCGAGCGCGATTTTGTGCTGGTGCCGCTCGAGGACTTGATGCACGACCCGGCGCGGTTCTTCCGCTACAACGGCGTCGAGGTCAAGGAGCCCGAGGACCGCGTGGGCCATATCGTGGGCGAATTGGGGCGTATGTAGATGATCGAGATGAACGCTGTTGCCGCCGGTACCGAGCTTGACGCCGCGCGCGACGCGGGCCGCGAGGGTGTGTCCGCGGGCTGGTGCGCTTGGAGTGCGGGCGAGGCGTCGTTGACGTTTTCGCTGGTCGTGCGTCCGGATGTGAACATGCATGCCTTCCACGGCCTGCCGTTTGTGGCTGCGATGGGCATGATGGACGCGCTCGTGGGCACGGCTTCGACGCCGGGGTTGGGCCTTGCCGGTAAGGTGGGTATCCAGTGGCCGAGCGATATCGTGTGCGGTGCGCCTGCGTTTGAGACGTCGCTCGCGCGTGTTGCCGTGAACGGCGGTGCCGGTGCTGCGGGCATGTTCGGTGCCGTGACGGTGGATATTGAGCGTTCGGCGCTGGGCGAGCTTGGTGTGGACGTGGCTGACGAAGCGCTGGTCGAGGAGTTGGCCGCCGCCGTGCTGACCCGTGTGGACACCTGGGCGGTTGTTGCCAACACGCCGCAGGGCGCTGCCGGTCCGCTGGCCCCCGTGTTGGGCGAGTACTTCGACATGGTGCCGCTGCTGGGCCGCCAAGTTGCGGCGGTGTCGCCCAACGGCTTGCCGCTTGCGGTCGGTGTGTTTGCGGGCCTGGACATCTGGGGTCGCGCGACCATTAAGACCGATGCCGGCGAGCAGGAGTTTCCGCCCGAGGCCGTACGAATTCGCGGGCTGTAGCGCGGGGCGTTCGCGCCCAAAGATAGACATGACAACAAGACCCTCCTCGGCCTGTGCCGGGGAGGGTTTCGCCTATCTGGGGAATGGGTTGCCAGCGCCCTATTCCTCAAAACTGAAAAATTTTCGTTTTTGAGGAATAGGATTAAGGCAGCTCGGTCTTTCGCGAGGTATATTCGCTATAGAGCCTATTCCTCAAAACTGAAAATTTTTCAATTTTGAGGAATAGCGATAAAAGACCGCGAGGAGGCCCCAATGAAACTCATCAATAGAACGTCATATATGGACATGTTGACGAGCCTTATTGGCGTGCCGGACATCAAGGTCATCACGGGCATCCGTCGTAGCGGTAAATCAAAATTGCTCGAGGCCCTCCGCGATTACGTGGAGGCAAATCTGTCCAATTCGAATGTCATCCATATCAATTACAACCTCGACGAGTTCGAGGGCCTGCTCGAATATCATGCCCTGCTCGCCTATGTGAAAGAGCATCGAGTGTCCGACAAGCAAAACTTCCTGCTTATCGACGAGGTTCAGATGTGCGACGGCTTTGAACGCGCGATCAACAGCCTCCATGCATCCGAGCAGTACGACATCTTCATCACCGGATCGAACGCCTTTTTGCTGTCGAGTGATCTGTCGACGCTCTTTACGGGACGCACCTTCGAGATTGAGGTTTTTCCATTCTCGTTTGAGGAGTATCGTCTCTATGGCGACGAGGGCGAGGTCGACCGCGACTTCGATGAGTACGCTAGAACCGGCGGCATGTCTGGCTCTTACCCTTATCCACTGCAGGAGCAGCGCTATCAATATCTCTCCAACGTCTTTAAGACGCTCATTGTGAGGGATATCGTGCAACGGCATAACGTGAGAAACGAATCGGCGCTGCTGCGCATTGCCGATTACATGATGGACAACATTTCCAACATTACGTCGGCACGCAACATTACGGATGTTTTGAATGCGGATGGGCTAAAGATAACGAACAAGACGGTCGGCGCGTACATGGGGTACCTGTGCGATGCGTTTGCCTTCTATAAAGTTCGTCGATATGACATCCGCGGCAAGAAATACCTTAAGAGCGGCGAGAAGTATTACCTGGCAGACCATGCGTTCAAATACGCGCTGCTCGGTACACGCGATATGGACTGGGGTCGCGTGTACGAGAACATGGTGGCCATCGAGCTGCTGCGCCGCGGATATGAGGTATACGTCGGCGTACTCTATAAAAAGGAAATAGACTTTGTAGCAATCAAGCGAAGCGAGAAGCTCTACATTCAGGTGAGCGACGAAATCAGCTCGGATAAGACATTTGAACGCGAGATTTCACCACTGCTGAGCATTGGCGACGCGTACCCCAAGATGATTCTCGCCCGCACGCATCACGAGGCCACGGACCGCAATGGGGTGCAGATCGTGGACCTGGCGAGGTGGCTGTGCGACGAGGCCTAGCAGAAAGCCCTATTCCTCAAAACTGAAAAATATTCGTTTTTGAGGAATAGGATCGATGCGTTGCCTAGTTCGCCCCTCGCGCTCGTGCTTAGGTCCCCGTCCTACCCCAGCTTCTGCATGCGGCGGTAGATTTCGCAGATGCCTTTGATGGTGAGTTGGCCGTCGACTATGTCAAAGGCGTCGGTCGAATCGGCGACGATGCTGGCGAGGCCGCCCGTGGCGATAACGGTGGCGTCCTCGCGCCCCAGCTCGCGCTTCATGCGCGCGACCAGGCCCTCGGCCATGGCGGCGGCGCCCGTTACGGCGCCGACCTTGATGCACTCCTCGGTATCGCGGCCGATGGCGTGCTCGGGCGCCTCGAGCGGAACGCTGGCGAGCTTGGCGGCTCGGGCGGCGAGCGCGTCCATGGAAATGCGGATACCCGGCGCAATCGCTCCGCCAATGTAATAGCCGTCCTCGTCGATGACGTCGATATTGGTCGCGGTGCCAAAGTCCACCACGATCGCCGGGGCGCCGTAGAAGGTTTCGGCAGCGACGGCGTTGGCGATGCGGTCGGCACCAACGGCTTGGGGGCGCGCCGCCCGCAGCTTGGTCACGGCCGCCGTCTGCGGCCCAATGACGATGGCGTCCGCGGCAATGCGGTCGGCCACGGCGTGCCACTCGCGCGAGAGCTGCGGCACCACGCCGGCAAAGGCGATCGCGTCGACCGCATCGAGCGAAAGGCCGTACATCTTAAAGAAACCCATCAGGCGCACATGGATCTCGTCGGCGGTATAGGAGCGGTCGGTGGGCATGCGCCACGACTGCACCAGCTCGTTTCCGTCAAACAGGCCCATGGCCGTCTGCGTGTTTCCCATATCGATAGCGAGCAGCATGTCTACTCCCGGTGTCGGCGTAAAAGGACGCGCACCATTGTATACGCGCCGCCGACGGCGCTCGGCTGCGATTCGTTTACGCTGATATGGACTGAGGGGTTTAAATATGAAGGAATTATGCTCTACGAGATTTTCCTTGCCGTTTACCGAACTCCCACGTAATATTCTTTCTTGCGCACATGAGGCGCCCAGACATTGCGGGGTGGAGCAGTCTGGTAGCTCGCCGGGCTCATAACCCGGAGGTCGTAGGTTCAAATCCTGCCCCCGCGACCAAGAACTTGCAGCTCGTCGGCCTAGCCGGCGAGCTTTTTTGTTATTCCGGGACCGTGTTTTTCGGTCCAATTCTCAGCCTCTCAAACAAAATCTCGATCTGTAACATCTAGACCCGATTTGGGCGGCTAGGTGTTACAGATTGAGATGTTGAGTCCCCGCCTGGACGGTTTGTCTAAAACTGTAACACGAGGGATGGATTTTGCCGAGTTGTTGTTATAGATTGAGATTTTCTAGCAGGCGGGTTTGGTTTGTCTCGATCTGTAACAGCAAGACCCGGTTTTGCCGAGTGGTTGTTACAGATTGAGACAAACCGACGGGCCGCCCCGCCCCATCTACCTGCCGCTACCTGCTATCCGCCGATTTCCGTTGCGCCGCCGTGCTCACATGCCATATCCTCTAGACAACTACGCGGCATCATCGCCGCCGCGCCTACAAGAGAGGAATGTCCATGATCGCACCTGCATCCAAGCTGCTCCAGCCCATTACGGTTGGCCCCCTTGAGCTCAAGAACCGCATTATGTTCCCGCCGCTTACCACCGGCTACGAGGAGCGCGACGGTTCCATTGGCGAGCGCAGCCTGGCTTTTTACGAGCGCCTGGCTCGTGGCGGCGTGAGCTACATCGTCATCGGCGACGTTGCTCCCGTCATGACCGCGAGCCCCACGCCCAAGCTGGCAACCGACGCCCAGATCCCCACGTTTAAGGCGCTGGCCGACACCGTTCACAAGCACAGTGCCAAGGTCGCGCTGCAGCTGTTCCATCCCGAGTACGACGTGCCCGGTGTCGGCCGCATGGTCATGGGTTCCATGGCTGCCGCCAAGGCCGCGAAGGAGGCCAAGGCCGCCGGCGACGAGGAGACCTTTGCCGCCAAGATGGCCGAGTCCAACGAGATCCGCAATCAGGCCTACGCCAAGCTGCACCACGACATGCAGCACTTTGTGAACGAGGCGAGCGTAGAGCAGCTCACCCAGATCAAGGAGGCCATCGCTGCCTCGGCCGCTCGCGCGCAGCAGGCCGGCATCGACGCCATCGAGGTCCACGGCGACCGTCTGGTGGGTTCGCTGTGCTCGGCCATCCTCAACCAGCGCACCGACGAGTACGGTGGCTCGTTCGAGAACCGCGTTCGCTACGCGCTGGAGGTCGTCGCCGCCATTAAGGAAGCCGCGCCGCAGCTGATGGTGGAGTACAAGCTCCCCGTGATCATGGAGAACCCCGACGGCACGCCGCGCGGCAAGGGCGGCCTGCAGCCCGACGAGGCCTGCGAGTTCGCCAAGCTGCTCGAGGGCGCGGGCATCGATATGATCCAGGTCGCGCAGGCCAACCACACCGGCAACATGGGCGACACCATTCCGCCCATGGGTGCCATGCCCTACAACTGGACGCTGCCGGTGGCCGAGCGCGTCAAGGCCCTGGTCTCCGTGCCGGTGGCAACCGTGGGCCGTGTTGTCTCGGTCGAGGCCGGCGAGAAGATCCTGGAAGACGGCGCCGCCGACATCATCGCCTACGGCCGCTCGCTCATGTGCGACCCCGACATTGCGCTGAAGGCCGCCACGGGCGAGCCCATTCGCGAGTGCCTCAACTGCAACAAGGGCTGCGTCGACGCGATTCAAAACCGCAAGTACATCTCGTGCGTGCTCAATGCCGAGAACGGCGACGAGGCGACCATCGCCATTAAGCCGGGCGAGGGCGACAAGAAGATTGCCGTGGTGGGCGGCGGTATTGCCGGCCTGGAGGCCGCACGCGTGGCGGCCAAGCGCGACTACGATGTGACCGTCTACGAGGCGAGCGATCATCTGGGCGGCCAGATTGTGCTGGCGGCCGCGCCTCCGCGCAAGGACGAGATCATGCGCTCGGTCGAATACTACGAGAAGATTCTGCCTGGCCTGGGCGTGAAGGTTGAGCTCAACCACGTCGCTACCGCTGAGGACCTCAACGCCGCCGACGCCGCGATTGTGGCCGTGGGTGCGCACGACGTGGTCATCCCCGTTCCGGGTGCCGATTCGGACAAGGTCGTCTCGAGCTGGGACGTGCTGGCCGGCAAGGTTGAGCTCAGCGGCCGCGTCGCCGTCATTGGCGGTGGCCTGGTGGGCACCGAGACTGCCGAGTACCTGCTGCAGCACGGCTGCGAGGTGGCGATCGTGGAGATGCTCGACAAGATTGCCGCGGGCGAGTCCGAGACCATTCTGCCGCTGATCATGAGCGACTTTGCCGAGCACAACGTGGAGCAGCACGTGAAGACCCGTCTGACCGCCATCACCGACGAGGGCGTGGAGGCCATTCGCACCACCGAGGACGGCGCCGAAGAGCCGGTGAAGATCGCCTGCGATTACGTGGTGATGGCCGTGGGCTCCAAGGCCAACGCGTTTGACCTAGACGGCGTGACGGTGCCCGTGACCTGCGTGGGCGACTGCTCGGGCGAGCGCACCGCCGACATCGCGAGTGCCATCCGCACGGCATATCACGCGGCCAACGAGCTGTAGTTGAACATCGCGGCCAGGCGAGGCAGTAGCACGGATCTGTCTCGCCCGGCTGCGTCCCATCGGGTGTCAACCGGGGCGGGGTCTGCAAGCGCAGCAGGTCCCGCCCTTTTTGTTTTGCTCCGGTGGATGGCAATGCGCACTAATCATGAGGAGTGAGGACGTCTACTGCCTTGCAGACCGCTCAAAATTATTGGGTGAGGGGTTAATAATTATATCTTCTATACCAAAGGACATAAAGAGATGTCAATTTTGTTGGCAAGCGAATGACGATTGGCTGCGAGCTAGCTACCAGCGTAAATAATCGATAAAGAAATGTCGTAAATTGGTGTCAAATGCCCAGATAACGCCGCGTCTATTTTAATTAACTGCTTTGAACAAACAGTAAAATGCTACTATCTAACTCGCACGTAAGAAAGCAATTTAACGTTTAAGGCTAAGAAGTAGAAGTGGCAGGTATGTCGGAAGCAACTAGGACTCGCACGCATGCGCCCGAGGTTAGGCAGCGCGCCGTCGAGGTCCTCCAAGAGGGGGTCGGTCATCGTGCCCTCGCCGCGGAGCTCGGCATTCCCCAGGCCACGGCTCGTCAGTGGGCCCGCGCATATGCCGTGGGCGGTGCCGACGCCGTGCTCAACGCAGGCTCGCATCACCGCACGTATTCGTACGACGTAAAGCTCGCCGTGGTTAAGGACCGTCTGGAAAACGGCCTGACGGTTCGCGAGGCCATGATCAAGTACAAGATTCCCAGCGAGTCTTCGGTCAAAGCTTGGTGCCGCCAGTATCGCGATGGCGGCGCCGACGCGCTTATCGATAAGCCACGCGGTCGCAAGCCGCGCGTTAAGCAGGCAGAGTAGCAAGAGGGTGCGCCCACAGGGGCGCATTTTTCTTGCCGCGCCACTGCTCCAATGCGGACAGACTCCTTGCCCCGTACGCCTAAAACTCCCCAGTTGACCGAAAACCTGCCGCCGTTGCTCCTCAATTGAGCTATAACGTTAAACAATTGCAGCGTTTTTGCATGGGGGAGTGATGGTATGACGCTACTGTATTTCCTTACCCTGTTTCCGCTGGTACCGGCGCTGGGCATGCTGCTCGCTCGCGGTGACCGCGCCCGCGATGCGGTGGGGCTCATAGGTTCCGGCATTATTATGGCGGTGACAGTTGTAGTCGCCGTCATGTTTTTTGGCACGGGTCCGCAGAGCTTTGAGGTTGTCCCCGGCGCCTCACATGTGCTCTCGATCATCAGCTCCGCCATCGATGTCATCCTGTGCGCCGTCATCCTGTACAACGCGTACAAATATAGGAACGCACTTACCACGGTGCTCGGCATAGTCCAGCTGGTGGGCTCGCTTGCCTTTGCAGCCATGACGCTGCCCGCGGCCGAAGCCGTCACGGCGACGCCGCTCTACCTGGACTACATGAGCGTGATCATGGTGCTTGCCGTCGGCATCGTCGGCAGCCTCATCTGCGTGTATGCCCTGGGCTACATGAAGGACTTCCAGGCCCATGACGAGCACGAGGCCGCGCTGCACGGGCAGACCGCGCCCGACCGTCGCCCGCAGTTCCTGGCGCTCATGTTCCTGTTTCTCTCGGCCATGTTCGTCATCGTGACGAGCGACAACCTTGAGTGGCTGTTCTGCGGCTGGGAAATCACCACCGTGTGCTCGTTCCTCATGATTGGCTACACGCGCACGCCCGAGGCCATCAAGAACGCCTTTACCCAGATCATCCTCAACATGCTGGGCGGCATCGCGTTTTTGGCCGGACTCATGTACCTGCACGTTAACGGCATGCCGCTGACCATCTCGGGCATGATCGATCTTTCCGGCGCCGGAACCGCGCAATCCGCGCTGCTGGTGATGCCGGTCATCCTGTTGTCGCTCGCCGCACTCACCAAGGCCGCACAGATGCCGTTCCACACGTGGCTGTTGGGTGCCATGGTTGCCCCCACGCCCACGAGCGCCCTGCTGCACTCGTCAACCATGGTCAAGGCCGGCGTGTTCCTGATGGTCAAGCTGAGCCCGCTCTATGCCATCTATCCCGTGACGGGCTTTATGGTCACAAGTGTGGGTGCCATCACGTTTTTGCTCGCTGCCCTCATGGCCATCTCGCAGAGCAACGCCAAACGTGTGCTCGCGTACTCCACCATTTCCAACTTGGGCCTCATCAGTGCCTGCCTGGGCGTCGGCGCGCCCGAGGCCGTATGGGCGGCCATCTTCCTGATCCTGTTCCACACGGTGGCAAAGTCGCTGCTGTTCCTGTGCGTGGGCACGGCCGAGCATCATATCGGCAGCCGCAATATCGAGGACATGGACGGTATGTTCAGCCGCATGCCGCACCTGACGCGCCTGATGATGCTGGGCATCATGGGCATGTTTGTGGCGCCGTTTGGCATGCTCGTGTCCAAGTGGGGCGCCCTGGTGGCGTTCGCGCAGACCGGCAACGTGCTCATGATCATGGTGCTTGCCTTTGGCTCGGCCGCGACGTTTTACTTCTGGGGCAAGTGGCTTGCCAAGCTTTCGGGCGTTGACCCCACGGCTCAAAACGTTGAGGTCAATGTCCATAAGACCGAATGGATGGCGCTCAACACCATCGCCTCACTGCTGATTCTGTGCTGCGTGGCGTTCCCGGTTATCTCGAGCGGTCTGGTGTCGCCTTACTTGGCCATGGTGTTTGGCCGCGTGCCGTACGTTATCGGCAAGGACGCCATGTATCTGATGGTGGTTATCGTGGCGTTTATCGCCGTGGTGCTGCTGACTTCATTCCGCGTGAGCAATAAGCCGCACGTCAACGTATATCTTTCGGGCGTGGGAACCGACAATTACCGCCATTTCCGCGGCTCGATGGGACACGAGGTGAAGGCCGAAAAGCGCAATTGGTACTCGGAGGACGCCCTTGGCGAGAAGCGTATTGGCCCCGCGGGTAGCGTCGTGTGCTGCAGCATTATCGTGTTTGCGCTGCTGTGTTGCGCGTGGATTGGGCCCGAGCGGCTTGCCATGAGCGCGCCCTCGGTGCTGCGCGGCAAGTATTTTGAAGGCTCGGGCGTCGTGGGCATATTTATTGGTACCGTGGTGTTTGCCTTGCTGGCGCCTTTGGTTGGTGGCCTGATCGACGGCATCGATCGCAAGCTGTCCGCCCGTATGCAGGGCCGCGTGGGCCCGCGCCTGCTGCAGCCCTTCTACGACGTTGCCAAGCTGCTGCGCAAGGCCCCCGCCAGCGTAAATACCATGGACGATACCTATATGGCGTGCGCGCTCATCTTTACCGTCGTGGGCGGCGGCATCTTTGTGTCGGGCTCCAACACGCTGCTGTGCGCCTTTATGGTGACGCTCGCCGCGATCTTTGTGGTGCTGGCGTCTGCCTCGACGCAAAGCCCGTTTGCCCAGGTCGGCGCCGACCGCGAGCTGCTGCAGGTTATGAGTTACGAGCCTGCCGTTCTGCTGATGAGCGTGGGCCTGTACCTTGCCACCGACAGCTTCGATTCCATCGCCGTGACGGGGCAGTCGGCCCCCATCATCGTGTACAGCGCGCCCATTTTCCTCGCGCTGCTCGCGGTGCTTACCATCAAGTTGCGCAAGTCGCCGTTTGACCTTTCGTACTCGCATCACGCGCATCAGGAGATCGTCCAGGGCGTCGCCACCGAGATGAGCGGCGGCACGCTGGCCAAGATGACCCTTATGCACTGGTGCGAGACCGTGCTGTTTTTGATGTGGGTGGGCATGTTCTTTGTTTGGGACAACCCGGTGAGCTGGGTGGTCGCCCTGGTCGTGATGGCCGCGACGTACTTTGTCGAGGTCCTGATCGACAACACCTTCGCGCGCAGCACCTGGCGCAGCTGCTTTAAGCTCGGATGGGGCGTGGCGCTGGTGTTTGGCCTGCTCAACCTTATGCCCATCCTCGTCGACGTGTTTATTTAGGAGGCGGCATCCATGGATCATAAAATGTCGCGCTCGCCGTGGGTTATTCATTACGACGGCTCGAGCTGCAACGGATGCGATATTGAGGTGCTGGCCTCGCTCACGCCGCTGTTCGATGCGGAGCGCTTTGGCGTGGTCAATACCGGCAACCCCAAGCATGCGGATATCTTTTTGGTGACGGGTTCGGTCAACGCGCAGAACCTGCCCGTCGTGCGCCAGATCTACAACCAGATGCTCGAGCCCAAGTGCGTGGTGGCGTGCGGAATTTGCGCGTGTTCGGGCGGCGTATTCCGCGATGCCTATAACGTGATCGGCGGCGTGGACCGCGCGATTCCCGTGGACGTGTACGCGCCCGGGTGCGCCATTCGCCCCGAGACCGTAATCGATGCCATTGTGGAGGCGTGCGGCATCCTGGACCAGAAGGAGGCCGTGATGCGTGCTGGCGGTGACCCGCTCACCGTGGGCGGTGCCGCAACCTGGGACGGTGGCGTTGAGCTGGGCGAGGACGGGTTTGTGGCTGCGGGAGCCGGGGCTGACGGTGCCGGTGACGCGCCTGCCGAGAAGCCCGCCGCGCCCGCCGCTGGCGACGCACCTGCTGAGACGCCCGTCGCTGCAAAGGAGGCCGAGTAATGCAAAAGGCAATCTATACCACCGTCGGGATCGACGAGCTCCTGTCGCATGTCCAGGCGCTCAAGGGCGTCGGCGCGCGCTTTGTGCAAATGCACGCCGAGCGCTGTGTGGACGACGGATCGTATCGCCTGGTCTATACGTTTATCGACGTTCGTGCTGCTCAGGAGCATATTGCGCAGGACGGCAGCTATGCGATCGAGAACCTGGTGGTTGAGGGCATCGACCAGTATCAGGAGATTCCGTCCATCAGCTCGTACTATCCGGCAGTATTCCCGTTTGAAAACGAAGCGCACGACCTATTTGGGCTTGCCATCACCGACATGCAGGTCGACTTTAACGGCTTTTTCTACCAGGTCTCGACCGCCGAGCCCATGAGTGTAATCACGCCCGAGGTGAAGGCCGCACGCGAGAAGGCCATGAAGGTCCGTGCCGCCGCCGAGGCCAAGGCGCGCAAGGCTACGGCCGAGAAGGCCGCCGCTGCCGCGGCCGCTGCGGGGGAGGGTGCTGCGGGTGCTACTGTCGCTCAGCCCGCTGCGGCTGCCGGCTCCGATGCTCAGCACGATGAAGCTGCCGCCAAGGCCGCGCTCAAAGCCGCCGAGCTGGAAGCAAAGCTCGCCGCCATGGATCCCGAGAAAGCGGCCAAGGTCCGCGCGGCGCTTGCCGCCAAGGCCGCCCGCGACAAGCAGAAAAAGGAGGCGTAAGGTCCATGGCACATCGCTCCGTTATTCCGTTTGGCCCGCAGCACCCGGTGCTGCCCGAGCCGCTTCATCTGGACCTAGTGATCGAGGACGACCGCGTCATCGAGGCAATTCCGCAGATCGGCTTTGTGCACCGCGGACTCGAGAAGCTTACCGAAAAGCGCGACATGCATCAGTTTGGCTACATCGCCGAGCGCATCTGCGGCATCTGCGCCGTGGGCCACAGCTGCGGCTATGCCAGCGCCTGCGAGCGCATGCTCGACATCGAGGTGCCCGGTCGCGTGCAGTATATCCGCACCATTTTGCACGAGCTTTCGCGCATTCACTCGCACCTGCTGTGGCTGGGCCTGCTCGCCGATGCCTTTGGCTTTGAGGCGCTGTTCTATCGTTCGTGGACCCTGCGCGAGCAGATTCTCAAGATTTTTGAGAGCACCTGCGGCGGCCGCGTGATCCTTTCGATTAACGAGATCGGCGGCCTTAAGCACGATATCGAGGACTCCGAGCTGGCCGGCATTGTCCAGACGCTTGACGCCATGCGCCCCGACTACGAGGCCCTGGTGCATACGTTTTTGGACGACAATAGCTGCGGCGAGCGCCTGCATGGCGTGGGCGTGATCAGCAAGAAGGACGCGCTGGAGCTTTCGATGGTCGGCCCGTTTGGGCGCGCCTCGGGCGTGGATTACGACGTGCGCATGTTCGGTGACGGCGCCTATGCGGACCTAGCTGCGTTTGAGCCTATCGTTGCTAGCGATGGCGACTGCTATGCCCGCTGCCAGGTGCGTTGTGCCGAGGTCACACAGGCCATGGACATCATCAAGGAGCTTGTCGGCAAGATTCCGCACGACGGAATCGGCGGGCGCACCAAGCTCACGCCGGCCGACGGCGCGCGCGGCGAGGTTGTGATTGAGCAGCCGCGTGGCGAGGCTTATTACTATGTGCGCGGTAACGGCACCAAGAACCTGGACCGTTTTCGCGTGCGCACGCCGACGTCGCAGAACCTGGCGGGTCTGACGCATGCGCTGCAGGGCGTGCTCCTTGCCAACGTGCCCATGATTATCCTGACCATCGACCCCTGCATTAGCTGCACGGAAAGGTAGGCGCGGCATGAGTTTGCTGACATTTGCCAAGACGGCCTTGGGTTCTATGGTCAAGCAACCGGTCACGGTGTGCTATCCGCAGGAGGAGCTGACGGCGCCCAAGCGCTTGCGCGGGCACATCGTCAACGACATGGACGTGTGCATCTGCTGCGGCATGTGCGCGCGTCGCTGCCCGGCGGGCGCGCTCGCGGTCGATCGCAAGGGCGGAACGTGGTCGATCGACCCGTATGCCTGCGTGGTGTGCGGCGAGTGCATCGAGAGCTGCCCCAAGCACTGCCTGACTATGGACACCGCCCGCACCCCAGTCGCAGCGGACAAGACTCCCACGGTAGAAACCAAGCCGGAGTAGCGTTGGAATAGAGCTGGAATAGGGGCCGGTGGGGCAAAAATGCCCCGCCGGTCCCGCGCGTAGACGCGCGGTTAGGCCATCTCGAACAAAACTATGCCGGTTTACTACGATGAATCGCTAATCTTCAACCACGCAGCATTTGGTAAAAACAAAACTGCAGGTAGACGGCTTGCGATTTTGCAATGAAAGCGAGTGTGGTCGGGGAATTCGTATTTATCGTAGTAAACCGGCATAGTTTTGAAATGGCACCGTATCAGTAACAGCCTCTGATCCCCCGGGGACGGAGGAAAGCGGACCATTGTGGCCTTGCAAGGGCGTCTGCGCAACCCGTCCGCCACGAAATGGGCCCATCTACTACGTTTGGGCGGCCACCCTCAACCACAGCGAAAAGCGAGAAAAGAAAACCGCAGGTAGATGGCCTGCACTGATAATTGTTCTCGGGGGAAGCGGGCACTGCGGGGCGCGGCAACGGC
>CAJLAV010000001.1:0-46847 GCA_905204735.1 uncultured Collinsella sp. | reverse complement strand
CACGAAGGCATCTCCCTCCTCCGTGGCGGTACTTTTGTGCGACTGCTCTATAAGTTGCGGTGAAATACGGACTGTTTGGCGGCCCTAGGGGGCACAGCAGTCCGTATTTCACCGCAACTGAGTGGCTGATTCTTTGAGTTATCCGCGCAGGTAGGCGATGGCGATTTGGGTGCGGTTGCGTAGCCCCATTTTGGCTAGGATTGAGCTGATGTGGTTGCGCACGGTGCCTTCGCCCATATAGGCGGTGGCGGCGATCTCCTTGTTGTCGAGACCGCGGGCGATGAGCTCGGCGACTTCGAACTCGCGGTCGGTCAGGCCGGCGAAGGCCGCGGGCCGGCGGGGCGTGCCGGCTTCGATGCCCGCCCCATCAAAGTTGATATCCTCGATCGCCTTACCCTCGAGCACGCGTTTGCTATCCATGACCTGCGCCAACGCTGGCGGAATGGCGGCGACATCGGTTTTGATCAGATAGCCGCGGGCGCCCAACTTGAGCGCCGACACAATGTACTCGTCATCCGAGAATGTCGTCAGAAACACCACGCGCGCCGCAGGGTCGCGCTCAAGAATCTCGCGGGCCGCCGAAAGTCCGTCGCGCCCCGGCATCTGAATGTCAAGCAGCGCGATATCGGGTGCGTGCTCGGCATAGAGCGAAACCGCGTCGTTGCCGTTAGCGCCGGTACCCACCACCTCGATCTGCGGCTGGGCGCCCAGGATAATCTTGAGCGAATCGACTACCAAGCGGTCGTCGTCGACAACGATGAGCCTCATTGGTCCTCATCTCCTTGCTGTTTGGGAACGGTGGCAAACACGCGCCAGCCGCCGTCGCCGGCACGCGGGCCGGCGGTGAAGGTGCCGCCAAGCGCCTCGATGCGCTCGCGCATCGAGGCGAGCCCCATGCCCTCCGCGGCGCCGCGGCCGCTTGCTTGGACCTCGCCCGCGCCATCGTCGGTAACGATGAGCTGGTAAAACGACGGATGCTCCATGCATCGTACAGTGACGGTCTGGGCGCAAGCATGGCGCATGGTGTTGGAGAGCGCCTCGCGCAGGACCGCCGCAAAGCAGTTGGCGACGTTTGCGGGCGCATGTTCGGTCATAACTTCAAGCTCAATCTGCGGGCCGCCGTCCGAGCGCGCGCCTTCGACAATGCGTTCGAGCTGCACGGAAAGGTCGACGGCGTTGTCGTTGAGCGCGTGGACGCTGGTGCGCACAAGCTGGAGCGCCTCGTCAACCGTGCGTTTGACGTCGGCGAAATCGGCGGCGACGCCGGGCTCGTCGGCGTGAACCACACGCAGGGCTTCGGCCTGCAGTGAGGCGCGCGTGAGCTGGTGGCCCACGTTATCGTGGATCTCGCGCGCGATGCGGGCGCGTTCGGCGAGCGTCGCGAGCTCGACTTCGTAGTCCTGGCGGTCGGCAAGATCGCGGTTGCGTGCCTCGAGTGCCAGGGCGCGTTCTTGCAGCTTGTCGCGGGTGCGACGCATGCGTTCCTGTTCGCGCTCCAGCTGCGCGGTGCGCAGCGACAGCAACGTGGCGGCGACCGAAAGGATGGCGGTTAGCAACAGCGTTCGGGTGGTGAGCGCGCCGCCGCGAAGGTCCGCGACGAGCGCACAGGCAAAGACAGCGCCGACACCCAGCGCGATCCAGGCGTGCTCACGGCGCACGCGCCGCGCGATGTCATAGAGGGCGAGAGGCGCAAACGGCACAAACGGCGGCACGACGACTGCCGCGATGATGTAAGCGCAGCTCGCGGTCTCGCTCGCGCGCCGGGTGCGTTCCCCCTGTGCGACCTCGGCCAGTGAGGTGGCAATAACGCCAAGGCAAAACGCCGCGACCAGGTGAGCGTCCACAGCAAGGCCCATGGCGGCCGCAATACAGCACGCCAGAACGATCGATTTGTCGAAAAGCCTGTTCATACGGGTATTGTACGCGAAGCCGCGCGTGGAGGAGGGACCGCCTGCGCAACCGTGACATTCCTCCCGCGCGGCAAATCGGGGGCGCCGGTTGGGCCACGCGGCCAAGCCCCGCACTCGTGACAAAGCTCACTGGTGCGCGCCGGCGGCTCCTGCGATGATGCAATCGTACCGGGCCGCAATCAACAGAAGGGCCGCCTCATGACAGATATCGTCCGCGTCGAAAACCTCGTCAAGCGCTACGACGACCTTATCGCGCTCGACCACTTTAACCTCAGCATCGCCCCCGGCGAGATCTTTGGCCTGCTGGGCCCCAACGGCTCGGGCAAGACCACGTCCATCAACTGCATCCTGCAGCTGCTCGCCTACGACAAGGGCACCATCGAGCTGTTCGGCGAGCCCATGACGCCCGCCCGCTACGACCTCAAGCGCCGCATCGGTGCGGTGCCGCAGCAGGTGGCGGTGTTCGACGAGCTCACCGTGCGCGAGAATATCGACTATTTCTGCAGCCTTTACGTTAGCGACCGTAAGCGCCGCCGTGCGCTGGTGGACGAGGCGATCGACTTTGTCGGCCTGGGCGACTTTGCCAAGTTCCGCCCCGGCAAGCTCTCGGGCGGCCTGGCACGTCGCCTCAACATTGCCTGCGGCATTGCGCACAAGCCCGAGCTCATCTTCTTTGACGAGCCCACGGTGGCAGTCGACCCGCAGAGTCGCAACGCCATCCTGGAGGGCATCTGCCGCTTGCGCGACGAGGGCGCTACGGTGGTGTATACCAGCCATTACATGGAGGAAGTCGAGCAGATTTGCAGCCGCATCATGATCATGGACGGCGGCCGCGTGCTGGCGCAGGGCACCAACGACGAGCTCAAGCGCATGATTCAAATGGGCGAGCGCGTGACTGTCGAGGTCGGCGACGTCGAGACCGCCACGGTCGAGCGACTGCGCGCCCTCGAGCACGTGCTCAGCGTCGAGCTGTCCGCCGGCGAGCTCATCTGCACCTGCGAGGCGAGCCCGCACAATTTGGTCGACATCCTCGACACGCTGCGCGCCGCCGACGTGGCGCTCGGCCGCGTGTGGAGCGAGCCGCCGACCCTCAACGACGTGTTCCTCGAGATCACCGGCCGCGAGCTGCGCGACTAGGGGGCGGCCATGTTCAACACCATCATCACCACGGTCAAGACGCTGCTGCGCCGGCCGAGTACGTGGGTCTGGGGCGCTCTCTTTCCCATCGCGCTTTCCACGATGTTCATGTTTATGTTTGCGAACCTCAGCTCCGACGGCACGGTCGACCCGGTGCCGGTTGCCGTCGTGGCGGACGAGGCTTGGGACGCCTCGACCTTTAAGGACGTGGCGACGTCGCTTGCCAAGGAAGGCGGCGATCAGCTGCTCGAGATCCACGAGCTCGACGACGCAGCCGATGCGAACCGTGCGCTTAAGGCCGGCGAGGTTGCGGGCATCTATACGGTCGACGACGCAGGCGTACCCAAGCTCACGCTGCTATCGAGCTACGACAGCTCGCGCGCATCATCGGTGCTCACCGATCGCAGCATCCTGGAGACGGTGGCAAGCTCGTATACACAAAATGCCGAGCTCATGTCCCAGATTGCCCAGGACAACCCGGCGGCGCTCGCCGACCCGGAGGCGGTTGCGCGCGCCCTGTCGCTCGAGGGCGGCACCCGCCGCGTAAGCCTGACACGCACCACGCCCGATGGCACGGTCATCTACTATTACGCGCTTTTTGGCCTGGTCGCGATGATGTCTGCCGAGTTTGCCGCCTTGAGCGTCGTCGATTTGCAGCCCAATCTGTCGGGCCTTGGCGCCCGTCGCTGCGTGGGCGGCCTTTCCAAGACGGCGTCGCTGGCCGGTATCTTTATCGGCTCGTGGCTTGTCTCCTTTGCCTCGATGGCGATCGCGATTGGCTATGTGCGCCTGGTTGTCGGTGTCGACTTTGGCGGGCGCGAGGGGCTCTGCCTGGTGGGCGGCGCCGCATCCGCGCTTGCCGCGACGGGCCTGGGGCTCTTTGCGGGCACGCTGCCCGTTAAGGGCGGCAAGGCGTCCAAGTCGGGCATCCTCACAGGCTTTGCCACCACGTGTGCCCTGTTCGCCGGCCTCTACGGCGAGCCGGCGATGGCGCTTGCCGATGACGTCGCTCGCGCCTGCCCGGCCGAGTGCTGGCTCAATCCCGTCAAGCTTATCTGCGACATGTTCAACCGTCTGTATTTCTTTGAGGACCTGGGTCCCTTTGCCGTCCGCGCAGGCGCGCTCGTCCTGATGTCCCTCGTGTTTGTCGTCGCCACGCTGATCTTTGGAAGGAGTCGCTATGAGCACCTTTAAGACCGCGCTTCGCATGGCGCTGGCGCACCCGTTCTACCTGCTCATCTATACGGTGTTCATCTCGCTCATGGGCGTGTTTATCGCGGCGTCGGTGAGCTGGAATTCGTCGCAGCTCACCGAATACACGCCTTACGACGCCAACGTGATTGTGGTTGACCGCGACGACAGCGACCTTTCGCGCGCGCTCACCAAGCACCTGGGTGCACGCTTTGATTTGGTCACGGGCGTCGGCGACGACACGTACGACCTTGCGGACGCGCTCTCCAAGAGCAACAGCGCCAAGGGCAGCGCCGATTGCGTGATCTTTATTCCGGACGGGTTTGAGGACGACCTGATCGCGGCCGCCCGTGCGGGGGAGGCCCTGCCCAAGCTCGACGTGACCTACGGCTCCGGCACCATGGCGGCGGCGCTTTCGTCTGCCGAGGCCTCGCGCTGGATCTCGCTCGCGGGTGCCGCGGCCGCACTTGAGCCTGCCGCCTCCGACGGCGACGTCGCCAAGGCTGCCGAGCACGCCGCCGCCAAGCGCGCCGAGGTTCAGATTGAGCAGGTCAAGGTCGACTCGACCGCCGCCGCCACGCTCGAGTCGTATTTCAACTTTGGCGCGTACGCGATCATCTCGTCGGTCATCGTGTCGGTAGGGCTGGTGTTCTCGGGCATGAACGAGCCCGAGCGCGTGCGCCGCATGGAGGCCGGCCCGGTCTCCGAGCGCCAGCGCTCGCTCGCCGTGTTCGCGGCCGCCGCGGTGCTCACCGTCTGCATCTGGTTTGTGTCGAGCATGATGGGCGTCGTGGGTTTTGCCGGCGCGGTTGCCGAGGTCGGCGTGGGTCGCGTGTGCCTGGCGCTGGCGGCGACGTTTGCCCTGGCGTGCACACCTCTGGCCGTTGGCTTTACGCTGTCGAGCCTGGGCGCGCGCGAGGAGCTGCTCAACGGCGTGGGTAACCTGCTCGGCATGCTCATGACGTTTTTGGGTGGCGCCTGGATGCCACTGTCGCTCATGGGCTCGGCCGTGCAGACCGTGGCGCACTTTGTGCCGACGTATTGGGTGAACGACGCGATCGGCAAGGCGCTCGCCGCGGACCTGACGTCTGCCGTGCTGGGCGACATAGCCTGCGACCTGGGCGTCACCGTGCTCTTCGCCTCCGCCATCGCCGCCGTAGGCCTAGCCCTCACCTACAACAAATCCCACGCCTAGCCACCTACTCATTGGGGACAGACTTAAACGATTAGTCATCGGGGACAGTCTTTGCCGATCGGCCGTTTTGCCGGCTGGGTTGGCAAGGACTGTCCCCAACTGTCGGCAGGAAAGGAGCGTCCCTAACTGCCGGGTGACTAGTTTGAAATAAATGCCATATGTCGCGCAAAAATAGTTCGCCTGGGTTTACTATAACCCTAGAAAAGTAGCAGAAGGCTAACAATGGGGGATGGTATGGCGACGAAGCAAGCCTACGTCCAGGTTAAGGACCTCAAAAAACACTACGGCGACGGCGATGCGCGCCTGACGGTGCTCGACGGCATCGACGCGTCCATCAACCGCGGTGAGATCTGCGTCATGCTGGGGCCCTCGGGTTCGGGCAAGTCGACGTTTCTCAATCTTATCGGCGGCCTGGAGGACGCCGACGGCGGTTCCATTATGGTGGACGGCTGCGACCTGACGACGCTCAAACCCGCCGACCTGGGCGAGTATCGCCGCCGCGAGCTGGGCTTTGTCTTCCAGTTCTACAACCTGGTGCCCGACCTCACCATCAAGGAAAACATCGAGGTCACGGCGCACCTGTCCAAAAACCCGCTCAATGTCGATGACCTGCTACGCTCGCTGGGCCTCTACGAGCACCGCAACAAGTTCCCGCGCCAGGTCTCGGGCGGCCAGCAGCAGCGCTGCGCCATCGGCCGCGCGCTCGTCAAAAACCCGGGCCTGCTGCTGTGCGACGAGCCCACGGGCGCGCTCGATTACAAGACATCAAAGGAAATCCTGCAGCTCATGGAGGACGTCAACCGCACCTACGGCTGCACCGTCATCATCGTTACCCACAACGCTGCCATTGCCCGCATGGCCAACCGCGTGCTGCGCCTGCGCGACGGGTGCATCGTCGAGGACGAGCTCAACGAGTCGCCGGTCGCGGCCGCCGAGCTCGATTGGTAGGCGACGCCATGTCACCTCTCGCAAAACGACTCCCCCGCGAGCTGCGTCGCAATATCGGTAAATACCTGGGCATCTTCCTGCTTATGTGTGGAAGTATCGCCCTCACGTCGGGCTTTTTGCTCGCCGCGCACTCCATCGGCTGCCTCATCGACGACATGCGCGATGCGTACACGATTGAGGACGGCCGCGTAACCACTTCCTTTGAGGCCACCGACGACCAGCTCAAAGCCGCCGAGGACGCGGCTAAGGACGTCGGCGGCGTCACGCTCTACAAGAACTTCTCCATCGACGCCATCATCAAAAAGGCGTCCGGCGACGACGGCACCAAGCGCACCCTGCGCACCTACGCGCACCGCACCAAGGTCGATATCGCGTCCTACTGCGAAGGCAAGCAGCCCCGCGCGGACGACGAGGTGGCCATCGACCGTGTCTTTGCCACCAATAACAACCTGTCCGTGGGCGATAAAGTCGAGCTCGAGGGCCGCACCTACATCATCTGCGGCATCATGACTCAGCCCGATAGCCAGGCGCTGTTCCTCAACAATTCGGACTTTACGGTGAACACCATCACGTACGGCGTGGCCGAGGTCGCCGATGGCGGCTTTGCCGCGCTCGAAGATGCCGGCGGCGCACCCGCCTACACCTACACCTACTCCTTCACCTTTACCGATCGCAACCTCCCCACCGCGGACCGCATCGACGCTGAGCAAGATATGGTCGAGGCACTGACCGACGCCGATGCGCGCGTGGACGATCTGATCGACTCCGATTCCAATCAGGGCATTGGCTATGCGCGCGATGACGTGGACGGCGACTCTATGATGTGGATGACGCTGCTCGACATCATCATCGTGATCATGGCGTTCGTCTTTGTGGTCCTTACCGACGCCACCATCGAGGAGGAGAGCGCCATCATCGGCACGCTGCTCGCCAGTGGCTATCGTCGACGCGAGATCGTGCTGCACTACCTTGCGCTTCCCGCTATCGTGGGCGTGGTCGCGGCGCTTTTGGGCACTGCGCTCGGCGTTGCGTTCTTTACCGAGCCCATGCGCAGCCTCTATTACGGTTCGTATAGCCTGCCGCCCTTCCAGGTGTACTGGAGCTGGGAGATCTTTGTGAAGTGCGCCGTGGTTCCCGCCGCCGCGCTCATCCTCATCACGCTGGTGGGCCTGCTTCGCAAGATGGGCAAGACGCCGTTGCAGTTCCTTCGTCACGAGGCGAGCGGCAAATCGGGCACCAAGCGCGGCTTGCAGCTGCCGGAGCGCATGGGTTTTGTTTCCCGCTTCCGCCTGCGTATCTTCCTGCGCAACCTGGGCAACTTCGCCACGCTCTTCGTGGGCATTGCGTTTGCCTCGCTGCTGCTGCTCTTTGGCCTGGCGATTCTGCCCACGATGACGCACTACGCGGACAACCTCGAGACGAGCCTGGTCGCCGAGCACCAGTACACGCTCAAGGCGCCGGTGGAGCTCGAGGGTACCGCCGAGGAGCGCGAGCAGTGGTCGGCAATCGAGCGCTTGCAGTCGGTTGACGGCGCGCTGCTTTCCGCCGCCCAGGATGCCGATGACGAGCTTGACGACGCGGCCGATGCGGCGCAGACGGCAGCTGATGCCGCGACCACATCTCCGTCTGCCGAGAGCCTGGCCGCGGCGCAGGACGCGCTCGCCAAGGTCCAGGACAAGAAGGATGCGCTTTATGCGCGCCTTGACGATCTTGCCGATGCCCTCGGCTGCAACCGCGATGAGGCTATCGACCTGATTGACAAGGCCTCTAAGATCGACGCTGACAACGACGATATCCACCCGGTCAATACGACCGATAACGATGCGGGTGCAATCGCGCAGGCCGAGAAATACGCCGTCTACCAGCTGCAGTACGACCGCGGTGATGGTAATGGGCAGGAGACGATTTCCGTCTACGGCATTTCATCCGATTCGCGCTACTGGAAAGGACTGGACGTCGGCGGCGGCTGTGTCGTCTTTGGCGGCGGCCTGCTCGACAAGTTTGGCTGGAGCGAGGGCCAGAAGGTCACGCTCGACGACAAGTGCGAGGGCGAGCATTATTCTCTTGAGTGCGCGGGCAAGGGCTGTGCCTGGGGCTCCAAGTCGGACATGAATATCTATATGAGTATCGACGACTTTAACGAGCTCTTTGGCAACGATGCGGCCTACTTTAACGGCTATGTGAGCGACGAGAAGCTCGACCTCGACGCGCGCTACTTTGCCGGCGACACCACGCCCGACGACATGCGCGCCGTGGGCGACCAGTTCATCGGCATGATGAGCAAAATGATCGGCATGATGGTTGGCCTCGCGGTGTTTATCTTCCTGCTGTTTATGTATCTACTGACCAAGGCTGTGATCGACCACAGCGCCCGTTCGATCAGCTACATGAAAGTCTTTGGCTATCGCGATAGCGAGATCTCGCATCTGTACATCCGCTCGATCACGCTGTGCGTGGCGGCGTCGCTCGTGCTGAGTCTGCCGGTCATTATTGGCTCGCTCACGGCCATCTTCCGCTCGATGCTGCTCGCCTACAACGGCAATATCGAAATCTATGCGCCCGCTTGGTCCATGGTTGCATGCGTCGGCATTGGCTTTGCGACCTACCTGGTCGTGGCGCTGCTGCACACGCGTTCTATCAAGCGCGTCAGCCTGGCTGAGGCCCTCAAAGTCCAAGAGTAGTCGTTGGGGACGTCCCAAAAAGGCTAGTCGCTGGGGGCACTCTTTCGCCACCCGGCAGGAAAGGGGCGTCCCCAACGACTAGGTTTCGCGCTTGACTTTGACCCTACTCCAACGGGTACCATCCTCTTATGTCTGTAACGCCATATAGACCGAGGGGATAGATCTATGACCGCAACTGCACCCGCCGCACCCGCCAAGGTGTACTTTACGAACCTGCGCACGCATGCTCGCGAGAGCCAGCTCGACAAGCTCAAGCGCCTCATTCGCCGCGCCGGTATTGAGCAGATCGACTTTGAGAACAAGTTCGTTGCTATCAAGATTCACTTTGGCGAGCTGGGCAACCTGAGCTTTTTGCGCCCCAACTACGCCCGCGCCGTCGCGGACGTCGTAAAAGAGCTGGGCGGCAAGCCCTTCCTCACCGACTGCAACACGCTCTACGTCGGTAGCCGCAAAAACGCGCTCGAGCACATCGACACCGCCTACCAGAACGGCTTCACCCCGTATGCCACGGGCTGTCAGATTATCATCGCCGATGGCCTCAAGGGCACCGATGAGGCACTCGTTCCGGTCGAGGGCGGTGAGTACGTGCACGAGGCCAAGATCGGCCAGGCACTCATGGACGCCGACATCGTGATCAGCCTCACCCACTTTAAGGGCCATGAGCAGGCCGGATTTGGCGGCGCCATGAAGAACCTGGGCATGGGAGGCGGCAGCCGTGCTGGCAAGATGGAGCAGCACGCCGCCGGCAAGCCGAATGTCGATACCACCAACTGCGTGGGTTGCCGCGCCTGCGAAAAGATCTGCGCGCACAACGCCATCTCGTTTGACGACACGCGCGAGCGCGAGCTTGCCAACGGTAGTACTCGCACGGTACACGTGGCCGCCATCGACCACAATCGCTGCGTGGGGTGTGGGCGCTGCATTGCGGCGTGCAACCAGGACTGCATCAAGCCCGGCTATGACGCTGCGGCCGATGTGCTCAACTACAAGATCGCCGAGTACACGAAGGCCGTTGTCCAGGATCGTCCCAGCTTCCACATTTCGCTGGCTATGGATATCAGCCCCAACTGCGATTGCCATCCCGAAAACGACACACCTATCGTCAACGACATCGGCATGTTCGCGAGCTTCGACCCGGTCGCCATCGACCAGGCCTGTGCCGATGCCGTCATGGCGTCCGAGCCGCTGCCCAACACCGAGCTCACCGATAGCGCGGCCAAGATGGAGCATAACCACGAGCATCTGGAGGGCGAGCAGGCGCACGACCCCTTCTGCATTACGCATCCCGACACCGACTGGCGCGTGTGCATCGCGCATGCCGAGAAGATCGGCTTGGGCACGAGCGAGTACGAGCTCATCGAGGTTAAGTAGCGCCTATCTATTGGACAAAATAAGCGCCTTTGTAGCGTAAGTTGAGCAAAAGCCGCCCACGAGCACAACGCTCGCGGGCGGCTTTTCGGAAGTGCGGTGAAAAAACGAATACCGCCGACCGCAAACCGATTTTTGGCAACAAAACCCCAGACGTTGCTTTTTGCCTAAAAATTCTTGTCGAGGAAGTCGTCGACCGTATTCCAGTAGAGCTCGGGGTCAACTTGCGCACTCTTGGCGTGGGTGGCGCCATGGATAGTGAGCTTTTGCTTGACCTTGCTGGCGCACGCGTCGTAGTTTTGGTCGAGCATGCTGTACGGCACAAAGGTGTCCTGGTCGCCGTGGATAAACAACATGGGAACCGTCGCGTGTTTGAGTTGCTCCACGCTGCTCGCCTTATGAAAGTCGTAGCCCGCGCGCACGTTGCACACCAAGTTTGCTACATCGAGCAAGGGAAAGCTGGGCAGGCCGAACACGTCCTTGAGCTGCAGAGAAAACTCGTCCCAAACACTCGTATAACCGCAGTCCTCGATAATGCATTTCACGTTTGCGGGCAGAGATTCCCCCGCGACGTTCATGGCGGTTGCCGCACCCATCGACTCGCCAAAGACCAGGATGCGCGCCTCGGGGTCAGCCTGAACGATTCGCTCGATCCATGCGACGATGTCGAGGCGCTCGGGCCAGCCCATGCCGATATAGTCGCCGCCGGAGCGCTCGTGGGCGCGGGCGGCGGGTGCGAGTACGTTCATGCCGCGGTCATGGAATCGCTTGGCGTATCGGGCCATGCCGATGGGCTCGTCGGTGTATCCGTGTAGGCAGACAGCGTAATTGTGTGTGGTCTCTGGGGCGGCAAAATACCAAGCGGCAAGCTCGGTTCCGTCATCTGCGGTGAGGCTGCTGCTCTCGCGGTTCTCTTTAAACCATGCCCGCGCCTCGGTATCCTCGGCATCCGGCTGCTCACCTTCTTTGTCGTTCTTGCTATCCTGCATCATCTTCATGGTGTAGGGCGCTTGGGGATTCAGGGCAAAGTCGAACAAGAAGTTGCCGGCAAACCCCAGCAGCGCGACAACGAGCACCAGCGCAACGACGCCGGCTATCTTGAGCTTTCGATGGGAACGTGCGTTTTGAGACATAAGAAGCTTTCCTATAAGATGTTAATACATCAACATTTAATGCAAGCGCATTATGGACGTTCGCCGTTGATGCGTCAACAGGCAAAGAATGGGTAAACAAAGGGTCACGTATGGTGCAAATTTCGCACGTACCTAGACGCTTTGATATAGTGTTGAGAACTCTTTACGTTGGAGGATGTAACCGGCATGTCCGATTCGAGCGACAGTTCTAAGCCGCGACCCAAGACCGCGGCCGTTCCACACTACACGGTGGGCGAGGAGATCATGAACTCCGTCACCCATGGTGTCGGCTGCCTGCTGGGTATCGCGGGCCTGGTGCTCCTGATCGTATTCGCCGCCCTGCGCGGCGGAGGCCCGGCCCACATGGCCGCGGCGATTGTCTATGGCGTCAGCATTATCCTCGAATACCTAGCCTCCACGCTCTACCACGCGATTCAGCCCGCGCGCGCCAAGCGCGTGTTCCGCATTATTGATCACAGTTGCATCTACCTGCTCATTGCGGGCAGCTATACGCCGTTTTGCCTCATCACACTGGCAAACGACGGCGGCGCCGTGCTGTTCTTTGCCGTATGGGCCATCGCCATTATCGGCATCGCCCTCGAGTGCTTCCTACGCGAGCGTCAACCGCACTGGGTAAGCGGCCTGGTCTACCTGCTGATGGGCTGGCTCGTTGTCTTTAAGCTGCCCGAGCTCGTGGCGCTGCTCAACCCCGTGGCACTTGCCCTGCTCGCCGTCGGCGGCGTGTGCTACACCGCGGGCGTGCCGTTCTATATCGCCAAAAACGTGCGCTATCTTCACAGCGTGTTTCACCTGTGGGTACTCGCCGGCAGCATCTTCCAGTTCATGGCGGTGATCCTCTTCGTAATCTAGCGACCACGCCTGCGCGCCCGTGTCCTTGTTTGGGCGCCGGTGCAATTGCCGTATCCGCCGTCAACGTTTTAATCCGACATCCCGAATCTTGGAGGTTCGAGAAACTCCCGATGGACATAACCATCTCCCTTATCACCACCCTCGTTTTGACCCTCATCAACGGCTACTTCTCCATGTCCGAGATGGCTCTCACCACGGCCAAGCGCGCCGTGCTGGAGCACGAGGCCGAGGAAGGCGACAAGCGCGCCGAGCGTGCCATTAAGTTGGCTGCCGACTCCGACCAGCTGCTCGCCACCATCCAGGTCGCCATCACGCTCGTGGGCTTCGCCTCGTCCGCCGTCGCCTCGACGAGTCTGTCCGACCCGCTCGCCACGTGGCTCATGAATTTTGGCATCGCGCCGCTCTCCGCCATCGCGCGCGGCCTGGCGCCGGTCATCATCACCGTCGCGGTCGCCCTCGTGTCCATCGTGATCGGCGAGCTCGTCCCCAAGCGCATCGGCCTGGCCAACGCCGAAGGCGTGTCCAAGCAGGTCGTGGGACCGTTGTCGTTTTTCCAAAAGATCGCCCGTCCGCTCGTGTGGCTGACCGGTGCTTGCTCCGATGGCCTGGCCCGCATCCTGCGCATCAAGAGTGCCGACGACCGCCAGAACGTCTCGGAAGAAGAGATCAAGTACATGGTCTCGGAGCAAGACGACCTGCTCGACGAGGAAAAGCGCATGATCCACGAGATCTTCGACCTGGGCGACACCGTTGCCCGCGAGGTCATGGTGCCGCGCGTGGACACCACCATGTGCGAGGACGACGAGACGGTCGCCGACGTGCTGTCCACCATGCGCCAGACCGGCTTTAGCCGCATCCCCGTCTATCACGAGGATCCCGACAACGTCGCCGGCATCGCGCACATCAAGGACCTGATTCAGCCCGCGCTCGACGGCAAGGGCGACCAGCCCATCGCCGGCTTTTTGCGCGACGCCACCTTTGTGCCCGACACCAAGGACATCCTGCCGCTGCTGTCCGAGATGCAGACCTCGCACGACCAGATCGTGGTGGTCGTGGACGAGTACGGCGGCACGGCCGGCATCATCACCATCGAGGACATCGTCGAGGAGATCGTCGGCGAGATCGAGGACGAGTTCGACCCCGACAACAAGTATCTCACGCGCCTTTCGCGCCGCGAGTGGCTCGTTGATGGGCGTTTTTCGTGCGATGACGCGATTGAGCTTGGTTGGCCGCTTGAGGAAAGCGATGATTATGAGACCATCGCCGGCTGGATTTTGGAGCTTTGTGACTCGGTACCCGACATCGGAGAGGTGTTTGAGGTCGCGGGGTACAAGTTCAAGGTGCAGTCGATGCGTGGCCAGCGCATCTCGCTCATTCGCGTGATTGCTCCGGCCGAAACCGATAAGAAAGATTCCGAGTCTTCGGTAGACGAGCCGACGACGCCGGGTGCGGGCTCTGCGAATCCGCACGACGGCGACGAGTAGGACAAGGAAGAGTAGGGGAGAGTTATGGCAGGCCTGTTCAACATCCTTAAGGTCACCGTCAGCGAGGACAAGATCTGCGCGCACGTGCTGGTGAACCCCGGCATGCCGCTCATGACCTCGGAGGATATCGAGGCCACGGCGCGCGTGTACTACCTGGTGCCCGCGATTGCCAAGCATCTGTGCCTGGGCGATTCGGGTCGCGAGTTCCAGGACTGTATGGGCCAGACCGAGCTCTGCCACCTGCTGGAGCATGTGACGGTCGAGCTCATGAACGAGACCGGTCTTGCCGGTAGCATCTCGTGCGGCCGCACGCGCGTAAGCGAGCACGACGAGCGCGTCTTTGAGGTTGAGCTTTCGTGCCCCGACGACGCGCTGGCCATCGGTGCGCTGTCTTCGGCCACCTTTATGATGGACTGGGCCTATCTGCACGCCGACCAGCCTGCCCCCGACGTGGAGGGCACGGTCGCGGGCCTGCGCAACCTGGTGCTGGGCATGCGCGCCGAGGCCGAGGGCAAGGATCCTCACGAGGCCGTCGCCGCTGCGAACGGCGAAGATGCTGCCGAGGACGAGGGCGCTGACGAGGGCGATGTGCCGGTCGACGCCGAGCCCGTTGCCGATGCGACCGCCGAGCCCGTTCCCACCGAGCCCCAGGGTGTCCCCAACTTTGACGACGAGCCCCAGGTGGCGATTGATACCGAGGGTGCGGTTGCCGAGAACCACGAGGCCTCCGCTGCCGTCTTTGGCGGTGCGGCGACGGTTCCGGCAGGACCTGCGCATGAGGGCGGCCTGCCGCTCGTGGACGGCGCCGGCGAGGACCCGGGTGCCACGGTGGCCATGCCGGCTATGCCCCAGGAGTAGGCCTACGCGTTTATCACCATCACGTACCTGCGCCTTTGCCGTACACAGATGAGCGGAGCGGCAAGTGATGCGCTGCGGGTATAATGGACAGCATTCAAACGGTGGGCACCGACGTGCCTGCAGGAGAGGAATGATCATGGGTAAGACTTTCAGCTTTGTCTCCGGCGCACTTTTTGGTGCCGCTGCCGGCGCTATTGTCGGCGTTGCTCTGGCCCCGCGCTCGGGCGCCGAGACCCGCGCCATGGCTGCCGATATCGCCAACGACGCCTGGGACAATATGCGCGACACCTACGAGCACAGCGCCGAGGAGGCCCGTGCTGCGGTGAATGACTTTGGCCCGATGGTCGACGCCAAGACCGATGACCTGCGCGCCAAGGTCGACCTGGCCCGCGAGCGCATGGACCAGCTGCGCGAGCAGCTCAACGACGCCATTTCGGGCGGCAACGTGACGCCTGCCGCCGACGTCGTGGTCGAGAACGCCGTCGAGGCTGATACCGAGGCTGCGGAGCCCTCGACCGAGGCATAATGCGCGCCGGGGATTTTGTCGGCGCCAAGATCTATCGCAAGCCTACCGAGGACAAGCGCACCAAAAAGGACGGCACGCCGCGCAGCCCTAAAAAGCTCGGAAAGATTCACTTTCCGGTCTTTACTCCGGGCGGTACGCGCGTGGTCGGCTTTATGGTCCGCCAGTCCGATATCGCGGGCATGATCGAGCGCCCCGACCGATTTGTAGCGCTCGACGCCATTGGTGTCTACGAGGGCGCCATTGCGGTCGATGACGTCAAGGACACGTACGATGCCGCCGCTGCCAAGCGCCTCGACATCAACCTGGACGATTGCATCATCTGGGTCGGTATGGACGTGCGCACGGAATCGGGCGACGTCGTGGGCTATTGCTCGGACGTTGAGTTCAAACCACGCTCGGGCATCGTGCAGGCATTCTATGTGACCGCCGGTGCTGCTTCGAGTGTTTTGGTTGGTGACACGCAGGTGCCGCCGACGATGCTGCGCGGCTATGCGGACGGCGCGATGATTGTTTCGGACGAGGTCAAGTCGCTCGGGTATTCGGGCGGCGCCGCCGCAAAGGCTGCCGAGGCAAGCGTCGTGGTGGGCGATAAGGTCAAGAAGGGCGCCAAGGTGCTCGATGACAAGGGATCGGTTGCCGTGGACAAAGGCAGTCGCGCACTGGGCAAGCAGCTCGGCAAGACGCGCGGCATGTTCAAGGCCTTTAAGGACGAATACCAAAAGGCGAGCGGAGGCTCGTCAAAAGCTACAAAATAGCGACGTACCAAATGATGGGAGGCAAGCCGGAGACCTGTTGCTCCGGCTTGCTGTGTTTATGGGGGAGGGCACATGCGCCAAAACGGATCCAACTTAAACGGGCGTTCGGGTGCGCGTCCGACGGCGCGCCGCGATCTGGGGCAGCTGCCCAGCGGTCAGCGCAAGCGTCACCGTAAGCCCGGCGCGATGTATCTCAACCATAGCCGCGGCTTTAGCGACCGCAGCGCTCGCATCGGCAACAGCCGTACGCCCCGTCGTTCGTCTCGCTTGCCATACGCGCTCATTGCCGTGGGCTGTGCGCTCGTGCTGTTTATCGCTGCCGTCGTGGGCTACGTCAACCGCAGCGTGGACGTGGAGCTCAACGGCCAGAAGACCGCGGTGCGCGTGGGCTCTACGCTGCAGAATCTCATCGACGACCAGGAGTTGACTGACACCTACGACGCAGGCGACCTGCTGGCCGTCGATGACAGCGTGCTCAAGCGCCATGGGGGCGAAAAGCTGTCGGTGAAGGTCGACGGCAAGCGCGTGAAGCAGGGCAAATGGGATAGCCGCGAACTTGAGGGCGGCGAGAAGGTGACGGTCAAGGATGGCCGTAACACCTACGAGAAGCACGAGGTTCAGGCTACGGTTATCGAGCCCAAGCTCAAGGTCGAGGGTACGGGCGCTATCGAGTATGTGCAGACGTGGGGTGTCCAGGGCCGCTCCGAGGTGTGGGTTGGTGAGCAGTCGGGCAAGACGCAAGACCGCGGCGAGGTTGTGCCCGCCACCGATTGCGTTGTTGCGTGCGCCAGCGTGGCGCCCAAGGGCAACAAAAAGTACGTGGCGCTGACGTTTGACGAGGGTCCGAGCGGCGCTACCAAGCAGATCTTGCAGGTGCTCAAGGAAAAGGGCGTCACCGCGACGTTCTTCCTTTCGGGCGATGCGGCCGAGGCCTCGCCTGCCACGGCCAAGGCGATTGTCGATGCCGGGTGCGAGATCGGATCCAACAGCTACAGCGATGATTCGCTCAAGGGTCAGGACCGTGAGGCGGTACGCGAACAGATCACGAAAGGCACCGATGCGATTAAGTCGGCGACCGGCGTGAAGACGATGCTGCTGCGTGCTCCCTACGCTGCCTTTGACGAGCAAAACTGGATTGATGCGATGGACCTGGTCTCCGCCGTGGTCTCGTGGAATATTGACTCGGGCGACTGGCTGCTCAACGGTGCCGACGAGCAGGTCTCGACGGTGCTCGATTCGGTGACGCCGGGCAATATCGTGCTGCTCACCGATAGAGACGAATGCGCCGAGCAGACGCTCGAGGCGCTGCCGCAGATTATCGACGGCCTCATTGCCGACGGCTACAAGATCGTGACGCTCAGCGACCTGGTCAAGACGGACACGTCGCTGAGCAAAAAGCTCACCTCGCTGACGAAGGCCACCATGCCCAAGGACGCCGTGTTCCCCCAACTTGCCGAGGACGATGACACCACAGAGTAGCTCAAACGAGTGGCACGGTGGGACAAAATTATCAGTAGTGTTTGTCCCAGGTGCGAAAGGTGCATCGGGCTTGTCGTCGCAAGCGACCCTGGGACAAACACTACTGATAATTTTGTCCCACCACTTCGCTGCGGACGACTATGTCACGGATACGTCAGCGTTTGGTATGCCTGCAATGTGCAGCGCATAAATTCGATGCCGCAGGGCGATGCTGATGCTATAGTTACTGCGGTTAATGAGGGTCAAGAGAAAGGTTACAGGTGAAATCCAAACCTCGACCATACAGTCGATGACCCCATGCAGGTGCTTTTTGCGCATGCACGGGGTGTAAGCGTCGAGCGGCGTGCCGCCCGCGCATGCGTATACATATCCAGAAGCCCCCGGACGCCGCACGCGCGGCCGCGTCCGGAGGAATAATGATGGGGAGCACCATTGAATTATCTGAGTGAGATGCTCAAATTGCCAGTCTTGGACGTCGACGGCGAAAAGCTCGGCGTGGTCAACGATTTTGGCATTGCAACCGGCGAAGTTTTTCCGCACGTGACGTCGCTCGCGTTCCGTGGTCCCGGCAAGACGCCGTTCATGATCAGCTGGCGCAAATGGGTCGACCGCATCGACGAGACGGGTGTACACCTTAAGACGTCGGCCACCGAAATCCGTTTTTCGTACCTGCAGCCGACCGAACTCCTGCTTGCCCGCGATGTGCTCAACAAGCAGATTGTCGACACGCAGGGCATGAAGGTCGTGCGCGTAAACGACATCAAGTTTTCCATGTCGGGCGAAAACCAGCTGCGCCTGCTGGGCGCCGAGGTCGGTGCCCGCGGTCTGCTACGCGCCATCAGCCCCGCGCTCGAGCATATCGTCGAAGGCTTTATGAAGCACCTGGGCAAGCCGCTCAGTGAGGACATCATCGCTTGGTCCTACATGGACCTGCTCGACCGCTCGACCAAGAACATTCAACTCTCGGTGTCGCACAAGACGCTCGGCGAGCTGCACCCTGCCGACATCGCCGACATTATCGAGCAGCTCGACCCGCGCCTGCGTGCGCAGGTGTTTGCACAGCTCGATACTGCCCAGGCCGCCGAGGCCATCTCGGAGTTCGATGACGACGAGCTTATGACCGAGATACTCGAGGGCCTGTCCGACACGGACGCATCGTCGATGCTGGCCATGATGGACCCGGACGATGCAGCCGACCTGATCGACGAGCTCGATTACGAGAAGGCCGAGAAGCTCTTGCGCCTGATGGGCGTCAAGGAGGAGAAAGCGATTCGTAACCTGCTGGGGTATGAGGACAACACCGCCGGCCGCATCATGACCTCGGAGTTTGTCTCCCTGCCCGCCACGGCAACGGTCGGTGACGCTATCGAGGCGATTCGCGAGCTCGACGAGGACTTCGAGAGCGTCTACTACGTCTATACCGAGGATCCGAGCGGCATGCTGACGGGTGTGCTTTCGCTGCGCACGCTGATCGTGGCCGACCGCGACGCCACGCTGGGCCAGCTTGCCTATCGCGATCTGGTCTACGTGTCGCCCGACGAGGACCAGGAAGACGTGACGGACGAGATGACCAAGTACGACCTGGTTGCCATCCCTGTCTGCGACGAGAACCGGCATATCCTGGGTATCGTGACCTTCGACGACGCCATGGACGTTATCGCCGAGGAGCATCAGGAGGACCTGCAGATCGCCGGTGTCGGCTCGGGCGATAGCGCGTCGGACGACTCGACGAACGTGCTCAGCTGGTTCGTGCATCGTCAGTACTGGGTCGTCGTGTGGGGCATCGCCTCGTGCATTATGGCGACCGTGCTGGGGACTGCGCTGGGCTCCGCGCATCTGGTGGTGTTCCCCATGTGCGCCATGCCGCTCGTGCTGCTGGCCGCCTCGCGCATGGTGTCGTTCGTCAAGAACTACTTTCTCGAGTACGACGGCCACGACGACGAGCCCAAGCCGTACCTGGGATTCTTCTTCCAGAGCACGGGCATGGGCCTGATCTTGTCGCTCGTGACCTACCTGTGTGCGCAGCTGGTGCGCACCGCCGCGTTCCCCGATGCCCCCATGTTCGAGGAGCTGCTCTTTACCGGTTGCTTTAACATCGCGGCCATCATCTGCCTGGTCAGCAACATGAGCGCCGTGATTTATCTGATGGTGCTGTTCTGGCGCGACGAGCACGACCTCAATACGTCGGGTACCGCCATGAACGTCATTGCCGTCATGATCTCGTGTGCGGCGTACTGCACCGCTGCGGTGTTGCTCACCATGTCGGTCATGGGATAGGTGGTCGCGTGCAAAACACGAAGCAAAAGCCGAGCACCAAGCAAAAGCTAACCATTGCGGCCGTCTTTGGCGCCATGGGCCCCGGTCTGCTGGCGGCGCTTTCGGGTAATGACGCCGGCGGTATCGCCACGTATTCCAGTGCGGGCGCCAGCTATGGCTACAAGATGCTGTGGATGCTTCCCGTCATGACCGTACTGCTTATCGTGACGCAGGAGACTGCGGCGCGTTGCGGTTGTGTCACGGGTAAGGGCCTGGCTTCGCTCATCCGCGAGCGCTTTGGCGTGCGCAAGAGCGTGCTCGCCATGGCGGCGCTGCTGATTGCAAACACGGCTGTGACCATCTCGGAGTTCGCGGGTATCGCGAGTGGCCTTGCGCTCTTTGGCGTTCCGGCGAGCATATCGGTGCCGTTGGTGGCGCTGCTGGTGTGGATGCTTACCATGTCGGGCAGCTTCCAGCGTATCGAGAAGATTTTGCTGCTGGTGAGCTGTGTGTTCGTGACCTATATCGTTGCTGCATTTATGGCTGGCCCCAACTGGGGTGAGGTCGCGGTCGATTTGGTCGTGCCCAATATTCAAAACGATCCCAACTACGTGTCGCTCGTGGTCGCAACGATTGGTACCACCATTGCGCCGTGGATGATCTTCCTGGCGCAGAATAACGTGGTCGATAAGAACGCGGTCGAGGACGATATCGTGCTGCAGCGTATCGATACCGTAAGCGGCTCGATCGCTGCCGATATCATCGCCGGCTTCATTATCATCACGACCGGTACGGTGCTATTCCCGGCGGGCATCCAGATTAGCGATGCTGCCGACGCCGCCCGCGCGCTGGAGCCCATTGCGAGTCAGTGGTCCACGGTGCTGTTCGCCTCGGGCCTGGTCGCCGCGAGCTTCTTGGCCGCTTGCGTGCTGCCGGGCGTTACGTCCAGCGCCATCTGCGAGGCATTTGGCTGGGAGCGCGGCGCCGATCGCAGTTGGGACGAGGCTCCGGTCTATCGCGGCATCATTACAGCCATTATCGGTATCTCGGCCGTGCTGGTACTCATGCCCGGCGTCGATCTGTTCCAGATCATGATGACCTCGCAGGTCATCAACGGCGTGCTGTTGCCTGTGGTTCTGGTGTTCCAGGTGGTTATCGCCGCCGACCGTCACATTATGGGCGCCAACCGCAACGGCCGCGTGTGGAACGTGCTCACTTGGGCGACTATCGCCGTGATTACGGTGCTGACGGTCGTCATGTTTGTGTTGCAAGCGATGGGCTACAGCGCTTAGCGCCTCTTTTGTTTCCGAACAGGCCGCAGCGATGGGCTGCGGCCTGTTTTTTGCTTGCTATAGGGGGTTAGTTATATGGCAGTGGGCAAAAAATGCCAAATATGAGTACTGCTGCCTGGTCGATAACATTTATGACCAAGAAGATAATGTACAAAATCTAGGGTGTGTACATTAAAATTCGCATCAGCAGGCTCCTATCCAGCTAGGTTGGCCGCTTCAGTGGTTTGCAAGGGACGCTCGGACGCCATTTTGGGTGGTTTTGCCTGCTACTAAAATGGTAACAGTACTCATATTTGCCCTTTTTTGCCCACGACCCCTTGGCATGTTGTTGCGAAGCCGGCCCCCGGACTGGAATTGACGGCCCAGGGGCGGCTTTCGCTTGTCGCAGGAGTGTCCCAAGGTGCCGGCATAAAAGGAACGTCCCTAACTGCCAGATTACTTGTCGGTACCCAGCTTGTGCGGCTTGAAGGCGAGTGCGTTGACGAGCGCGTCGGTGGCAGACTTGACCGCTGCCGGCTGCGGGTCGTTGACGTGGTCCTCGGGGTGCACGGGCAGGTCCTTCTTAACGGCATCGTGGATCAGGTTGAGATACTCGGTCACGCCGGTGGTCGATAGATGCGTGCCATCGCCGTCGAACAGGTCATTTCGGTTGGCGCTGTATCCGTACCAGTCGATAACGCGCACGTTCTTGTAGCGCGTGGCGGCGTTGGCGATGGCCTGGTTGGTCGAACCAACCCACGGCTGCGGGCTGCGCGTATTTACAAACACCACGATGCGCTTGTCTCCGGCATCGGACATGATGGCATCGATCTGGTCGTCGGTCACCAAGCCGTTGGTGCCCAGGGCAAAGACCACGATTTTGCCGGCAAGGTTCTGCTGGATATAGCCCTCAAATGTCGCACGGCCTGCATCGAATTGGCGGCCCTTTTCGGCATCGATGTGGCTGTGCGGGAACACGCCATCAAAGGAATCCACGGCGCGCAGCGATACGGAGTCGCCGATCATCAGCAGGTCGTAGGAGCCGTCCGCGAAGCCGTCGTTGTCCTTGTCAGTGTCGTCTGCCGCTTGCTGGTCCTTAGGCGTGGCGTTTTTGGCTTCTTTGTTGAGGACTTCGGCACCTTCGCCGCTGAGTGCAGACGTCTCGGGCACAAAGATCAAGCCGCCCAGTGCAACGACCAGTACGACAGCGCAGGCGGCGCAAACGGGAATATGCGCGCGCACCCAATTGGCAGGCGTGGTGGTGCCATCGCGGAACTCGGAGACGGTGCGTCCGAAGACGCCCTTCCTAAACGGCGTCTCGATAAAGCGGTAGGAGCACTCGGCCACGGCGACCACCAGCAGTACCTGCAAAATGTACTGCCACCAGGGCGTATCGTTGATGTTGGCGACCGGGTTCATGAGCAGCAACAGCGGATAGTGCCACAGGTAGATGCTGTAGGAGCGCTTGCCAACCCATACGAGCGGCTCGGCGGATAGCGCGCGGGCCACCATTCCCTGGGGCTGCACGCAGGCCGCGATGACCATGAGCGTAAGGATGGAGCACAGCAGCGTGCCTCCGCGATACTGGAATGCCGTGTAGCCGTTGGTGAGCGCGACCATGGCGGCAAGGCCAACCAGGCCCACGACGCCCAACACATCGATGGATGCGGGTGAGGACCAAAAGCGTACGAGCGCGCTCGGCTGGGCTGGGGCAGTCTCGGCTGCGTTGTCGGCCTTCGTACCCTGTTTGTTCTCGGCATTCTTTCCGTGCCTGGCGGCGCCAACCAGGCGGTCGAGCCCCAGACGATGCGCGAGGCGCACGGGCGCCAGGTCGCGATCGGGGATAAAGGCCATCCAGGCGCCCAGCAGCAGCGAGAACACGCGGGTGTCGGTGCCGTAGTACACGCGGCTGGGGTCGGCGGCGGGGTTGTAAAGCACCATCATGGCAAGGGCGGATACCGCGGCGAGGCCCAGAACCACGCGGCGCGTGTTGGGCTTGCTCACATGCATGGATACCATGGCAAACAACAGTGGCGGCCAAATCAGGTAGAACTGTTCCTCGATGGCAAGCGACCAAAAGTGCGTGAGCGGCGAGGGGTCGCCCAGAGCATTGAAGTACGAGACGTTTTGGGCAATCTGCCACCAGTTGTTGAAGAACAGCAGCGACGGCAGGATGTCGGGGCGCATCTTGGTGAGCATCACGTGGTTAAAGATAGTGCACAGCGCGCAGGTTACAAACACTACCGTTACCACGGCGGGGACCAGGCGACGGATGCGGCGAATCCAGAAGCTCTTGAGGTCGATGCGTCCGGTCTTAGCGACTTCGTTGAGCAGCAAGCGCGTGATCAGATAGCCCGAAAGCACAAAGAAGATCGTGACGCCGAGCAGGCCGCCCTGCGCCCACGTAAGATTGAGGTGATAGAGCACCACCGCGACAACGGCGAGCGTACGCAGGCCGTCGAGGGCGGGAATGTAACGAGATTTGGGACGGGTGGGCGTCTGGTCCGCGGCGGCGCTGCTGACATGGTTCGCTTTGTTGGCGGGCGCACGATGGGGGCTCGGGGCGCGTCGCGAGTCGCCGGCGCGGCGTTCGGTGCGCGGGCGTTCGCGTGGCGCCTGGTTATCGGGCGCACGGCGCGTGCCGCGTGGGCTCGATTGCGGGAGTTGTTCCATAAAACATCATCCAATGACGAGAATAATCAGCACGTATTCATTGTAGCTGCCCGCTCCTGTGAATGCTTGCTGCTGGCGCAACCTCAAGCGCGCGTCCACATCAAAGTGAACTAAAGTTATAGAGTGCGAAAGCATTCGATTGACGGCCGACGGTGGGCATAAAACCCGCAGATGAGGAGGTTTCCATGACGGATCGCGGCATCGTTGCGGTGTTCGGCAGCATGAACATGGACCTTTCGGTGGCGTGCGAGCGCATGCCGCGTGCGGGCGAGACCGTTGGCGGCGGCGGGTTTATCACCAACGCCGGCGGCAAAGGCGCCAACCAGGCCGTAGCTGCTGCGCGCATGGGCGCGCACACGCATATGATCGGCGCGGTCGGCTGCGACGCATTTGGCACGTCGCTCGTGGCGGGGCTCCAAGACGCCGGCGTGGACTGTGTCTTTGTAGCGCGTCGCGATGACGTGGAGACGGGAACGGCGACCATCATTCGCTGCGAGGGTGACAACCGCATCGTGCTGTCGCCGGGTGCCAACCATGCGCTCGCGGGCGAGGATGTTGCCCGCGCGCTGAGGCGTCTGGTAGCCGATGAGCTCGACGGAGACGCCAGCGATATTGCCCCGGCTGCCGGAAGCGTCTTTATCGCCCAGGGCGAATGTGACCTTGCGACGACGGCCGAGGCGCTTGTTTGCGCTCACGAGCTCGGGTTCTATACGGTCTTTAATCCGGCGCCTGCCTGCGAGTTGCCTGCGGAGGCCTGGCCTGCGGTCGACCTGGTCTGTCCCAACGAGACTGAGTGCCAGGTGCTGACGGGCATCTTGCCCGCGGATGATGCGAGCTGCGTCGCGGCGCTCAATGCCCTGCTCGCCAAGGGTGCCGGAGCTGCGGTCATCACGTTGGGCGGCGCCGGGTCGGTTACGCTCGGCGATGACGGCGAGCCGCTGCGCATGCCGGCGCTCTCGAGCACGTTGGTCGATACGACGGCCGCGGGCGATACATTTATCGGTGCGCTTGCCGCGGCTCGCCTGGAGGGCCTGCCGCTCTTTGAGTGCATGGCGGCGGGCGCTCGCGCCTCGGCGGTGACGGTGTCGCGCCTGGGCGCTCAGCAATCAATTCCCACGCGTGCGGAAGTCGAGCACAAGTTTGGTTTAGACGGTTTGGATGTAGACGGAGAAGCGGAGTAGAACAATGGCAACCAAGAAGCTGATCCTTGATCTGGATATGGGTGTGGATGATGCGATGGCGCTTGCCTATGCCATCGCGAGCCCCGAGGTGGAGCTCGTCGGCATCACCACGTGCTTTGGCAACGTGCGCGTCGAGCAGTCGGCGCACAACTGCTTGGCGGTGCTCGACCTGTTGGGTCGTCCCGAGGTGCCGGTGTACCTGGGCGCCGATCGTCCCGTGAAGGCGACCGAACCCTACACGCCGCCGGCGTCCACCACGCTTATCCACGGCAAGAACGGCATCGGCGGCGCAAGCGTGCCCGCCTCGCCGTACGAGCCGGTGGGCGCGACGTCGGCCGATGGCAATGCGGCGGTCGATTACCTGATTGATGCCGCGCGTACCTATGGTCCCGACTTGGTCTATGTGGCGACCGGTCCGCTCTCCAACCTGGCGCTCGCCCTTGAGCGCGACGCGGCGGCGATGATGTCTATCGGCCGCGTGGTGGTGATGGGTGGCGCCCTGACCGTGCCCGGCAACGTGAGCGCCGGTGCCGAGGCCAACATGGCGAGCGACCCCGAGGCCGCTGACGCCGTGCTGCGCTCGGGCCGCAAACTCACCATGGTTGGTCTTGACGTGACGCATCGCGTGGTGCTGACGCGCCGCGACATTGCCGGTTGGACGGGCTCGGGCACCATGGCGGGCTGCGCATTTGCGAGTATGGTCGAGCACTACATTGGCTCGTACGAGATGAACGCACCCTACCTGGGTGGTTGTGCGCTGCACGATCCGCTTGCCGTTGCCGTGGCGATTGATCCCACGCTCGTGGGCGCACTTGGTTGCAACTTGCGCGTCGACCTGCTCGGCGAGTATCGCGGCCGCACTATCTGCGACGAGCATCGCCTGTCCGACCCCGACAAGAGCGCGCTTGTGGCACTCACCGTGGACGCCCCGCGCTTTCTGTCCGAGTTCAAGGCGCGCATGGCCCGCATCCTAGGCTAGGCTCGGGATCGAAGCACGCCCATCTGCTCGATGTGGCCGCTGGCGGGCCGACATCTACCGTTCGCCAGCCCGATGGTCCCCGGGGCGGGGAGAGCGCTATAATGCATTCTGCATCTTGGATTGTTACTCCTGTGTGGAGGCATGCCCAAGAGCAATACAACACGGATTGTTACGTAAGGCATGATAGCCAATAGCACTGCTATTGGCTATCATGCCTTTTTCTGTGAGTGTTCTTGAAAGGAGGTTCACCATGCTTGCAATTAAAAAGCTTAACAACAACGCGGTTCTTTGCCGTGACGGACAGGGGCGAGATGTCATCGCCATGGGCAGGGGCGTCGGTTTCGGCGGAGATTTTCCTCGAGAGCTCCCTCTTTCTAAAATCGAGCATACGTTTTACGACATTGATCCTAAAGGACAAGATGTCATGAGGGATCTTCCCTCGGATATCGTGATGTTTGCGGCGAAAGTTATGGACATCGTTGCCAACGAACTGCCCTACGACCTCTCGACCAATGCGACGCTGTTCATGGCTGATCACCTGTCGTTTGCCGTTGCGCGAGCCCAAAAGGGGGTCCGCATCGCGATGCCTCTTGCCTATGAAGTGCGGGAGACGTATCCGAAGGAATACAAGGCTGCCCAGTTTATCGTCATGCGACTCGAGAAGGAGCTCGGAGAGCGGCTTCCCAAGGATGAGATTGCCAGTATTGCGATGAATCTCGTGAACGCACGGGTTGTTGAAGCCGTCAAAGCCACGGCCGATCCCGCAAAGCAGTTCGACGATATGCTCGAGGACGTTATCGAGATTCTCGAAAGCGATTTCCGCATTATTGTCGACCGCGATTCCTTTGATTTCACCCGCTTCGCCACGCATCTGCGGTACCTGTTCAAGCGCATTCAAGCCGGCGAGTCGCTGAACAGCGCCAACATGCAGATGTACAAGAACTTTCGTGAGGAGTTTCCGCAGTTGGCAGAGTGCGTGAAGCATATCGGTTCCTATTGTCGTGAAACGTGGGACGCCACGCTCTCCGAGGAGGAGGAACTCTATCTGATGATCCATCTCAACCGGATCATCTCCAAAAAAGGATTGTAACCCGTAGCCATTCGGGGCATGACCTTTGCCGATTCGAACAGTAAGCCAAGATTGTGCAAAGGAGCCAATGATGGCAAATTACAAAAAGGTGGCAGAGCAGATTCTCTCCACTGTGGGCGGGGCGGAAAACGTGGCTTCGGTTACGCATTGCATGACGCGCCTGCGCTTCAACCTCAAGGATGAAAGCCTCTCGAATGATGAGAAGCTTGAGGACATCTCGTCTATCATCAGCGTCGTGCACGCCGGAGGGCAGGTGCAGCTGGTGGTCGGGCCCACGGTCGACAAGGTCTACGACGAGGTTTGTAAGCAGGGTGGATTCGAGGTCACGGTATCGATTGACGAGGAACTCGATGGCCCTCAGCTTAGCTGGAAGGAGCGCTTGGCGCCCAAGCACCTCTTCAATCAGCTGCTCGATGCCGTGAGCGGCGCTATCACCCCGATCCTTCCGATCTTTTGTGTCGCCGGTATCTTCAAGATGCTCGTTATTCTGTTTGGGCCCGAAGGCGCCGGTTTTATGTCCGAAACGAGCGACCTGTATCGGATCCTTTCCCTGGTGGGCGATGCGGCGTATTACTACTTCCCGGTGTTTGCCGCCTATAGCTCGGCTAAGAAGTTCAAAACGAGTCCTGTGCTGGCACTGCTCATCGCTGTTGTGATGATTTATCCCGACATGCTCGCTATTGTTGAGGACGGAAAGCCTTTCAGCGTCTTCGGCATCCCCATGCAGCTCGTCAACTACACCCAGGCTGTTCTTCCGGTCATCTTGATCACCTGGGCCCAGTCCTATGTTGAGCGCTTCTTTAAGAAGATCTCGCCTGATATGTTGCGCATTCTGATCGTACCCGTGGGTACGGTGCTCGTGATGTTGCCGGTCGCGCTGTGCCTCTGCGGCCCTGCCGTCCAATTTGTCATGGGCCTTGTGGCCGATTTCATCATTTGGCTCGCCTCTGTTGCCGGTCCCGCTGCGACCGCGGTTATCGGCGCATTCTGGAATCTGATCATCGCCACCGGCATGCACGTGCCGATCTATACCGCCATATTGCCCGCCGCGCTCCAGAACGGTTACGACGCCATCTTATACCCCGGCACCGCGGTTGTAGCCTACACCACGCTTGCCATCGCGCTCGCCTATGGCCTGCGCGCTAAGGGCAAGGAGAGTCGAGCCACGGGCTGGAACTTGTTCATCACCTATGCCTTCGGTCGCGTGAGTGAGCCCATCATCTACGGCATCCTGTTTCGCGACAAGAAGGCTCTTGCCTGGAACATGATTGGTGGTGCTGTCGGTGGTCTGCTGGTAAGCCTTCTTCATGCCAACGTCTATATCTTCACTGGCGTTGGTTTCCCATGGATGAACGTGCTCATGTTTGCTCAGGATATCATCCCTGGCACCATCGGGTGTCTTGCTGGCGGTGCCGTGACGTTTGCGTTGGCGATGATTTTTGGATTTGAAGGACAGGAGAAGATGCCGTTGAAGTCCAAGAGCGGCGATTCTGAGGCCGTTGAATCCGTCGAGGCATAAGAGGCTACTACACAAATATGCTCCCCAGCCGTTGCGCGGTCCGACCCCTTGGCCGCGCAACGGTACTGTGCTGTTGCGCGGCACTTGCCGAGTCCGTTGCGTTCGACAGTGTGGGCCGGGAATTTGATAGAAAGGACGACACCATAATGTTTAGAGAAGATTTTTTATGGGGCGGGGCTCTGGCTGCAAACCAGTGCGAGGGAGGATGGAACGAAGGCGGTCGCGGTTTAGCCAATTCCGACATGCTGCCGTTTGGCGATCAACGCATGGACGTCATGCGGGGAGACCTTGATCCGCGTGCGTTGGCACCCGACAGCTTCTATCCCGCTCGCAAGGGCATTGATTTTTACCATAGGTACAAGCAGGATATTGAACTGTTTGCCCAGATGGGTTTTAAATGCCTGCGCTTATCAATCGCCTGGAGCCGCATTTTTCCCAAAGGAGACGAAGCCGAGCCCAATGAAGAAGGCCTTGCCTTTTACGAGGATGTTTTTAGGACGTGTCGCGCGCATGACATTGAGCCTTTGGTGACGCTCAACCACTATGATGTCCCCATGCATCTCGTCGATGCGTATGGCGGATGGCGCGATCGCAGGTTGGTCGACCTGTTCGAGCGATATTCGCGTACCGTGTTCGAGCGCTATCGGGGATTGGTCAATTATTGGCTGACCTTTAACGAGATCAACATCATGACGCAGGCGTGCTTTATGGCGGCGGGGATCATCTTCGAGCAAGGGGAGAATCGCTATGCAACGGTTCACACGGCCGTGCACCATGTATTGGTTGCGAGCGCCCGTGCGGTCGGGGCGTGTCATGAACTGTGCCCTGGGGCGAAGATCGGTTGCATGCTCAACGCAGGTGTCTTCTATCCGGCTACATGTGATCCGGACGATGTGCTGGCTGCGCAGGCTGAGAATCGCAGCCATTACATGTTTACCGACGTCCAGGTGCGCGGTGCGTACCCGAGCTATGTTCTCAAGGAATACGCCCGCCATGGTTTTGAGGTGCCCTATCGGGATGATGACCGCGAAGTACTGGCTGCAAACCTGGTCGATTTCGTTTCGTTTTCGTATTACTCGACGCGCGTCGCAAAAGCGCATGCGGAAGGTCAGTTCGATTCGAACCTTCTTCGCTCGGCGCCTAATCCGTATCTAAAACAGGAGCCTTGGGGGAGGTTTATCGACCCCAAAGGGCTGCGCGTCACCATGAATGAAATCTGGGATCGCTATCAAAAGCCGCTGTTCATCGTCGAAAACGGTTTGGGTGCTCCTGATGTGCCGGAAGATTCGGGTGAAATAGAAGACGACTATCGAGTTGAATACCTGCGGGCCCACATCGAGGCGATGAGGGAGACCGTCGAGCTCGACGGGGTGGAACTCATGGGATATACCTGTTGGGGCCCGATCGATTTGGTTTCGGTCGCCACAGGACAGATGCGTAAGCGCTACGGGTTTATCTATGTCGATCGAGACGATAGCGGTGCGGGCTCGTTTGAGAGACGTAAAAAGAAAAGCTTCGAATGGTACCGACGCGTAATAGCAAGCAATGGCGAAGACCTTGCGTAATAACGTTAAGATGGACAAATGCGCCCGTTGGGGGAATAGTCGCGCCACTTTGCTTGACAACAGGCTAAACTAGCTAATAAACATTTACTCTTCTGTTTAGATTGAATTTGCGGTCGTTTAGTTGCCGAGCCACGGGGCGGTCAAGCCACGATGCTCGGCCGCGACCGATGCTAGGGGGAACGATGGCCAAAGCAAGTGTTCGCGAGATCAGCCGCATCACCGGTTTTTCGCCTGCGACCGTGTCCAACGCGCTCAACCGCAAGCGCAGCGTGAGTGAGGAGACCGCCAAGGTCATCCTGGAGTGCGCGCAGTCGCTTGGCTATCAGCAGTCGACGCAGCTCGAGAGCATCCAGTTTGTGCTTGCGCGCAAGACGGGCGCCATCCTGGACGAGAGCACCTTCCATCCCGCGGTCATCGAGGGCGTGGAGCGCCAGGCGCGTCGCCACGGCATGAGCACGAGCTTTGTCTCGCTCGACTTTAGCGACCTGGACGCCGTGCGCCCGCAGGTCGAGGGCCTGATCGCCGACCCGTCGGCCGCCATCGTGCTGATGGGTACCGAGCTGGGCGAGGAGGACTACGCCCTGTTCGCCGACGCTGCCGCCCACCTGATTGTGCTCGACGGCTGGAGCGATCGCCAGTACTTCGATGCCGTAGTCATCGCCAACACCGATTCGGTGCTGCGTGCCGTGGATTACCTTATCGAGAAGGGTCACAAGCAAATTGGCTACCTGGCAGGCGATCTGCGCATCCGCAATTTTAAGGACCGCGAGCGTGGCTATCGTCAAGCGCTTGAGGACGCGGGCTTTGAGACCAATCCGACATGGCGCGTCACGCTGGACACCACGCTCGAGGGCGCCTATCGTGACATGGGTGCTTGGCTCGATACGGTCTCGAACGACGATCTGCCGACGGCTTTCTTTGCCGAGAACGACGTGCTCGCCGTGGGTGCTATGCGTGCGTTGAGTGAGCATGGCATTCGCGTGCCCGAAGACGTCTCGATGATTGGCTTCGACGATCTTTCCGTGGGAGCCTTCTCCAACCCGCCGCTTACCACGGTGCATGTTCCCAAGCACGAGGTGGGCGAGATCGCGGTGCGCCGTCTGGTGGGCAACATCCGCAATCCCAAGAGCTATACCTGTAAAACGGCCGTCTCGACCTATTTTGTCGAGCGCCAAAGCGTGCGTGAGATCTAGGCAAAGGCAACGCTAGGCCGTAGGGAGGTAAAGCTCGCTAAGGCAGCCATACATAACGCTACTAAGAGAGGGTCCTTCGGGGCCCTCTTTTTGATGCCCTTGTATGTTCAGTTTGTTTACATACCGTTTAGGCTGATTTCTCTACCGTCTACGGGTATTTCGCGTTAAACTTCTAAACAGTAGAGTAAAACATTTAGTAAACAGAACAAAACGAAACACGCGTCTGTTTACTGAACATGCAACTAGGGGAGGACGTACATGGATAAGATCAAGCTCGGTTTTGTGCCCACGCGCCGCAGCATCTTTAGCGCACCGGACGCGCTTAAGTATCGCGGCCTGACGGCTGATCGCCTGCGCGAGATCGGTGTCGACATCGTTGATATCGACGACATCAACGACGAGGGCCTGCTGTTTGACGACAGCCATATCGAGCCTATCGTCAAGAAGTTCCGCGCCGAGGGCGTCGACGGCATCATGCTGTGCCACGCCAACTTTGGCACCGAGTACGTTTGCGCCCGCCTTGCCCGCGAGCTCGGTCTGCCTGTGCTGCTGTGGGGCCCGCGCGACGAGCGCCCCGAGCCCGACGGCACCCGCCTGCGCGATAGCCAGTGCGGCCTGTTCGCCACTGGCAAGGTTCTGCGCCGCTTCCAGGTTCCCTTTACCTATATGACCAACTGCCGCCTGACCGATCCCGAGTTCGAGCGCGGCGTCTGGGACTTTTTGGCCGTGTGCAACGTGGTCAAGACCTTCAAGCACACGCGCATCCTGCAGATGGCGACCCGTCCGTTCGACTTCTGGTCCACCATGTGCAACGAGGGCGAGCTGCTTGAGAAGTTCAATATTCAGCTTTCGCCCATCCCCATGACCGAACTTGTTCAGGCTGTGCGCGACGCTCAGGCCGACGAGCAGGCCATGGCCGCCATGCTTGCCCACATCAACGACAGCTTTGAGATCTGCATCCCCGAGGACAAGGTCCCCGCGGTCGCAGGGCTCGCCATCGCTATGAAGCGCCTGGTCGAGAAGTACGGCTGCAACGCCGGCGCCATCCAGTGCTGGAACGCCCTGCAGGACGAGCTGGGCATTATGCCCTGCGCCGCCAACGCCATCCTCAACGAGATGGGCATTCCCGTCGTATGCGAGACCGATATCCACGGCGCCATCACCGCGCTGATGGTCGAGGCCGCCGACCTGGGCCGTCACCGCGGCATGTTCGCCGACTGGACCGTGCGCCATCCCGATAACGAGAACGGCGAGCTGCTGCAGCATTGCGGCCCCTGGCCCTGCAGCTGCGCGGCCGTCAAGCCCAAGCTCACCTACCCGCTGGCTTTCGATCACCCCGGCGCGCTGACGGCCGAGGCCAAGCACGGCGACCTCACCCTTGCCCGCTTTGACGGTGACAACGGCGAGTACTCGCTGCTACTGGGCAACGCCCGCGGCATCGACGGCCCGGCCGGCATGGGCACCTACCTGTGGGTCGAGGTCGACAACCTCAAGCGCCTCGAAGCCAAGATCGTCGAGGGCCCCTACATCCACCACTGCGTCGCTATTCACGCCAACGTGGTGCCGGTGCTCTACGAGGCATGCAAGTACATCGGCATCCAGCCCGACCTGTACGACCCCATCGAAGAAGACGTCAAAGCCTACCTGCGAGGAGAGTAGAAATGGCAACTATCGAAGAGCTTGAGTCCCTGCGCTGGGACCTCCGCCGCGATTGCGTCGACATCATCATGGCCGGCGCCGGCGGCCACATCGGCGGCGACATGTCGGTGATCGACGCCCTCATGACCCTCTACGCCAACCATCTGAACATTTCGCCCGAGACCGTCGACGATCCCAACCGCGATCGCTTCGTGCTCTCCAAGGGCCACGCCATGGAGGCCTACTACGCGGTGCTGTGTCACGAGGGCTACCTGGACCTCGACGACGTCAAGGCCCGCTTCTCCAAGTTCGGCAGCCCCTACATCGGCCATCCCAACAACAAGCTCAAGGGCATCGAGATGAACTCCGGTTCGCTCGGCCACGGCCTGCCCGTGGCGGTGGGCATGGCACTTGCCGGCAAGATGGACGGTCGCGACTACCGCGTCTACACCATCATGGGCGACGGCGAGCTTGCCGAGGGCTCGGTCTGGGAGGGCGCCATGAGTGGCGGCAACTACCAGCTCGATAACCTGTGCGCGCTCGTGGACCGCAACCGTCTGCAGATCAGCGGCAGCACCGAGGACGTCATGAAGCAGGACTCGCAGGAGGAGCGCTGGGCCGCCTTCGGTTGGAACGTGCTGTCCATTCCGGGCAACGACGTCCAGGCCATCGACGCCGCGCTGACGCTTGCGGCCGAGACCAAGGGTAAGCCCACGGTCATCATCCTCAACACGGTGAAGGGCTACGGCTCGCCCGTCATGGAGGACAAGGCCGGCTGGCATCACCACCTGCCCAACGACGAGGAATATGCCCAGATCATCGCCGATTTCGCTGCCCATAAGGAGGCCATCAATGGCTAACAAGATCGCCAACCGCAAGGTTATCTGCGACACGCTGCTCGAGGCCGCCGAGACCGATAAGGACATCGTCGTCCTGTGCTCCGACTCCCGCGGCTCCGCATCGCTCACGCCGTTCTTCGATCAGTATCCCCAGCAGTCCGTTGAGGTCGGCATCGCCGAGCAGGACCTGGTGAGTATTGCCGCCGGCATGGCTTCGTGCGGCAAGAAGGCCTGGGCCGCCTCGCCGGCGTCCTTTGTGACCACGCGTTCGTATGAGCAGTGCAAGGTCGACGTTTCGTACTCCAACACCAACGTCAAGCTCATCGGCATCTCGGGCGGCGTGTCCTACGGCGCTCTAGGCATGAGCCATCACTCCGCGCAGGATATCGCCGCCATGAGCGCTATCCCGAACATGCGCGTGTATCTGCCAAGCGATCGTTTTCAGACCGCCGAGCTCGTGCGCGCCCTGGTTGCCGACAACAAGCCGGCCTATATCCGCGTGGGCCGCAACCCGGTCGAGGACGTGTATGCCGAGGGCGAGTGCCCGTTTCAGATGGACCGTGCCACCTGGGTGCGCCGCGGCACCGATGTGACGATCGTCGCCACCGGCGAGATGGTCCGCCACGCCGTGGACGCCGCTGATCTGCTCGCCGAGCAGGGCATCTCCGCCACCGTGCTCGACATGTACTGCGTCAAGCCGCTCGATGCCGAGGCCGTGATCGAGGCCGCCGGTGCCACGCGCGCCGTCGTGACCGTCGAGGAGCACAGCCCCTTCGGCGGCTTGGGTTCCATGGTCGCGCAGGTCGTGGGCGAGCATTGCCCGCGTCCGGTCAAGTGCCTGAGCCTGCCCGACGCGCCGGTCATTACCGGCACCTCGCCCGAGGTCTTCGCGCACTACGGCCTCACCGGCGAAGGAATCGCCAAGACCGTTGCCGAATTCCTGCCCGCAGAGTAATTGGAATGTGACAAAGGGACCGTCCCTTTGTCACATTCGTTTTGAAAGGGGTGGCCATGGGCCGCTACATCATCGGAATCGATCAATCCACGCAGGGCACCAAGGCGCTGCTGGTAGACGAGGGCGGCCATCTGATTCATCGTGCCGACCGCTCGCATCGCCAGATTGTCAACGAAGCCGGCTGGGTGAGCCATGATCCGGCCGAGATTGCCACCAATGTGCTGGCCGTGGCGCGTGCCGTGGTGGAGGAGACCGGGGTCGATCCGGCCGACGTCGCCGGCATCGGCATCTCCAACCAGCGCGAGACCACCGTTGCATGGAACCGCACGACGGGCGAGACACTGTGCGACGCCGTGGTGTGGCAGTGCGCCCGCGCCCGCGAGCTGTGCGACGAGCTGACCGCGCGCGAGGGTGTGGCCGAGCTGGTGCGCGACACGACGGGTCTGGTGCTCTCGCCCTACTATCCGGCGGGCAAGATGGCCTGGATCCTTGCGAACGTTCCCGCTGCTGCCGAGGCCGCGGCGGCAGGCGAGCTGTGCCTGGGCACCATCGATGCCTGGGTGGTCTGGACGCTCACGGGCGGCGCGGAGTTTCGCTGCGACTGGTCCAATGCCAGCCGCACGCAGCTCTTTGACCTGCGCCGTGGCTGCTGGAGCGAGCCGGTGTGCGAGGCCTTTGGCGTCGACGTGGCCTGCCTGCCGCAGGTGACCGATTCCGATGGCCTGTTCGGCATGACGGATCTGGGCGGCTTTTTGCCAGCGCCCGTGCCCATTCACGGCGTGCTGGGCGACAGCCACGCGGCCTTGTTCGCGCAGGGCTGCCACAGTCGCGGTATGGCTAAGGCGACCTATGGCACCGGCAGCTCGGTCATGATGAACGTCGGCGACGAGTTCGTTGCCAGCTCGCACGGGCTTTCGAGCTCGCTCGCATGGCGTATGGACGGCGTGACCGAGTACGTGCTCGAGGGCAACGTGAGCTACGCCGGTGCTGTCAAGACGTGGCTGCGCGACGATCTGGAGCTCATCAATAACCCCGAGGAAGTTACCGACCTGTGCTACGCTGCCAATCCGGCGAGCCGCGTCTACTTTGTGCCGGCGTTTACCGGTTTGGGCGCGCCGCACTGGGCGAGTGACGCCGAGGGCTGCGTCTTTGGCATGACGCGTACCACGGGTCGCGCGGAGTTCGTAAAAGCTGCAGACGAATCGATTGCCTATCAAATCTTTGACGTAATTGACGCAATGGTCGAGGATTCTGGCGCGGCACTTGCCGAGCTTCGCGTTGACGGCGGTCCCACGCGCGACGCGTACCTGATGCAGTTTGAGAGCGATTTGGTTGGCTCGCCCATCCGCATCGCGAGCAACGACGAGATGAGCGGCCTGGGTGCGGCCTGGGCCTGCGGCATTGCGCTGGGCATGTACACGCGCGGTGTCGTCGACGTCTACGGCGCCCGCGGCATCGTGGAGCCTGCCATGCCCGCTGACGAGCGAGCCAAAAAGATCGCCGGCTGGCGCCATGCCGTTGAGGCGACGATTGCGTACGAGTGACGCCCTGGGGCGATATCACGGAGCGCTATTCGTGCCGATAGGTAAAGATGCGAACGAGAGTGTGATGTGATGCGGTAGAGTCCAACGCGTCGAATGATGGTCTACGTATGTGGGATTCTATTCCTGAGCTGCGGCGTTGTAATGAATGCACGCACGGGGCTTGGTGTTGCGCCCATGAGTACGGTGCCGTACCTGATGTATATCATCGAGGGTTTGAGCTTCGGTACGGCATCGTTTGTGGTGTATTGCGTATTCGTGGTTGCCCAGCTTCTCCTGGTGCGTTACCCGGATGTCAAGATTCTCTTGCAGATACCCGTCAGTCTGCTGTTTAGCGTTTTCATCGACGTGCCGGATATCTGGCTGTTTCCATTTACCGCAACGGGACTCATCGATGGCCTGGTCATGCTGGTCATCGCCGTATCGTTCACAGCGCTCGGCGTGACGCTGATCATCTCCGCGCGGCTCGTCCCCGTTGCGCCCGATGGCATGGTGCAGACGCTTTCCCAGGTGTTTCACTGTGAATTTGGTAAGGCGAAGTATTTCTTTGACGGGAGCTGTGTATGTATCGCACTGGTCTACGGGCTTGTGCGTACGGGCGCTGTGGTGGGCATCGGTATCGGCACCGTAGCCGCCGCGCTCCTGGCGGGCGGTATCTGCACGTTTTGGGGTCGTCTGCTCAACCGCAGGCTCATGGCCTTTATGGAAGAGTCTGCGAGCATGTAGACGCATTGAGCGAGAGGGGAGTGGCCATGAGGCAGCTGTTTGGAATTGATATCGGCGGAACGAGCGTCAAATGGGCGATTGTGAATGAGAACTACGAGTTTGGTGACCGTGGTTCGATTCCGACGGCGTTCGTCTCGGCCGATCAGCTGGTCGACGCGCTCGCGGCACTCGTAGGGCCGTATCGCGGACAGGTTGTAGGCGTGGGCATCTCGGCCCCGGGTGGCATCTTCGGTTACGAGGCCGATCCAGACGGGACGATCCATCGCGGTGGTGCGCTGCCGTACATGGACGGGTTTCCGCTTGGCCGAGCGCTGCGCGAACGGCTGGGGCTGCCTGTGACCGTTGTCAACGACGGCAAAAGCTGTGCGCTTGGCGAGTACGCCGCCGGTGCGTTGCGCGGCGTGGACGTGGGCTGCGTGGCGGTAATCGGTACGGGCATCGGCGGAGGCATCGTGGTTGACGGCCGGGTGCTGATGGGCGCGGGCGGTTTTGCGGGCGAGTTCAGCTTCCTGTCCAACAACGTAAACGAACCGCTTGATCATCGCGATACACTCGCGACTTCGAGCGGATGGCACGGCCTGCAGAATCTCGTGGCAGTCGAGCTTGGCATTTCGGTCGAAGCCGAACTGGAGGCCCTCGATGGCCGACGGATCTTCGGGCTACTGGAGCACGGGAGCGCGTCCGAGGTCGACGCTGTGCAGCGCGGATTGGATGCTTATGCTGAGCTGTTTGATCGTGTGCTTGTGAATCTGCAGTGCGTCATCGACCCGGCAGTCTTCGCGATTGGTGGCGGCATCAGTTGCCATCCCGCGCTGTTCGAGGCGCTTGACCGTAAGATGGATGACGTCATGGCGCACTACACTGGTTTTCTGAAAGATATGCCTCGTCCGCACGTGGTCCCGGCGCAGCTGGGTAACGACGCCAATATCTACGGTGCCGTCGCAACTTGTTTGCAGGTGCTGTAAGTGCAGGCCATCTATTGGTCTGGTGGCGATTACAGTCGCTGCCGGGTTTTTGGCTGTTGAGCTGCTCGCACGCTCTGCATTGCGGACGACGCAGCATCAATAGGTGAGGGGTCAGAAAACTAGATGCTGAACGGTCGATATTATCGGCTGCGCGGCGCCCCGTCCCAAAGTAGTCATTTGGGACGGGGCTTTTTTGACTGCTATCATGGGTGGGATTGTTGCGACCAGCTAAAAGAGCCCTGTCCCAAATTGACTACCGAGAGGATCTGCCATGGAGCGCATCGCGAGTTTTTCCGTTGACCATCTGCTGCTTGAGCCCGGCGTGTATGTGAGCCGCGTCGACCGCGATCCGGCGACCGGTGCCGCCGTCACCACCTTTGACCTGCGCTTGACCACGCCCAACAAAGAACCGGTTATGAACACGGCCGAGTGCCACACCATCGAGCATCTGGGCGCGACGTTCCTTCGCAACCATGCCGAGTGGTCGAGCCGTATTGTCTACTTTGGCCCTATGGGCTGCCGCACGGGCTTTTACCTGGTTGCGTTTGGCGAGGTGACGAGTGAGGAGATCTTGCCGCTCGTGCGCGAGTTGTTCGAGTTTGTTGCTGGCTTCGAGGGCGATGTCCCCGGTGCCGCTCCCGAAGAGTGCGGTAACTACCTGGACCAGAATCTCCCTATGGCAAATTGGCTCGCGCGTCGCTATCTCGACCGCGATCTGATCGATATCGATGAGGCACACCTGCACTATCAGCAGGCCTAAAGGTTTCGTCGCTCAAAATGAGTTCACTGGGCGCCTTCGCTTATGCGGGGGTGCCTTTTTGTTGAGCGGACATGGCGGACGTTTAAAACCGCGCGTGATTGTTCTAGAATGTTCGTAATATCACACAAACGAACAGGAGCGAACATGCATATCTACTCTGTTACCGACCCCGAATTCAAACCCTATGGCCGCGTGTGGGATGACGTCCCGTCCAGCCTGACCGCCCCGCTCGTCCAGGCGCTCTCCGCAACGCCCATCCCCGAGGGCAGCAAGTACGTGGCCTCCGCGCCTGAGCTGGAGCAGGTCGAGGGCGCCGATGCGCTCGGCCTGCTCATGTATGGCGGCCGTCCGTTCCAGCTGGGCTGGTGCAACGGCCACAACACGAAGCTCAACTGCTTGGAGTATCACCGCGCGAGCGAGTTCAACCTGGGTGCTCGCGACTTTATTCTGCTGCTCGCCAAGCGTGAGCAGATTGTCGACGGCAAGCTCGACACCGCGCAGGTCAAGGCGTTCCGCGCGCCCGCCGGCACGCTCGTCGAGGTCTACGCCACCACGTTGCACTACACGCCGTGCATGGTCGACGACGGTGGCTTCCAGGTGATGGTTGCGCTGCCCGCCGACACCAACGGTCCGCGCCCCGAGGCTGCGGCCGACATGCCCGCGGCCGGTGATAGCTACTGCTACTGGAAGGCCGACAAGTGGGTTCTCTGCCACGCAGATAGTCCCAAGGCTGCCGAGGGCGGCTACGTAGGTCTCGTCGGCAAGAACCTCGACATCACCGTGGACTAGGGTCTTCCGTCTCAATCTGTAACAGTTGGCGCGCTAAATCGTCTCTATCTGTTACAGATCAAGACGAACCACGGGGGCCGCCCGAACAATCTCAATCTGTAACGCCAAGCCCGGTTTTGACGGCCTAACTGTTACAGATCGAGACAAGCGGGCCCAACCCACCACAAAGGTGCCTGTCCCCTTTGCGGTGGTTGCCTAGAGCTGGCTGCGCAGGTAATCGGCCATATAGGGGACGGCGAAGCGCACGTAGCCGCGGCGCGCCTGCTCGATAACGCCGGCGTCGATGAGGCGCCGGCGATACTTTTGCGCATAGTCGGGTGTGACTGACATGCGCTTCGCAACATCAGAAATGCGAGACACAGCGTCTTCGTCATCAGTCATTGCGGAGAGAAACGCGACGTCTTGGTCTGACAGCGCGGCGAGCGTCGTCTCGCACACATCGTTTTCGAAATCGACCTTTGATGCCTCGATGGCTCCGTCGACTAGCTTTCGTGTTGCGCGTTCTCCTGCCTGGCAACGATTGGCGATGTTGTAACCGATGAGCTGCAACATGTAGGGCGAGCCCTGGGTTGCGCGAGCGGCATCTAGTCGAAGATCGCTTGGGATATCAAGGTCGAGTTCTTCGAAAGCCCGCTGGTAATAGGTGTCGACGTCTCCGACTGAAAGCGGTTCGAGTGTGACTTTGCGAGCGCGGTTGAGAAACGTCAGCACGCGGTCATTGAGCGTCGCCGAGACCGCTCCCGGAAGGCCCGCCATAACGAGTGCGACGTTGAGTCTCTCGCCGACGAGTTCTTGATAAGCGGTGACGAGTTGTCTGATCTCGGGCGAATTAGCCTGAAGCTCATCGATGAGGATGAGGATGCCATGTCCTTGCTCGGTTAGTTTGCGCGCCAGTTGCGTGAGCTTGAACTGGAAACTCTTGGTTTCCTGCACATCGCGCGTGAACTCAAGGCCGGCTGAGAAACCGAAGGCGCTCAGGCTGCCGCCCGTGAGTTTAGGGAGATGGCGTTTGTTGGCATAGGGCTCGCCCGCCTCTTGGATTTTTTCAACAATGCGCTCGAGCATGTCCTCGGAGGCAACGGTGGGCGTGGCGACGACGAAGCCAAGCTTGCGAGCGCGATCGGCGAGCTCCCACAGGAGAACCGTCTTGCCGCTTCCTCGCTGGCCGAGCATGAGCATGACGCGGTCTCGATTGCCCGGCTCCTGTTCAAGGCCGGAGATGAATGTTGAAATTACACTTCCTCGCCCAACGAGATAGGATGGGCGATTTCCAAATGAAGGGGAGAAGATGGTTTCAGTCATAAGTCTCCTTTCCTTTTTTTCCTATTTTTTCCTTTTTTCCCTATTCAGTCAAATTGCCTACTGGCCGAGGGCGTTCATTTTAGATCTCACCGGGAAGAACCTCGACGCCACCGAAGACCAGGGTCTTCTGTCTCGATCTGTAACATCTAGCAGGCTAAATCGTCTCTTCCTGTTACAGATCAAGACGAACAACAGCGGGCAGGCCGAATAATCTCAATCTGTAACACTAAGCCCGGCTCTGGCGGTCTATCTGTTACAGATCGAGACATACCGTTCCCCAACCACCACAAAGGTGCCTGTCCCCTTTTTGGTGGTTGGGTATCAGAAAGTGTCAGACGTGGGCGGCTGCTGGGCGCCTGCGTGCGAAAAGAAGTGTCGACCTGCGCCGTTGTCGTTGAGCGGCGCGCTGTTTGTGGGGGATACTGAAACCACGACAAGCAGCGTATGAAAGGATCGATGCATGGCTTTCCGTAATGACTTCCTGTGGGGCGGCGCGACGGCTGCCAACCAGTGCGAGGGCGCCTACAACGTGGACGGCCGCGGCCTGGCCAACGTGGACGTGGCCCCGCACGGCTCCGAGCGCTTCGCGGTGGTCTCCGGCCAGCGCAAGATGCTCGACTTCGAGGACGGCTACTACTATCCCGCGCAGACCGGCATCGATTTTTACCATCACTACAAGGAGGACATCGCCCTCTTTGCCGAGATGGGCTTTAAGACCTTCCGCATGAGCCTGGCCTGGACCCGCATCTTCCCCAACGGCGACGAGACCGAGCCCAACGAGGCCGGCCTGGCCTTCTACGAGGACGTGTTCCGCGAGTGCCAGAAGCACGGCATCGAGCCGCTCGTGACCATCACGCACTTCGACTGCCCGATCCACCTCATCAAGGAATACGGCGGCTGGCGCAACCGCAAGCTCATCGACTTCTACAAGAACCTCGCGACCACAATCTTCACCCGCTACAAGGGCCTGGTGAAGTACTGGCTCACCTTCAACGAGATCAACATGATCCTGCACCTGCCGTTTATGGGCGCGGGTCTGGTCTTTGAGGAGGGCGAGAACAAGGAGGCCGTTGAGTACCTGGCCGCCCACAACGAGCTCGTCGCCAGCGCTTGGGCCACCAAGATCGCCCACGAGATCGACCCCGAGGTCAAGATCGGCTGCATGCTCGCTGCCGGCACCTACTACCCTTACAGCTGCCGCCCGGGCGATGTGCGCCAGGCCCAGCTCGACAACCAGGACAACTACTTCTTCGTCGACGTCCAGAGCCGTGGCTATTACCCGGCCTATGCCGTCAAGAAGCTCGAGCGTCTGGGCATCGATGTGGGCATGACCGACGAGGACCGCGAGATCCTGGCCGACAACACCGTCGACTTCATCAGCTTTAGCTACTACAGCACCCGCTGCTCCGCCGGTGCCGACAACCCCGATGTCGAGAAGACCCAGGGCAACGCCTTCGCCGGTGCCAAGAATCCCTACCTGCAGCAGAGCCAGTGGGGCTGGGCCATCGACCCGCTGGGCTTCCGCATCACCCTCAACGACCTGTACGACCGCTATCAGAAGCCGTTGTTTGTGGTCGAGAATGGCCTGGGCGCCAAGGACGTTGTCGAGGAGGACGACTCCATCAACGACGATTACCGTATCGACTACCTGCGCCAGCACATCGCCGCGATGCGCGACGCGGTGACCGAGGACGGCGTCGACCTGTTGGGCTACACCACCTGGGGTCCGATCGACCTGGTCTCGGCCGGCACGGGCGAGATGTCCAAGCGCTACGGCTTCATCTACGTCGACCGTGACGACGCCGGCAACGGTACCCTCAAGCGCTCCAAGAAGAAGAGCTTCGACTGGTACAAGCGCGTCATTGCTTCGAATGGCGAGGACCTGTCCTAAGGGCACCGAGCCCCCAACCTCATAGTCTCCTAACCAAAGCGCCCGGCGAGTAGTTTGTGCTTGCCGGGCGCTTTGCCGTCCGCGGATTTTGGGACATGCGGCCCGTTTTTTGAGCCTGCCTGTCGGTACACTAAAAGCACTATGGGTACCCGCGAGCGACATATCGGCCATGCGGCCGCCCGATCCGCGCCGGTGGCGGATCCCAGGGGCGGCAGGCTCTTCGCCATGCCGCGATTCCTCGTTGGCATAACGCACCTGGTGTACCGTCGCCGCGCCTTCGTCATTGCCGGCGTCATAACCGCACTGTTTCTTCTGCTTTTGGCGGTCTTGCCGGCGTCATTCGCTTCCGATCCCAAGCTCTCCAACACCGTGCCCATCTATAACGAGGTGTCCAAAGAAGTCGTGGACGGGCTTATCCATTCGAGCTCGATTCCGCTGCTCCTCGCTGCCGTCGCGTTCTCAATCTGGGGTGTGCTGGTCTATCTGCGCTGTCTGGATTACGTCTTGCGCCGGCGCCTCGTTGCCGTTGCCACCATCAGCGCCTTGTGGATGATCGAGGTCATCCTCAAGTACAAGTCGTTCACGCCGTTCTATGCCACCGTGCTGTGGTACCTGTACTACGTGCCCATGACGCTCATTCCGCTCCTCTACCAGCTGTGCGGCCTGCGCCTTGCAGGGTTGGAGCAACATCGTGCGGGTCGCCGCTACCGCACAGCCCTGTGGATCGCGGCCATCCTGCTCATTGGGTTTGTGCTTACCAACGATTTTCACCAACAGGTCTTTCATTTCGATCGCTCGAGTGAAACCTGGAGTAACGATTACACGTACGGCTGGGGCTATTTTGCCGTTCTGATATGGACGGCCTTTAACTTTGTCGCCTTTTTCATTTTGGTGGGTCGGTCATCGTCCTTCCGTATCCAACGTTTTTCGGGCACGGCGGCACTCGTGCTGCTGGGCGGCGCGTTCTTTGCCATTTCGTACGCCCTGCGCGTGCCTTGGGCATGGAAGCTCAACTTTTCGCTCGTCTATTGCGTGCTGTGCGTGGTGACGCTCGAGATTTGCCTCGATTGCGGCGTCATTCCGTCGTACCACGGCATTGCCAACATTTTCGACACCCTGCCGCTCGATCTTAAAGTTATAACGCGCGACCTGCAGGAAGTCTATGCCACGCCGGTATCAAAGCCGATTCCGGCGGGTGTGCGCGAAGAGCTGCGCGCTCAGGAGCACGGCATGCCCACGCCTTTACCGTGGCGTCCGATCCCGATGTGATGTACCGCGCCTTCCCACTGCTAGGCGGATCGGCATTGCTCGCCCAAGACGTATCGGAGCTCAACGAGCTCAATCGCGAGCTGGCGTACCGGCGCATGGAATTGCAGCGCCAAAACGAGCTACTTACGGCCGACTACGATCTTAAGACGCATCTTGCCGACCAGGAGGCCGAGGCCTTGCTGGTCAAAGATGTCGACCAGGCGCTTGCCCGCGCGCTCGATGAGATGTATTGGCTGCTGGGCTCGCTGCCGCCGTTAACCGATGAGGCATCCTCGCATGAGCGCTATCGCATGCTGCAATGTGCCAAGATGCTCGTCGCCTATTGCAAACGCAAGGGCTCGCTCACGTTGGCGCAGCATGGGGAAAGCGGATTTGACCGCGATCGCATCCAACTCATTGCCAACGAGCTGGCAAGTGACTTGCGCACCATCGATGTCGACTGCGCTTCGATCATCGCCATACAGCGTCCGATGCATGCCAGTACGGTAAGCGCGCTGTACGACTGCGTGTATGACTTTGCGTTTTTCGCCTACACCACCGATCATCCGGCACTCATGTACCATCTGAGCGAACACGATTCGTGCAGCGTGGAGCTGCGTGCCACACTCTTTTCCAACGACGAGGAAGACTTGTCGCAGACGCCCGCCGCGCACGAGCTCGAGGTTGCACTGCAGGGGCGTAACGTGGCGTATCGTCTTGAGGGCGAGGCCGGTCAGCTGCGTATGATCGTGCTGATGCCGCAGGCGGGTGAGTGATGATGCAGATGCCGCTTATCCTTCCCCAGATCGTTGCGCTCGATGTGCTCTTTGCCTTGGTGGCATGCCTGCAGACCATCCATGTTCCGCTCATCGCATCGCGTCGTTCGTCTTACAACCGCAAAGTGATTTGCGTCTATGAGTCGAGCCTTGTGCTGCACTTGATTATCTCGGCCGTCATCTTGTTCGCGTCGAGCGGGTCGTATCTGGTGGCGCCGCTCTATGTCGTCGCCGAGGCGGCGGGCGCGCTGCTATGGCTCAACGCCGCGATTGCCGCCTATGGCGTAGTCCTTATGGTGCATTATCGTCGTCCCGTCATGATGGTTGAGCTGCTGCTTGTTGCCGCCGCGACGCCGCCGGTTGTTTACGTCATGGGTTCGGCGTGGCCCGCAGTCCTTATCGCGGAGGGCGCGTTCTTCCTGTTCCGCTCCGTCGCGGCGCTTTTGATGGACGTGCGCAACCGCCAGGAGGACATCACGGCGTTTTCGACGATCGAGACTATTAACGTGATCCCCGTCGGCATTCTGTATCTGGATTCGAAGGGCCGCCCGCTGCTCATGAACCGCTGCATGCGCAGGAACCTTGTGGAGCTTCACATGCCCACCGACCTGCACGACATGAGCGATACGTGGGGCGGTCTTCGAAAACTCAGTGCGCAGATGCCCGAGAGCAGCAAAAACCGCGTTCGAATCGACCTGGACCGCTTTGGGGAGGCACGTGCGGTGGTCGAGGTTTCCCCCTCCGAGATTCGTCTGTTCGCGTGCGATGAGGTTATGGTTTCGGGCCGCCCCTTTGAGCGCATTATCGGCTTGGACGTGACGGAGTACGCACATGCCCACGACCGTCTGGCGCAGGCCAACCACCTGCTCGAGCTTGCGGGCCAAGAGCTCCAGGCCCAGATCGAAGAAGTCAAAAAGGTTGCCGACAATGCGGCCTACCTGCGTATGCGCGCCCGCGTACACGACGTGATCGGGCAGCGCCTGTCCATTCTCCATCGATACTTGGAGGAGGGGCGTCTGGATGACGAGTCGCTCGAGCAGATTGACCCGCTGCTGCGCTCGATTGCCGCCGACCTGCGTAGCGGTGGCGACAGCGAGCCGGCGGAGCAGCTCGGCGATATCGTTCATGCCTTTGGCCTGGTGAGCGTGCAGATCGATGTGGATGGATCGCTTCCGGACGATGCACACGTCGCTGCCGCCTTTTTGCAGATTATCCGCGAGGCGTCGACCAATGCCACCAAGCATGCGCAGGCTCACCAAGTCCAAGTGCGCCTGTGGCAGGAGGGGTCGGATGGCGGTGCCATTGCCCACATGACGGTATCAAACGACGGCGCGCCTGCTCCCGTATCGTATCGCGAGGGAACGGGTATTCCTGGTATGAGGCATGTCGCGCAAAATCTGGGCGGCAGCCTGGAGGTCCATGCCGCCCCGTCCTTTACGCTTGCGGTGTCCATTCCGCTGAACTCCAACGCAACGGTCCAAAGGAGAAGCTCATGATTCGTATCCTTATCGTCGAAGACCAGGCCATTCTGCGCGAGAGCCTCGCGCGCTCCGTTGGGGACCAGCCCGACATGACCGTTGTTGCCGTCATCGCCGATGCCTCAGATGCCTTGGACGTCGCGCTCAAGGAGCATCCGGACATGATTTTGATGGACGTGTGCACCGAGCACGATTCCAACGGCATCGTGGCGGCGGCGCGCATCAAAGAGCAGCTGCCCGAGTGCCGCGTCATTATCATGACGGGCATGCCCGAGATTACGTTTGTGGATCAGGCGCGCGAGGCAGGCGTCGACAGCTTTGTGTACAAGAACGTCGGCATCGATGAGCTCTTTGCCGTGATGCGCTCCACGCTGGCGGGCTATTGCACGTTTCCCAAGCCGCCCGAAAGCATCTTTTCGGGCACGGCGGCGCTCGACGACGTTGAGTTGTCGATTTTGCGCCTTGCCTGCGAAGGCAAGAGCCGTCGCGAGATCGCGGCCGAGTTGTTTATGAGCGAGGGCACCATCAAGCGCCGCATCTCGGAGATTCTCAACAAGACCGGCTACGACAACATCATGCGCCTGGCCGTGCACGCGGTAACGGAGGGCAGCATTGTTCCCAACATGGAGCGCTAACGCTCGGTACGCATCGGCATAAAAGCGACGGGGCCGCAGGAT